>CAZHCO010000027.1:0-3501 GCA_964530965.1 uncultured Aestuariivirga sp. | reverse complement strand
CGTGGGCAACATGTTTGCAACTCGTGGCGGCCGCCGCAAGGATTTGCTGCCGATCGCGTTGGGTTCACATTTGGATACGCAGCCCACGGGTGGAAAATTTGACGGCGTGCTGGGTGTGCTTGGCGCTTTGGCAGCGCTGCGCACCCTTGTTGACATGGGTTATGACTCTAATGCACCCCTCATGATTGTGAATTGGACCAATGAGGAGGGTTCACGCTTTGCACCCGCCATGCTGTGCTCGGGGGTTTATGCCGGGGTGTTCACGCCGGAGTTTGCGTACACGCGTGAAGACCGAGATGGCATCAAGCTGGGCGACGAGTTGAAGCGCATTGGTTATCTCGGCTCTGAACCGGTGGGTTCCCACAAGTTCCAGGCAATGTTTGAACTTCACATCGAGCAGGGTCCGATCCTTGAGGCGGAAGAAAAAATGATTGGCGTTGTCACCGGCGTGCAGGGCATGCGCTGGTATGAGGTGACGGTTAAGGGCCAGGAATCCCATACGGGCGCTACGCCGATGCTGCTCCGCAAGAATGCGCTGCTTGGCGCTTCGCGGATGATTGAAGCCATTCATCAGGTGGGGCTGAACCATTTGCCGGGTGTGGCAAGCGTGGGGCTGATCGAGAACAGTCCAAATAGCCGCAATGTGGTGCCGGGGGAAGTGTTTTACACGGTCGACCTGCGTCACCCGGACGAGGCAGTGCTGGACAAGATGGAGGCGGCCTTCCGGGCTTCGCTTGCGCCAATTGCGGAGGCGGAAAAGCTTACCTTTGAAGAGAAATGCATCTGGAAATCTCCAGCGGTGAAATTCAATCCGGAGCTTATTGAGTGCGTGCGCAAGGGCGGCGCCCATGCGGGATACAAGATGCGGGAGATGGCTTCAGGCGCTGGCCATGACGCCGCCTATATCGCGCGGGTTGCACCCACCACGATGATTTTCGTTCCCTGCCTTGGCGGCATTTCGCACAATGAGGCGGAGTCCACCACCTTTGATGAATGTGGTGCTGGCTCGCAGGTTTTGCTGAACGCAGTTCTCGAATATGACCAGAAATTCGCCTGAGCTTTCCGCCCGGGCGCGCGAGATTGCCTTAGAGCTGACTTCCTGGCCTTCGGTGACGGGAACACCGGAGGAGGCAATTTTTTCAGAACGTCTGGTGGTCTATCTCAAGCAATTGGGATTTGCGGAAACATGGAAGGAAACCATTCCCGGTGAAGACTCGGGCCGCAGCAATGTATTCGTTTTGAAGCGTGGAACGAGTCCCCGCACAATTGTGATGGCGGGGCATTTTGATACGGTGCCGTTTGATGATTATGGCGATCTGGCCGCATTAGCACTGCACCCTGTCATTTTGCGCAAGGCGATGATTGCCAAGCTTGAGGTGACCAGTGAAAATGTGCTGGCCCTTGCCGATTTGAAATCCGGAGATTTTCTACCGGGCCGCGGGCTTCTGGACATGAAATCCGGCGTAGCGGCAGGGCTGGCCGCCATGGAAGCCTATAATGACGGGCATTCGTTGCTGTTTGTGGCAACGCCTGACGAGGAAGACCGCTCGGCGGGGATGCGCGCGGCTGCTCCCTTGATTGGAGAGATCGCGAAAGCGCGCGGGCTCAATGTTGAGCTCGTGATCAATCTGGATGCAATTTCCGATCAAGGCGATGGCGCTACGGGCCGTGTTGCGGCTATGGGCTCGATTGGCAAGCAATTGCTGACGGCCTTTGTGGTGGGCAAGGAAGCGCACGCCTGTTACCCGCAGGACGGGGCGAATTCCGCCTATATTGCCGCAGAATTGGTAACGGAGTTTGAGCTTGCGCCGGAATTGGCGGAAACCAGCGGTGATGAGATCGCCGCGCCACCGACTGCCCTTCATCTCAAAGATTTGAAGGGGGGCTACAATGTAACCACGCCGGCGCAAAGTTTCGTCTATTGGAATACCTTGCAGCACAGGCGGTCTGCCGCCGGGGTTCTCGAGATTTCAATGAAGCTTGCAAAACGTGCTGCCGCGCGGGCGGAAGCAAAGCTAAGGCGCAATATTCCAGTCATGACTTATGCGAAACTGAAAGCGCTGGTTTCGCATGAAACGGTTCTCGCCAAAGCGCAGGAGTTGGCAAGACGCCATGATCTTGATCTGCCGGAACGCGCCAAGCTTCTCACGCAATATGTCTGGTCGCTCACGGGTCTTTCCGGCCCTGCCGTGGTGATGGGCCTTGGCTCCATCCCCTATTCTGCGGTTTCCTTGAAAGACAAAAAACTTGCTGAAGCGGTTGCGGAAACGGTGAAGTCCTTTGGCCTTGGCACCATCGGATATTTTCCGGGAATTTCCGACATGAGTTTTGTGGGCGAGGTTTCGGGAGATTTTTCGGTTGCCGCCGAGAATACGCCGATCTGGGGAACGAGTTTCACACTTCAGGAACCGGCAGGATATCCTTGCGTCAATATCGGTCCGTGGGGGCGGGATTATCATCACTGGCTGGAGCGGCTCCATGCGCCCTACGCATTTGAGACATTGCCGAAAGTCTTGCTCGCGGTGATTGATGCAGTGTTCAAGAGGGGCTAAGGAACGCCACACATCAACAGGAGAGAGCAATGAACATTACACGGATCGGCGCTGGCAAGCGCATGAGCGAAGCGGTTATTCATGGCGGCAAGGTTTATCTCGCGGGATTTGTGGCCGACAAGACCGCTGGCAAATCGGTGAAGGAACAGACAGCCGATATCCTGGCGCAGATTGATGCCACGCTGAAGCAGGCGGGAACCGACAAGTCCAAAATCCTGAAAGCGAATATCTGGCTCACGGACATTGGCACATGGGCGCAGATGAACGAGGCGTGGGATGCCTGGGTTGTGGCCGGACAAACGCCGGCGCGGGCCACGGTTGAATCCAGGCTTGCCGGCCCCGGCCTTGATGTTGAGATCATGGTAGAGGCTGCAATTTAAGGCACTTCTTTCCCCGGGTTCATCGCAGCCAAACCCTTGCTGACGTAGCTTGCCATGGCAACGCCATTGCGGTGAGAGGGTGCTGCGTGGAACTTTCCGCAGGACTCGTTGTTAACTATTCATTAGAGTCTGATCATCTTTGCGTGCAACGATTGTCTCTACTTTTCCTCGCCCCTTGGGGGCGAGGAAGGGGCCCAACACGCAAGTGTTGGGAAGGTGAGGGGGAGCCGGTCATGCAATTGAATCACCGGTTCCCCCTCGTCCTCCCAAGCTACGCTTGGGCCCCGCCTTCTCCCCGCAGGGGAGAAGGGAATCAAAAGAACTTTGATTCAAGCAAAGTTGATCATGCTCTAGGGGTTCACTTGGAGGTCACATTGTGGCCACAAACAGCTCTATGTTGCACCGCAACATGAGAGAGGGCCTATCATGAAGCGTATGTTAACTGGAGTTTTTATTGGGTTTCTGACATTGGGCGGATTTGATTCCGGTGTTGCTGCCAAATCTACAACAGGCATGGCTTCTTATTACAAGTCAGGCAAGCAAACCGCCAATGGCGAACGTTTCAATCC
>CAZHCO010000026.1:0-7815 GCA_964530965.1 uncultured Aestuariivirga sp. | reverse complement strand
TCCGGCGGCCATCGCATCAAGGCTGGCTTTCACAACGGCAGCGTCATAGGGCGCCTCGCCTTTCATGATGGCAACCAAGGCACCGATAGCCTTGCCATTTCCCTTCATTTCAGCTTGCCGGGCCTTGATCTGGTCGTCGGCTGCGGCATAAGCGAGGGTGACGCCAAGACCCAGCACAACGGCTCCGGCGGTTAAGGTCTTTAGCAGTTTTTTGGAAAGCATCGTTCATCTCCTGGGATTGCAAGGGACCTGGGTGAGAATGGGTAACATCTCATGTTACGCGGATATGTCTAGGGGCGTATCATCACGAACCCGTGATTATTTTCGGCAGATGAATTTCAGATGAATGCCTGCTTGGGACGGCGTTCAGGCTGACGGGCTTAGGGTTTCCTTAGGTTGGATGATTTAAAGTCAGATTTAAGGGAAGTGGGATAGAAAAATGTTGAACGACCAAGAAAATACCCAAGTGAACCGCACAGCACGCGCCCGGAAACTTAGCCCCGAGCTGAACGAATTCCTGCATATGCTTGATGCGCTTGAAGTTCAGATGGGTGCGCGTGAATCATCTGCCGCGCAAACGCGCTGAGCGGCTTCTAAAACCCTAGACAGTTCCCGCCTTGGCCGCCGTCGCCCAGGCATCTGCAGTGGCCAGAAGCTCCTGAACCGATTTGCGATTGGCCCCGCCCCCTTCAATTTCCACCGCTTTTTTTGCAAGCTCAACAGCTTCGAAGTTACGTGCGAGGCCCTTTAACGCATGCACGCAGCGGCGTGTCGTTTCAGCATCATTGGCTTCGAAGGCCGCTGCTGCAGCATTGGCGTAGTGAATGCTTTCCGTCGCGGCAAGGGTCATGAGTTTTACCCAGGTTCCCCTGGGCAAGGTGGCGCGCAGGCCCGTGAGAATTGAGCCAGGTTTGGCGGGTTCGACGTGAACAGGTGCTGCATCTTGTAAAACTCCACTTATGGCGCGGTGAAGCTCGTTGCTGTTGGCGGGTTTTGGCAGGGCATGGTCGAAGGCATCGCGCCAATGGGAAAATTCGGTGGAATCGGCCAGAAATGCGGACAAGGCGAGAATAGGAGTCTTTGAAGTCTTGCCGCCCAGGGCGCGAATTCCGCGGGCCGCTGTCACGCCATCCATGACTGGCATCTCGATATCAAGCAGGATGACATCGTAGGAAGATTTTTCGGCGTGGCGCAGGGCGAGTTCGCCATCCTCTACGGCGTCAACCTCGAGCCCCATGCGATTCAACATGGCGGTTGTCACAATTCTTGATGCGTTGGAATCCTCGGCATAGAGAACGCGGGGCCTCGTGCCATCGGCATGTTTGGAAAATTTTTGATCGGGGCGCAGATTATGACTGGCGACGGCGGCAACGGACATTTTATTTTTCTGCACTCTGAATCAACATACGGAGGCAGAGACTAGGGGGTTAATTCTTGTTGAATGGTATTTATTGCCGTTAACTTGTTGCTATGACTAACGGGAGATTAACCAGTCCCGTTCTGAATCATTTCGTGCCAAACATGCGGTCACCGGCATCGCCAAGGCCTGGCACGATATAGCCGTGGGAATTCAGATGACTGTCAACGGCGGCCGTATAGATCTGCACATCCGGATGTTCCTTGGTGAAACGCTCAATGCCTTCAGGGGCTGAAAGGAGGCAAACGAGGCGAATGTCCTTGGCGCCTTTCTCTTTCAACCGCGTGATAGCGGCAGAAACGGAATTGCCGGTGGCCAACATGGGGTCCACCACGATTACCCGGCGCTCGGCGATATCCACTGGAACCTTCATGTAATACTCAACGGGCTGAAGCGTATCCGGATTGCGGTAAAGGCCGATGTGGCCGACGCGGGCCGAGGGCATGAGATCAAGCATGCCTTCAAGCAGGCCGTTGCCGGCCCGGAGAATGGACACGATCACCAGTTTCTTGCCCTTGAGGATCGGGGCTTCCATTTCGGCCACGGGCGTTTCAATGGTCTGCGTTGTCATGGGCAGGTCGCGGGACACTTCGTAAGCCAGCAGCAGGCTGATTTCGCGCAGGAGCTGGCGGAACACGGCGGACGGCGTGTGCTTGTCGCGCATCAGGGTGAGCTTGTGGAGCACGAGCGGGTGATCCACGACGGTCAGATTTTTCGACAGCTTTGAGGTGGACATTGGCTTGCTCCTTGAATTTGATCTTTCATTTCGACGAACTCGGCGGCAAACTCAAGGCCAGCCGAAATTTCATCCACGGCTTTGGCTTGATTGTCACTCTTGACCCGCCTATATGCGCAACATTACTAGTTACAGAAGAGAAAGACTATGACGCAGACGCCAAACCCCATCGCCGCAGGAACTTATATTGGCCACGTGCACCTGAAGGTTTCGAATATCCAGCGGGCGCTGGATTTCTATTGCGGCGTTTTGGGATTCGAACTGCAGGCGACATATGGCGACCAGGCGGCCTTTATTTCGGCAGGCGGCTACCATCATCATCTGGGCCTGAACACCTGGGAAAGCCTTGGCGGCTCGCCGCCGCCTCCGGGCACAACAGGGCTTTACCACACGGCCATTCTTTATCCGACACGGGCTGACCTCGGCGATGCCCTGCGGCGCTTGAAGAAACATAATATCAAGCTCGATGGAGCCTCTGACCACGGGGTTTCGGAAGCGCTTTACTTGCGCGACCCGGACCAGAACGGGGTGGAGCTTTATTGGGACAGGCCCAAGGACAAGTGGCCGCGCAATGCCGACGGCAGCCTTGCCATGTTCACGGCCAGGCTTGACCTCGACAGCATCATGAAGGAAGGCGCTTAACTGGCGGCCTTGATGGCTGGCGGCAAGGCTTCTTCGAGGGCCGCAAGATTTTCGTCAGTTCCCACACTGATCCTGATGCAGCGGTTGAGCGGAGCAACGCCCGGCATGCGCACAAATATGCCGTGGGCGGCGAGGCCCTCCAGAATTTTTCTGGCGTAGGCGCCATCGCGGCCGCAATCGACAGCGACAAAATTGGTCGATGAGGGGACGCAGCCGAAGCCATTGAATTGTGCAATGGCATAGATTTTTTCGCGGGCCCGGGCGACGCGCGTTTGCACCGAGACGAGATATTCCTGATCGGCGAGCGCTGCAATCGCTCCGGCCTGACCCATGCGGGTCACACCGAAATGATTTCTGATTTTGTCGAAGGCAGAAATGAGATGAGGATGACCCAGGGCGTAACCCACGCGGACACCCGCCATGCCATAGGCTTTTGAAAAGGTGCGAAAGCGCAGGACATTGGGATTTGTCATATCAAGGGCGGGAACGGTGCCCTCGGCAAAGTCAAGATAGGCTTCATCGAGCATGAGCAGGCTGCCCGCTGGAATGTTGTCGATCAAATCCTGCATGACGCTGGCCTTCCAACTGGTGCCCATGGGATTATCGGGATTGGCAAAATAAATCAGGCGGGCATTTTCTTTCTTCGCAAGGTCCAGCAGGGAAGAAGGATCCTCGTGATCATTCACGTAGGGCGTGGTGACAAGCCTGCCACCAAAACCGGAGACATGAAAATTATAGGTGGGATAGGCGCCAAGGGAATTTGCCACCGTCACGCCGGGTTCCACAAATAGCCTCACAGCCAGGCCGAGTAGGCCATCAATGCCTTCGCCAACCGTGACATTCTCGATGCCGATTCCATGGTGCCTGGCGATGGCGGCGCGGAGATCATAAACTTCCGGATCACCATATTTCCACGAATCGAAGGCGGCCTCCTGCATGGCGGCTATGGCCTTGGGTGAAGGGCCGAAAACGCTTTCATTGGCGCCGATGCGGGCGCGAAGGGGAATGTCGGTGCGCCGCAGGATTGTTTCAGGGCCAACGAAAGGGACAGTGGAGGGGAGACTGTCAATGAGGGGAGTGAAGCTGGTCATGGGTCCATATTATTTTTTTGGATATGCCCATCTGATCTATTGGTCGTATAATTGTCAATTATCAGTTCACGGACGAATTAGGAGATCAGGCATGCTCGTGGGGCAAGCCTGCCGCCTTCCATTCGGGAAAGCCTTCTTCCATGCGGCGGGCCTTGAAGCCACGGGCGCGCAATGCGGCAACAGCCTCGAATGAGAGGACACAATAGGTGCTGCGGCAATAGGCGACGATTTCCTGTTGGGGATCGAGCTCGGCAAGACGCGCGGTGAGATCGTTCAGGGGAATGTTGAGGGCGCTTGGGAGATGGCCCTGGGCGAATTCATCAGTTGGCCTGACATCAAGAATGGTCACGAGGCCTGCGTGCGAACGCTTCAACAACTCCTCGCGCGAAATTGGTTCCATCGTATCGCGCTCGGCAAAATATCCGCGCACAATCTTGCTTACTTCCGCGATATTCCGTTCCGCGACGTGGCGCAGGGAGGCGAGCAGGGCGAGGACGGATTCGTCGCTGAGAAAATAAAGGACAAACTTTCCATTGCGCCTTGAGGCGACAAGGCCGGCGCGGCGCAAATGCTGCAGGTGCTGGGAGGTATTGGCGATTGAGAGGTGAACGCGGGTGGACAGGGCCTCAACACCGCGTTCGCCCTGGGCCAGATTCTCAAGAATCTCAAGCCGGTGCGCATGGCCGAGGGCGCGGGCTACGTTCGCGAACTCGGCGAAGAGTTTTTGCTTGGGACCTGTTGACATTGGCATGTTCCGTATATTATATCATTCAAGTGATTAATTGAATATAGATAAAACCGCCTGTTGGCAAGGGATATTCAGATATGTCGGAGTTTTTATTGGCACACGAGCCGCAGGTCCGGCTGTTTTTCCTCTTTTCAATCCTTGCCATCATGGCCGCCTGGGAAGTTGCCGCACCCCGGAGGCGGCAGGAAATTCCCCGGCTTTTGCGCTGGAGCAACAATATCGCGGTTGTGGTGGTCGATACGCTGCTGGTGCGCCTGACTTTTCCGATTGTGGCGGTGGGCATGGCGCTTCTTGCAGACGAGCGGGGCTGGGGGTTGCTGAACATTTTTGCGGTGCCCGGTTGGCTGGCTTTCCTCGTGTCGCTGCTGCTGCTCGATCTCGCAATTTACCTGCAGCATGTGATGTTCCATGCGGTGCCGGCGCTTTGGCGGCTGCACCGCATGCATCACGCCGATCTGGAATTTGATGTCACCACGGGCTTGCGCTTTCACCCGATCGAAATTCTGCTGTCGATGGCGCTTAAGCTTGCGATTGTTGTAGCACTTGGGCCGCCTGGGATTGCGGTGCTGGTTTTCGAGGTTCTGCTGAATGGAACTTCGCTGTTCAATCACAGCAACATTCGCATTCCATTGGGGCTGGACCGCATTTTGCGCCTGATTGTCGTAACGCCCGACATGCACCGGGTTCATCATTCCATCCATCCAAGTGAGACCAACAGCAATTTTGGTTTCAATCTGCCGTGGTGGGACCGTTTGCTTGGAACCTATCGGGCCCAACCGCGGGAAGGCCACGAGGGCATGACCATCGGCATTGAGCAATTCCGCACGCCTCGGGATCTCTGGCTTGACCAGATGTTGATCCAGCCTTTGCGTGGTCCGGCCAGCGGCTATCCCATCAATCGGGAGGGAAATTCGAAATGAACATGTCTCGTTTCATTCCCCGTGCGTTGCTCCTGGCTGTTATTGCGGGTGCCGTGCTTTGGGCGACACTTCATCGCGATCAATTTGACGCCACATCCCTGGACAGCTGGCTTGCCGATCTCGGGGTTTGGGCGCCTGTGGTTCACGTCCTGCTTTTTGCAGTAGGAACCATCGTGTTTCTGCCGGGCTCGCTGTTCGCGCTCGCTGGTGGCGCGTTGTTCGGGCCCGTGTGGGGCGCGATCCTCAATCTGGTTGGAGCAACGCTCGGCGCGAGCCTTGCTTTTCTCATCGCGCGTTATCTCGCTGATGACTGGGTGGCGCGGAAATCGGGCGGGCATCTGAAACGATTGGTGGACGGGGTGGAAAAAGAAGGCTGGCGCTTTGTGGCCTTTGTCCGCTTGGTGCCGCTGTTTCCCTTCAACCTGACCAATTATGCGCTGGGGCTCACCCGCATCGGCTTTGTGCCCTATGTCACCACCTCTTTCATTTGCATGGCGCCCGGCGCCGTCGCTTTCAGCTGGCTGGGGCATGCGGGCCAGGGTGCGCTAACAGGTGATGCCTCAGCAATCCGCTATGGGCTTTATGCGCTTGGGTTGCTGGCGGTGATTGGCTTCGCGCCGCGGCTGATCAAGCGGATGCGGCAAGGCGGGATTGCGTGGATCGAAACCAAAGAACTGCAACAAATGATGAAAAGTGGTGCGGCCCTTTCCATCCTCGATGTGCGTGGGCCGGATGAATTTGTTGGCGAGCTCGGACATATTCCGGGTGCGGTCAACATTCCGGTCGGTGACATTGCCAACCGCTTGATCGAGATCAAAGCAATGGGAGACAAGCCGGTTATCATGGTTTGCAAGACCGACAAGCGCTCTGCCCGGGCGGCGGAGGTCTTAAGGGATGGAAATTTTGCCGGTGTGCGCGTGCTGCGTGGGGGCATGGAGCGTTGGAAGAAAGAAGGAGAGCGCAGTTGAAAAGAGTTTCGAACCTGGTTGCTGGCGCATTGACCACCGCACTGGTTTTCACGCCGGGCAGGGCCCTGGCGCAGGCCCAGCCTGACAGCGAAAGATATGGTTATGGCCCGGGCATGATGGGGTGGGGCGGAGGAGGTTACGGCATGTTTTTTGGTCCCCTGTTTATGATCCTGACACTGATTGTCGTGATTGCCGCCATTGTCCTTCTCATCCAATGGCTCGGCGGCGGATCATGGCAAGGGGTGCTAAAGCCAACTGGCCCTGCTCCGCTCGATATCCTGAAAGCACGCTTTGCGCGCGGCGAGATTGACAGACAAGAGTTCGAGGACCGCCGCAAGGTTTTGGCTGAGTAGCTTGTAGCGCCAAGCCGATTGTCAGAGGAACGGATCATTCAAATGAAGGTTCTGTTCTGAGCGAGTTGAAAACAGCGGTTTCTGTTACTCAAACAGATCTGAATGCGTGCCGGTTCGGTGGAGTGCCAAGACCTCGGGATCATCAAGGTCATAGATGAGGAGCCGGTCGGGTTCGATGTGACATTCCCAAAACCCGTTCCATTCTCCCGAAAACATGTGTGGGCGATTCCTTGCAGGAAGCTTCTCATCATTCATGAGAAGGGCGAGAACGGCGCTAAGCTTTGCCGCCGGCGCGCCGCGCTTCGTCATACGCTTGTAGTCTTTCTTGAAGGCCGTGCCGTATTCGACCCTTCTCACAGGTTAGCGCTTTGATGTTGCGCCGAGAGCAGCTGTTAACTCGCCGAGAGTTGCAGCCTTTGCATATTTTCCCCGCTTTGCGGACTTCCTCGCATCGCGAAGTACACGCGCAGTTTCCTTGTTAGGAACATGGAGCGAGAGTGGAATGCCACCCTCAGCAACGACAGCGCGATAACTCATGTTGATGAAGGTGCTATGGGATACGCCAAGCCGCTTCAGAATACCTTCGGCATCCCGCTTTATCCTGGGTTCGATGCGCGCGCGTACAACGTCTGATTTGTTGATGGTGGTCATATGCTCATTTCCTTATTGTGGCTACAACGTAGCACATTTGCTGGCGTGCGCAAGTAGTCATGTGAGTTCAAGTCTTCTTTGAGTGCAACGCTACCTGCAAACAGTGCCTACAAACGAAACATAAAATGTTGAAGCCTGCTCAGTTGAGTATCCCAATAGAGGTACAGTCCTTCCAAGGCATCTGGCGCTCCTTGCAAAGGGCCAAAAGTGTAACCCATGTCTCCGGTATGAAATGTAACCTATGTGTCCGGTATGGACCCAATGTAGAATGGCGGCCCCGACAGGATTC
>CAZHCO010000025.1:0-2178 GCA_964530965.1 uncultured Aestuariivirga sp. | reverse complement strand
GTCGACAGCCGCGTCGCCTTTATTGACCGGGTGCGCATCGCGCTGACAGGAAAGCACAAGGTTTCAGCAGTCATTGATCCCCAGGACGCCATTCCCTCCATCACGGAAAGCTCGGACCCTTATGAACTGGTGATTGTCAATCTTGATGCCGAGCAGTTCGATGGCCTGCGCCTGTGCTCGCAATTGAAATCGCTTGAGCAGACCCGGCAGATTCCCATTCTCATTGTGGTGGCGCCCGATGACGAGCAGCGGCTCATGCGTGCCCTTGACATAGGCGTGAATGACTATCTCATCCGCCCCATCGACAGGCAGGAGCTTCTGGCGCGGGTCAACACGCAAGTTCGGCGCGCCCGCTACGCGGAGCAACTCCGCATCAGCGTGCAGACATCAATTGAAATGGCGGCAACCGATGCTCTCACCGGGCTTTATAACCGGCGCTACATGGAGACCCATCTCAGCCATCTGGTTGAGCATTCCATCAATCGCGGCAAGCCGCTTTCGGCCTTGGCGATCGACGTGGATTTCTTCAAGCCGGTGAACGATACCCATGGCCATGATGTGGGCGACAAGGTGTTGCAGGAACTGGCCACGCGCATCCGCGAGAACATCAGGAATGTGGATATGCCCTGCCGCGTCGGTGGCGAGGAATTCATCATCATCCTGCCCGCGACCGAACTTCACCTTGCCCAAAAGATCGGCGAGCGCATCAGGAAGGCCATTGCCGCCAAGCCCTTCAGCGCCGGGGCGATTTCAGGCACGCTGAACATCACGGTCTCGGTTGGCCTGTCAACGCTTGCGGGATCGAGCGACAAGGTCGACGATTTCCTCAGGCGTGCCGACCAGGCGCTGTACCGCGCCAAGCGCGAGGGGCGCAACCGGGTTACCCACGTCGCGGCTTAGGGTTAGCGGGTTTTTACTGTCCGGTTTCCGCGCTGCAGAATGACCTGCGCTGTGATAAGCAAAACCAGGGAAGTGAGAAGCACGACGGTGCCTACGGCGTTGATCTCCGGCGTGATACCGCGGCGAATTGAGGAAAACACGTATATCGGCAGGGTTACATTAGGTCCCGCCACAAAGAACGTTATGATGAAATCTTCAAAGGAGAACGTGAAGGCCAACAGGAATCCCGCAAGGATGGAAGGGGTGAGCAGCGGCATCACGACTTGCCGGAATGTGCCCATAGGTGTGGCATAGAGATCCTCGGAAGCCTCCACGAGACTGCGATCCATGCCCGTCAGCCTTGCGCGCACGAGAAGGCAGACGACCGCAATGTTGAACAGCACATGGGCGGCAACGACTGTCCAAATGCCCATCTCAATCTTAAAATTCCAGGCCGCCAGCAAGTATGGATTGACGATATCGAACAGGGTCACAAAGGCGATGAGCGTTGAGATTCCAATGACAATTCCTGGCACTATGATGGCGATATAGAGCAGGCTATCAAAGACATGCCGAAGCCAGCCCGAAACCCGTTCGAGTCCCAGGGCCGTCAATGTGCCGATGATGGCTGAGAGGAAAGCCGTGGTCCCGGCAATGGTTAGGCTCGTCAAAAGCGCTTCGGTAATCAGGGGATTGGAGAAGGCTTTGCCATACCATTGCAGCGAGAAGCCCTGCCAGTCCATGGCATAGCGCCCGGAATTGAAGGAATATCCAACGATCAGGCCTATGGGGCCATAGAGGAAAAGGTAAATCAGGATGGCGTAGATCCGCATGCTACACCATTGCCACGCGGCGTTGGCCGCTCTTGCCGAGCACGAAACGCATATAGAAAAAGATGGTCACGAACATGATAACGACCAGGGCGATGGACACTGCCGCGCCAAAAGGCCAGTTGCGTGATTGCAGGAACAGGTCAACCAAAGCGTTGCCGATGAAATAGACTTTTCCGCCACCGAGGAATTGCGGCAGAATATAGTCGCCCATGAGCAGAATGAAGACCAGCATGGACCCCATGGCAACACCTGGCAGCGACAACGGCAGGGTGATCTGCAGAAAGCCTTTCCACGGCGTGGCGCCTAGATCGGCGGAGGCTTCCAGCAGGCGTTTGTCGAGCTTTTCAAGACTTACGTAAATCGGCGGCACCATAAGGGGCAGAAACCCATAGACGGCACCGATGAGAACTGCCCACGGCGTGTTGATGATACGCACATCATCAATGCCAATCCAGGCAAGCCAGGA
>CAZHCO010000024.1:0-12803 GCA_964530965.1 uncultured Aestuariivirga sp. | reverse complement strand
CTCCTCTCGACGGGAGGCTACCCGTGCAATAATCTCCCATTGCGTCTGGTACAAAATATCGGGCAGGCCAAATGGGTACCGGCCGGCTATTTTTGAGGAAGATCAATCCAAAAGGTGACGCTGTATTGGCCAGATCCCTCTCTCGCTACCAAAACTCCCCTTGCTAAATCAATACTTTGGCGGCGTTCACGTCTGTTCCGCAAGTAGCGTCTAGACACTTTTTCTATTTTTTCTAGACACCTTTGTTCGCGTTTCATCCGCAATTTCCATCTGTTCGACTGCCGGTTTCAGCTTCTCCTGAAGGTCGGCATCGCGACTATAGTGAGCAGCCATTGCCTCGCTTTTTTGGCCCAGCATGTCAGCGATGGTTCGGTTGTCAAATCCCAGTTCGCGCAACTCGGTTGCCACGGTGTGACGTATCCCATGAAACGTGAGTCCTTTGGCTACCACACCCTCTGACTCCAGCTTCCGAATGAGTTTAAAGAAACTTGTTTTGAAACCGTCCTCTGTCCATGAATGCCCGCGTGAGTTTGCGCAAATCGTCGCCACGTCATGACGAGGCCGGCTATCCAGTGCAGCCTTCAGCGGCAATGCTGCCGGAATCGTAATCCACACGTTTCGTTTGGCTGTCAGCGATGCCGTAATGTTCGCCAAATTGCCGCAAGCGTTCAGAATTGCGGCTGGAAATGGCAATGAGCGCACCGGACGTGGCTTCTTTGAGGCCATCGGCAAAATTATGTGCAATGCCGCCCGGACCAAGTATTCCCCATCTTGTCTGTTTCATATCTGTGCCCTGCCTCGCTTGGCCATGGATATGGCCCAGCCAGTTTGCCGTTGTAGCTGAGTGCGTTCCGCCGGAAAACACCTAACTTATGCGGCTGCCATTCTGATCAAAATGAAAATATCTGCGACAAGGCAAAAGACACAACGGCGCCGCTGGGACTAACCTGAGTGTCGGCATCCGCCCGAAGCAATTCAATGATAGCGGTTCGGCCAGTCTCGACGTCACTATCGACCTACTGGAACATCTGGGTGGCGAGACCTTCGCCTACGCACGGCATGGCGCAGGCGACCTGGTGATTATCGAAACGAAAAATGGAAGGAACCTGAAGTCTGGCCAGAAGCTAGAGGCGCGATTTGATCCCGCCAGCGTTTTCCTATTCGATGGGAGCGGCCAACGGATTTATTGACGTGCAAGCCGGAGCAGTGCCCGTGCCGCGAGTTCGTCTGTGATCAGCGTATGGCAGCCAATCCTCTTGATGGCTGCATGGATCGCGGCGGCGCGGAACTCTCCGCCGGTTGCCAAAACAATGTGGCCCGCAGTGTGGAGTGTATCAAGATCAATCGACATGACGCGATTGTTCAGGGGATGCGGAACCAGCCGGCCTTCAGCGTCGAGGAAATTGCACATGACATCACCGACACAGCCCAGGTCCACCAGTTCGCGGTGTTCGCGCGCGGTGATCAGGTGGCGAACCAGCGAGGTGGAGTTCTGATTTATGTCTCCCACGCTGACCACAGCCAGGTCCATTCTCTGGGCCATCCGATAAAGTGGTTCCAAACCGCATTCCTGGATCAGCGTCCGCTTTGTCTCCGCGCTGTTCACCACAAGCGGAGCCGGGAACAGGAAACACTCCGCGTTGAGGGCTGCCGCTATCCTCCAGGCGAACTCAACAGGGTTGGAGAACCGCGTCTCAACCGCCCCGCCCAACAACGACATGACCTTCACGCCCAAATGCCGCGGCGGGTGAAAGCTTGCCAGCGAGGCGGTCAGCGTGCGGCCCCAGCCCACGCCGATCGTCATGTTGTCACTGATTGTTTCCGACAGAAACTTGCCCAGCGCCAATCCGACGGACCTCGCGGCCTGTTCGAAGTCCTGGGACGCCGGCACGACGATGACTTCGTCGAGTTGCAATTCCTTCTCGATCTCCAAAGCCAATTCAACAAGTTCGCCTTCACCTTCTTCGATCCAGATGCGGACTTCGCCCCGCTTTTTTGCGTCTTCCAGGAGCCGGATCGTCGTGCTGCGCCCAATGCCGAGCTTTTCCGCAACCTCGTTTTGGGTCAGTCCATGGCCATGATAAAGCCACGCGGCGCGCAAGCGCAGCGATGTATCATCCGCAAAGGCCGATTGTGTTCCTCGCCTGAGCTTTGCCATTCTTAACCCTCCTTTACGGGACTGTAGCGACTTCCTTCGCTCTTGAGTAATGCAACGATTGCTGTGTTGACGGTATTGACCTGCTCAATGTGCGGAAGGTGCCCGGCGTCGTGGACCAGAATTGGAGTGGCGCCGATGGCGTGGATGCGCTCCTCCGAAGCCTTGTTTATGCCGTCGCTCGATCCCCAGATCACAAGTTTGGGGATATTGCCGGGTATGTCAGGGAGCAGGGCAGGCATATCATCGTTTTCCCAGCCTTTGACGGTTGCGGCGAGCTTTGACAAGGCGTCCCGAATACCAGTTCTGTTCAGATGATCGAGAAGCCGTTTTGCCAGCAATTTGCTGACGAGCTGCTTGCGAACAAAGAGCTGCTGCAGGAGCTGCAGGCTTTCCTCAACATTTTGAACATTCACGAGGCTCTGCAGAAACTGTCCATCAGCGCCGTGCCCGAGGCCCATAGGCGCAATCAGCGCAAGTGACTTAACGGCTTCGGGGTGCCTCGCCGCAACGGCAAGCGCAACCGCGCCGCCTAAAGAGTGGCCGACGAAATGTGCTGACGAGATGCCCACCTTACGCATGCAATCGACGAAGATGTCTGCGTTCGCCGATAACGATTTTTCAATAAAGACGGACTCGCATTCACCATGAGCTGGTAGGTCCACGGCATGTATGCGAGCGACTGGCAGCAGAGCGGGAATATTCGCGGCCCAGGAAAGGCTATCGGAGCCGAACCCATGAATCATAACGCAATCGGGGCCTTCGCCACCAAGTGTCTTGAAGAGTGGACCAGTACCATCAATCATGATGTTATGATCGCCAGTGTTGCTCCCACACTCGCCAGCTCGTCGGCCTCGACAAGAATTTTGGTGAGCGTTCCCGATGCGGGTGCTTCAACTTCAATTGTTACCTTGGGCGTCGTAACAGTCAGAAGAGCCTCACCGGCAATAACCTTGTCACCCAAAGCCTTCATCCAGCCATCAACCAGCGCTTCTTCAATTTCGTTTCCAAGTTGCGGCATCACCACTGCTGTTTCCATTTCAAAGTCCTTTCAAAGAGCGGAATGCGCGCACCATCACAGGGCCAGCCGCGCCAGTTCCAGATCGTCCCAATTGCGCAATCCCTTATGGTTGCTGTTGCGTTCAGGAAACAACTCTGATGTCACAATGTGGATGATGTCGTCGGCTTGCGGAAAATACGTGGACTCCATGTCTGCGCCGGGGACAATCCAGTTTGGCGATCCCAGGACACGGGGAGGGGCTTTCAGACTCGAAAACGCAAACCGCGTGACATTGGCGGCAATTGTGTTTGCGAAACTGCCACGTTCCGAGGCCTCGGACACAAGCAGCAGGCGCCCCGTTTTTCGGACTGACTTGAGCAACACATCATAGTTGAACGGCACGAGCGAGCGCGCATCTACGATCTCGGCCGAAATGCTGTAGTTCTCTTGAAGAGACTCGGCCGCAGCCAAAGTGGGATAGAGGGATGGGCCAATTGTCAGAACGGTGACCTCGTCGCCTGTCCGTTTGATGTCCGGCTCGCCCATGGCAACGCGGTAGTATTCTTGAGGCACACCATTTTGATTGAGCGTTTCGACGGTGTCATAGAGGCGCTGGCTCTCGAAGAACACCACGGGGTCGTTGCTCGACAAGGCAGACGCCAAAAGTCCCTTCGCGTCATAGGGGGTGGCGGGATACAGCACCTTCAAACCAGGAATGTGCGCGATGATGGATGTCCAGTCTTGTGAATGCTGGGCACCATATTTGCTGCCAACGGACAAGCGCAGAACGACCGGGAGCTTGAGTATGCCAGCGGACATGGACTGCCATTTTGCCATCTGATTGAACACCTCGTCTCCGGCGCGGCCGATGAAGTCCCCATACATCAGTTCGACGAGGCTGCGGCCACCTTCCATGGCGTGGCCCACGGCAGTTGCGACGATCGCTGCCTCCGAGATAGGAGAGTTGAACAGGCGATCATAGGGAATGATGTCTGACAGGCCACGGTAGACACCGAACGCACCTCCCCATTCACGGCATTCTTCGCCATAGGCAATCAGCCGCTGATCATGGGTCATGTGATGGAGAACGGCTTCGAACAATGCATCACGCATTGTGATCGCACGCATGGCCGACATTTTCTCGCCGGCTTCATTCACTCCGCGCCGCGATTTTTTGGCATCCCGGCGCACGCGTGCGGAAGATGCCGGGTCTGCCAGTAGTTTTGCTTTGCTTAATGGCAGTTCGATAGTTTGGTGCGAGAACATGAGCTTGCCAATCAGCGTCGGGTCTGCGGCAATATTGACGGCAGGTGCCGCCGAGGGGTCAACCGCGGCCCGCGTGACGGCTGTGATGGTTGCTTTTATGTTTGACTTCAGCTCTTCAAAGTTCGTGTCATTCAGCACACCGGCTTCGATCAGGCCTGACGCGTATGATGAAATGGGATCATGGCTTTCCCAAGCTGAAATCTCTTCTTTCGTCCTATAGGCATTGGCATCGGTCGTGGAATGACCCGTGGACCTGTAGCACTCCACGTCCAGAAGGGCGGGGCCCTTGCCCATTAGCAACAGTTCCCTCTTACGCTTCACGGCATCAGCGACAGCGAGAGGATTTGTTCCATCGACAGTTTCCGCATGCATGGCCTCAGGGTTTATGGCAGCACCGATGCGTGAGAGGCGATCCCAACCCATGGTTTCGCCGATCGTTTGCCCACCCATGGCATAGAAATTGTTGTTGAAGCAAAACAGCATGGGAAGGCCGCCCCTGATGGATTCGTCCCACAGGGTGTTGAACTGGGCCATCGCAGCAAAGTTCATGGCTTCGAACACCGGGCCGCAACCCGTCGAGCCATCGCCACTCAGTGCCACGGAAATGTTTTTGCTTCCTGCGAGTTTCATGCGCAGCGCCGCGCCTGTCGCGATGCCAGCGGACGCTCCCACGATGGCGTTATTGGGGTAAGCGCCAAACGGCGTGAAGAACGCATGCATGGATCCGCCCATGCCGCCGTTGAAGCCATTTGCCTTCATGAAGATTTCGGCAAGCAATCCAAACAGCAGAAAGTTCTCTGCCAGACCAATACTGCTCAAAGATGGCAATACCCGTTGCACGGTGCGCAACAGATCGCCCTGCTTGTGTGTTTCCATGATGTGGAGGAGGTCTTTCTCAGCCAATTTTGCGATGGCGGAAAGGCCCTTTGCGATGAACTCGCCATGGCTGCGGTGACTGCCAAAGATGTGATCTTCCGGTGCAAGCGCTAGCCCCACGCCGACAGCGGCACCTTCCTGCCCAATGGAGAGGTGGGCTGGTCCCTTGTAGGAATAGCTTATGCCTTCATAGTTGCCCTTCGCCTTGAACGACCCGAGCATCGTTTCGAACTCCCGGATGATTAGCATGTGGCGCAGGATGTTCATGAGCGCTGCATCACCCCGGACCTTTCTTTCTTCCGACAGACTGGTTCCATAGTGGTGGATTGGAATTGTCGGGAAAGTCAGTTCCCCCCGGCGTCGCTGGTTTTGGGGGTCGACACTAATCGATTTGGGCATCTTGTTTGCTTCCGAATGTTTGTTGTTTGGAATGGATGACTAGGAAAGCATTTATTTTTGTAAAAGCGCAAAAGTTCACTTGTGTTTACACCCTCGCCAGCCGTGGTGGTTGGACCAGTTTGCCCAGGATGCCGAAGCGCTTGGCACCCGAAGCGGCGGGGATGTTGTTGGCGAGGCCGTTCACCGTGGCATGGGCCAACGTAGCAAATTTGATGGCTTCCTTGAAGGCGGCGGGCACGCCGAATTCATCGGACAATGTAAGGCGCAGGCGCTTCGGCATAGAGGCGGCCAGACGCTGCATGAGATAAGCATTCCGTGTGCCGCCGCCAGATGCCATGATGGTGGAGATATCGCTGATTGTCTCCACATTGTCGGTGATGGAGCGGGTGATGGCATAGGCTGCAAACTCCGTAACCGTGGCAAGGAGATCGGTCGTCGAGAGGTGCTTGTATTCTTCGATAAACCTGTCGGCATAGGACGAGCCGAAGTCCAAGCGCCAGGCCGAGCGTGGAATGGGCCGCTTGAAGAAGTCATGGTCCTTGAGTTTCGCCATGAGTTTTTCATCCACCTTGCCGGTGCGTGCCACCTCGCCATTCTTGTCATAGGGCTTGCCCAGTTTCACCCGCGCCACATGGTCGATCATCACATTGCCGGGGCCGGTGTCGAAGGCCATCATTTTCGCCCGGTCAGGGTGTGCCAGCTGGCAATTGGCAATACCGCCGATGTTGAGCGTGAGGATAGGGCCGATGTCGCGGAAGGCAACATAGTCGAGATATTGCATCAAAGGCGCACCGGTGCCGCCCAGCGCATGGTCCATGGTGCGGAAATGGGTGACCACTGGCGTTTCGCAGGCCTCAGCCACGATGGCCGGTTCGCCAATCTGAAGCCCGCAGGCATAGGGCCCGTCCAGCCAGCGCGACACGAGATCCACACTGTCATCATAATTGCGCAGCAGATGATGGATCGGCGGTTCCTGATAGATGGTCTGGCCGTCATAGCCGATGACCTCGACATCACCAGGTTTCAAGCTGTTTTCTTGCATGAAGGCGCGGGCCGATTGGGCATAGACGGCACCGGCCAGATAGTTGAGCCGGTTCAGCTCAAACAGGCTGATTTTGTTTTCGAAGGACTTCAGAACAATCTCGGCCACGGGCTGGGGCCAGTCATAGGGTTTGCCGGTGATGAATTTGGGCCGCGCCGGATAGCCGTCGGGACCGTTTTCAATCTCCACAAGCACCACGTCGATGCCGTCAAACGACGATCCGCTGTTCAAACCGATGACTTTCACCATTTCATGCATCCTTTTTGTGCGAAAACAATTGTATTTTAAATAACACAAAAGTCCAACATTTTTCCGCGAAAGCCGAGTAATTGCATGACCGGCCCAAGAGGCGCAGAATTCCTGGACACGCCAATGATTTGAGGGATTCGATCACTATGGCAAAACCAGTAGCTGAGCGGAAAATTGCGGCAGCGGGCGGTCACGAGACTGAGTATCAAGTCATTCACCAGCAGCGCATGGCGGTGATCCGCTCCTATAATTTGTGGTATGCCTTCGGCCACGTCATCGCGCATTCCTATTTCTGGCTGCTGCTCAATCTCAGCCTCACCCTCTCAAGCCAACCCCTGATGATTGCCACGGCGCTCACCGCCTCGCTGATGATCTGGTTTGCCTACCGGGTGGTGCTCATCATAGACCGCGGCGTGGTTAGCCTTTATCCGCGCATCATTTTTCTTGAGCTCACCATGGGTTATGATTTCTACCGGGATTACCTGCGTCGCAGGCACCGCGGTGACACGGAGCGCTCCTTTATCGAACGATGCGAGGGCATTCATGCTGCCACAGAAACCGAACTCTGGGATCAGGTTTACAGCCTGTTCAATGAAAAGGATTTTCCGGCGGACCGGCGCATTACGGCCCATTTCAAGACGGCTGCCTATCTTTCGATAGGATTGTTCTGGATCGTTATCGCGATGATCCTTGTGCCAGACTATTTCCCCTGGAGGTAAGGGTGAGGGGGTTCCAGAGATGAAACGCAAATTCCTGCATCTCCTGTTTGCCGCAGCGCTCGCCCTGACTTTGAATTTGCATTTCGTCATGGCAGACACGCAGGTCAACTCATTGGCGCCGCTTGTCGAAAAGACTGCGCCTGCCGTGGTGAATATTTACGCGCAGAAGCTGGTCAGAAGCCCCTCAGCAGCGCGCCTGTTGGATGGCTCCGGGTTCTGGCGGCTGTTCAGGGACTCATTGCTCTTTGGCTACGGCAAGGACCGGATCGAGAACTCGCTGGGTTCGGGGGTTATTGTTGCCACTGAGGGTGTGGTCGTGACAAATAACCACGTTGTTGAGGGTGCGGATGATATCGCCGTTGCCCTGATCGACGGGCGAGTGTTTCAGGCGCAGAAGCTGCTCACCGACAAACGGACTGACATCGCGGTTCTGCGCATCAACGGGAGTGGGCAAAACCTGCCATTCATCGCATTCGGCGATTCTGACCTGATCAGGGTGGGCGATCAGGTGATCGCAATTGGCAATCCTTTCGGCCTTGGTCAAACGGTCACTAGTGGCATTGTCTCAGGTCTTGCGCGAACCAGTGTGGGGGTCACAGATTTTCGCTTCTTCATTCAAACTGATGCCGCCATCAATCCGGGCAATTCTGGTGGAGCGCAGATCAATATGGAGGGGAGACTGGTTGGGATTAACACCTCGCTATTTACGACATCGGGCGGCTCGCAGGGGTTAGGTTTTGCCATTCCCAGCAACATGGTGAGGACAATTGTTGAGAGCGTCGTCCACCGAAAACCTCTCATCAGACCGTGGATTGGGTTTTCGGGCCGAAGCGTTCCACCACAATATGCAAGCTTGCTTGGACTACCTCCAGGCAAGGGCGTGATCATCACTGGAACGTACAAAGGTGGTCCTGCTGAAGCGGCGGGCTTGGGGATTGGCGACGTTGTTGTTTCTCTTGATGGCTTTCCGGTGAATGAGTTTCAAGCCCTGCGTTACCGGATTGCGACGCGGACGGCTGGGAGCAGCGTGAACTTGATTGTGTACCAGCAGGGCAAGTTCGTGAGTGTTTCGGTCGGGCTGGTTGCACCGCCCGATGTACCTGCGGCAAACAGGACGTGGGCACCGAGCACAAGTCCGCTGCGTGGTGCCAGGGTTGCCAGCCTATCGCCCGCACTGGCGGAAGAACTTGGGCTGGACAGCGGGCTTTCGGGCGTTGTTGTTCTTGAGGCAGGGGTAGGTTCCGGAGCCAGCCGCATGGGGATTAACACAGGGGATATCATTCGCACCATTGACGACCGCGAAGTCAGGGCGGTTGATGATGTGCTTACGTTTCAAAAGACTCCCTTCAAACCATGGAGCATGACTCTGACCCGCGCCGGGCAGGAGGTTAGGATTCCGCCGAAATAATAGGGTATGCGAATGCTCAATCTGAATTGTCAGACAATTGAGAAAATTTGGGCAGATTGTGCTTCAGGACGGCGAGAATGAGAAGCTTGCTTTTGGCGATAAGGTGGGTTTGCATTTTGATCGCGAGCGCATTCACGTTTTTGGCGCTGATGGGCGGGTTATTTAGGGCTCGACAGATGGCAGCCCGGCGCGTGCTTGCCTGCGAGATATTCGTCGATGAGTTGCAGAAAGCGCGTCGGCCCGAAACTTGGGAAATGGCCGCCGTGCACTACTGTAACCGGGAGATCATGTAGTTGACGCATGGTCGCTGCATAGTTTTCACGGTTCGAGTGGTAGGCATCGTCGATGAGAGGGCCATCATAGACGACGTCGCCTGACAAAAAGATCCCGCTCACTCTCTCAAACTGGCCGATGCCACCCGGCGAATGGCCAGGTGTATGAATAACTTCAAAATGCCTATTGCCGAGATCGATGACATCGTCATGTTCGAGCAGGCGCTGTGCCGGGGCAGGTTGCACCCGATAGCTTGAAGTATCCCAGCCCTTTGGCGGGCGGTCGAACATGTCGTCGGTGGCGTAGCGGTCAGCCAGCGTCCAATCGTTTCGCGGGTCAGCTAATATGTCCGCTTCAGCGCTATGAACACACCGCTCAGGGAATTCATGGTGGCAGCCGACGTGATCGAAATGGGTGTGGCTTGCCACGCAGATCAGCGGGCGCTCGCTCACCAGCCGCACATGCTGATGCAGGCTGAAATGGCCAAGGCCCGTATCGAAGAGCAGATCATGATCGCGGCCCCTGACATGCCACATGTTGCAGCGGAAGAAGGGCTTTATCCAGGGTTCGTGGATGAGCGTTACGTCATCGGCCATGCGGATTGTTTCATTCACGGGCTTCGACAGACGTCATGGCTACTTTGCCAACATGATAAGGTCTTCGATGTGGCAGCAAGGGGTTACGGTATCGCCGATGGCCACTTCGAGTTCCGCTGGTATTTTGGCAATGAAGGACGGACCCGACTTCATGGTGGAGCTGGCAAGCACGCGTTTAAAGCTTCCCTGAAACACGACGGCGGTCACGTGGGCATTGCCAAAGGTGATGCTGCGCGAGTCGCGGATGAGCAGCATGTGTTCTGGCCGGATCGCCAGTGTTACCTGGGCGCCGTCTTCGGCATTCGCAATGATGGGGAACGACCCGAAAGCGGTTTTCACAGAAATCGCATTGCCTTTGGCTTTCGACACTTCGCCAGGAATGAGCGTGCTTTCGCCCATGAAGGTTGCGCTGAAACGGGTGGCGGGCTGGGCATAGACCCGTTCAGGTGTTCCCTCATCTTCAATGCGCCCGTGGTTCATGACCACGCAATGGTCGGCCAACGCCATAGCTTCTTCCTGGTCGTGGGTGACATGGACGAAGGCGGTGCCCACCTGTTTTTGTATGGTTTTCAATTCATCCTGCATCTGGCGGCGGAGCTTGAGATCGAGCGCACCCAATGGTTCATCAAGCAGCAGCACGGCGGGCTTGATGACGAGGGCGCGGGCGAGGGCCACGCGTTGCCGCTGGCCGCCGGAAAGCTGGTGAGGCTTCTTGTTGAAGGCTTCCGCCAAGCCGACGATTACCAGGGTTTCATGCGCCAGGCGGTCGCGTTCACTTTTGACAACGCCCCTCATGCGCAGGCCAAAGCCCACATTCTTCCCCACACTCATGTGGGGAAACAGGGCATAGTCCTGAAACACTGTGGTGGTGGGGCGCCTGGCGGGCGCAATCGTCGTGCAGTTGACGCCGCGGATGAGCACGCTGCCTTTTCTGGGGACGAGAAATCCGCCAAGGATTGAAAGCAACGTGGTCTTGCCTGAACCCGATGGACCGAGCAGCACCGTGTAGCTACCGGGCTTGATGGTGAGCGAGACGTCGTTCAGCACGTTCACCCGACCAAAACTGTGTGAGATGTTCTTCATCTCGACGAGGGCTTCGGTCATGCGGGTCTCCGGCGTAGCAGGATGAGTTCAAGGATGATGGCGAGTACAACGGAGACGCCGAATACCAGCGAGCCCACGGCATTAGTCTTGGGGTTGAGGCCGGAGCGCAGCAGGTTCCAGATTTCAACGGGAAGGGTTGTGTCGAAACGGGTGAGGAGGAAGGAGATCACGAATTCATCCCAGGAGAAGGTCATGGATAGAAAGAGACTGGCAAAGATTGCAGGCCACATTATGGGCAGGGTAATCAACAGCAGGACGCGCCATTCCGTGGCGCCTAAGTCCCTTGCGGCGCGCTCAATGTTAATCTGGTGATCGCCCATCTGACTGTAGATGATGGCAAAACACAAAGGCAAATTGATCACCACGTGGCCGATGCCGGCGGTGAGCAGTGATTTTGGCAGGCCAGCTGCATTGAAAATGACGAGGAGACCCATGCCGATGATGAGGTAGCTCACGGTGAGCGGCAAAGTGATGAGGCCACGCAATGCTGCGGAACCAGGCAGCGCGAAACGGGCAAAGCCCCAGGCACTTAAGAATCCAAGTGCCGCTGCAAGTGCCGATGCGATGCCTGCCACCGCGAGTGAATTCAGCAGGGCCGAGGTGAGCCGCGGATCGTTCAACACCGCTTCGTACCAGCGGAACGATGGGCCGGTGAACGGCGGGATGGGGAAGGCGGTGGATTGCAGCGAGAAGACGAACAGAACAACAACCGGCAGGAAAATGAAGCCATAGATGGCCATGGCGTAGCCCAATGAGAGAAGTTTGATGAAGCCTCGCATTGTTTACGTCCGCTCGATCTTGAGCCAGCGGGCGCAGGCGATATAGGCAATGGTGACTACAGCCATCAGAATGAGAGCGAGTGCCGAGGCGAGCGGAAAATCACCGCGGCGGCCAATCTGCAGCATGATGAGCTGGGGCATGAGTAATTCATTGTTGCCGCCCAAAATCTGCGGCGTGATGTAATCGCCGATGGCCAGAACGAAGGTGAGAAATGCGCCCACCATGACACCCGGAATGGTGAGTGGCAGAATGATGTAGATGAAGGTTCGAACGGGGCCAGCTCCGAGATCGGCAGCGGCTTTCCTGTAGCTGGGATTCAGCTGCTTCAAGCTGGCAAAGATCGTGAGGGTCAGGAGCATCACAAAGAAATGGACAAAGCCGATAACTGTTGCAGTTCGCGTATTGGCGAGCTGCAGGGGTTCGGTGAAAAACCCGGTTCGCATGAGGGCCTCATTGATCACGCCCTTTTGCGCCAACACCAGAAGCCAGGAATAGGAGCGCACCACATAAGAGGTCCAGAAGGGCAGGATGGCGAGAAGAAGCGCCAGCCTTTGCAAGCGCGGGGGAACCTGCTCGGCCAGAATCCAGGCGAAGGGATAAGCCAGCAACACGGAAATGACCGTGACCAGCCCGGTCACTTCCAGCGAATTGGTCATGGCGCGGTAATAGCTGGGGTTGGTGAAAAACTGGCTGTAGTTTGAAACCGTCAGGCCGTCCGGAGCCTGGAAATTCAAACTCAACAGCGCCATGGCCACAAAGGGCGCCACAAAAAAGAGAAGCGTCCAGAGAAGGGCTGGGGTTACCAGCACCCATGGCAAGGCACGGTCGGTCTTCGATGGCTTATTCACGACTCTTGTTTATTGTGTTTGCAGCATCTCCGTCCAGAGGTCTTGCATTTTCTTGTCGAGATCAGCATTTGGCGAAGGGTAGGGTTGC
>CAZHCO010000023.1:0-4065 GCA_964530965.1 uncultured Aestuariivirga sp. | reverse complement strand
GGCGAGTGCGGCCCATGGCGGCGTATTGGCGAAGAAAGACTTTGAAGCCTATACGGTGACTGAAACGCCTCCGGTTAAATGCAACTACCGGGGCTATGAGCTGATTTCTTCGCCGCCGCCGAGCTCGGGCGGCACTGCCGTGTGCGAAATACTCAATATCGTTGAAGGCTACCCTATGGCCGAGCTTGGTTTTCATTCGGCAGCAAGCGTTCACCTCATGGCTGAGGCCATGCGCCATGCCTTTGTGGACCGCAACTTCCAGCTCGGCGATCCGGACTTTGTGAAGAATCCGCTGGAGCGCTTGCTTTCCGAAAGCTATGCCCGCGAAATCCGCGGGAAGATTGGCTGGGCAAAGGCTGCGGGTTCCAAGGAAGTCCAACCCGGCATTGCGCCCCATGAGGGAACCGAGACGACGCATTATTCGATTGTGGATTCTGCCGGCAATGCGGTGGCCGTGACCTACACGATCAATGCGCTGTTCGGGGCGAAGGTGATAGCCGGAGACACGGGCTTTTTTCTCAACGACGAGATGGATGATTTTACCGTGAAGCCCGGCGTGGCAAACATGTTCGGGCTGGTGCAGGGCAAGACCAATGTGATCGCGCCGGGCAAGCGGCCGTTGAGTTCCATGAGCCCGACGATTGTGACCAAGGACGGCAAGACCTTTATGGTGCTCGGCAGTCCCGGCGGCTCGCGCATCATCACCATCGTCGTGGAGACCATCATGAATGTGGTTGATCATGGCATGCAGGTTCAGGAGGCGGTGAATGCGCCGCGCATTCATCACCAATGGCTGCCGGACCAGATCACGGTGGAACCCTTCGCGCTCTCGCCTGATACGGCCAGGCTGCTGACCGGCATGGGGCACAAGATCGTCGAGCAGGCGCCGTGGGGCGCGGCCGAAGCCATCCTCATCGGGCCGGCGGAAGATACAACGGCCACGCAGGCGACTTCGGGCAATGATGCGATGGCGGGAAGCAAGCCAATTCCTGGAAGATTATACGGCGCCCATGATGACCGGCGGCCGGCGGGTGCCGCTGCCGGCTACTGAAGCGAGGGTAAAAAAAAGGGCCCGGTATTGAAAGGCGGATATACCGGGCCACAGAACACGGCAGGACAGGGGGGTGGGCCGCGTTCAAGTTGGACGGAGTGGTTGCTTTTGGCAGGGGACACCCTCCGTCCTGGGCAAACATGCCAGTACTGTGGCACCGGTAATGTGACCAGCGTCACAGTTTTTGACTAATTTTCGTATTATGTGCACAGGCGATAGTTTCAAACAGAGGGTCTTACGACGAGGTGAGTTATGGCAAGCGCTTACAAAAGTTTCGATGCCTGGCAGCAGAGTTTCATGAGTCTCGATGCTGCCGAAACCAGAAAAACCTACAATGATGCCATCGCTTCAAAAGCGGATTGCTTGGGCGACATAAATTTTCATTCGGCAGCGGTTGATCGCTTGCTCGAACATGCCTGGCTTAGCCCGGAATTGAGCGACGGGCAGCGCCGGGCGTGCACCGGTTTTGCAACGCGCGGCATTGAACTGGTGGAAGCCATGTGGACCGCAGACGATGAGGCCGTCGAGCGCTTTCACAGCGAAATTGATAACGCGACGGCGAGCTACATCCCCTATAGCTCTCCCATGGTGCGCGAGCTCATGCGCGCGTTGTCTCCAACACAGAATTTCTCTGTGAGGAATTAGGTCTTGTTCCTGAAAAAATAATGTGCCGCTGCAGGTCAACTATCAAATTGCAGTGGACAACGTGCGAGCGATTATTGAATTGCGACTATCAATTGTTTATCAAATACGAGGGGAGCTAACCCACAGTCTCCCTTAGTCCGACTTTCAACCCCTGTTCACCCCCGCACAACAGGGGTTTCTTTGCGGATTGACACGCGAATCATGGTATGATTCAAGCAATGAAGTTGAGTAAGCGACGACTACCGCCTGCATTGCGACCCCTGGCTAGAAGTCAAATGCGAGTTGTTCCGGTCACCGGCGGGTATGAGCGTGTCACCGCTCAATCCTGCCGAACCGGTACCGCTCAGATGCTCACAAAATACGCAATACAAACGTTCGCATCTTGCCTGCTTCCTTATCGATGGCGGTTGATCCATCGTCTCCAGGGTCGCCCCTTGCGCCCGTGAGGCCGTAGAGCGCCAAGGGTGCGGAGAGAGAAAGCAGGTGGCGGTAGCCGCCAGTTCGCAAAATCGGCCTTTTTTGGATTCATATCAAGCGGTTAATTGTGAATTTCTTGATTCATCGGCGTATCGGGGAAGTGCGGCTTACCTGGTTGAAAGGGCTGTGTTCGTGCCTGGCGGCCCTTGCCTTTCCACCTGTGTGCCGGTTGAAAGCCTGGGTCCCGGCGTCTCGCCGGGATGACGGAAGATAGGGGAGCGACCCCCACCCTTAATCCTGCCAGCCGCTTCGCGCCGCGGGCCGCCTCGACGAGGCCGAGGACCCGCTTCACGGCACCAACGTGCTGCCGCTCTTGACGAACCGTGACGAATTGAGCGACGGCTATGTCCGCCTGATGGCCGATCTCTACGAGCCCGCGGCATATTTTGACCGCGTCGACGATCTCTACCTCAAGGCCCGCGTGACGATCGACCGCGCCTGGCAGACCTATGCCAGCAGCCATCCCTGGGCTCGGGTTCGCCGCGACGCGGTCCTCTGGTTCCAGTCTCTAGCCCTTTTCGCCCGCCCCGAACCGCAAGTGCTGCGCATCTACGCCCTCAAATGCGCCATTCACTGGCACATGCACGTCTTCGTTCGCACCCTTAGGGACCGCGCGGGCCCTTTGGTGAATTCCTATTGAGGACCAGCGCTGCACTTGTAAAAGTCCTCATCCGAGAAACCGCTTCGCCGCTGCGGCAACGAGATGAGGGGGAACGATGTGACCACCGTCGAACTCCTGATAGTCCACGTCATACCCCGCTTCTCCCAGTTCCTTTGCGAGCCGGCGCCCGCCGCTTTCGACCGGCAGAACAGTGTCCTTGTCGCCGTGGCTGATGAAAATCCGGGGCTTGCCGATGTTATGCGCGGGCTCTGCGAAGCCTGGCGAGAAGGCGAGAATATCGCCAAACAGATCGCCATTCATGAGTCCCACGGAGAGAGCATAGGATGCGCCGTCTGAAAAGCCGGCTATGGCAACGCGGTTTGCATCGATCGTGAACCGCCCGAAGGTGATTTCAAGAGCGCGATCTATAAACGCGATGTCAGGCCCGTAGGCGCCTTCCAGGATATCCCATGAGTCACTTGCCTGGGACTCGGGCGCCAATACGATGATGCCAGGTTGATCTGCAATGGTCTGAAGCATGGGGATGACCTCTTTCGCAGCGCCTTCTGCGCCGTGCAGCATGACGATGAGCGGGTGCCGACTATCTTCAGGTAGATCCGGCGGGACGTAGAAAAGTCCATCGCGGCTGGTGCCAAGACGAAGGTCATAGGTGCCGGGGCCAGCCTCCCAGGCCTTTGCCGCAACGCCTGGACGGGCCCTGAGGCGCCCGTCGGCCCAAGCGGAAGTGGCATTGGAAGTGGAGTTGTGCGTCACTATCAGGAGAGGGGCACTTCCCCCGAGAAGACAGCGCCGTGTCAATTTGGCAGCCGTGGTTCTGCTCTTTGCCCGATGTTGGATCATGCGGATTGCCAGATATCAGATCACGCCGAGTTCAGTTGGCATACAATCTAATTATGAGACCTTCAAGGCGCGAACGACTGATTTGAACGAACGATATTCCGGGGTGGGCGGCCTGATAATTTTGTACAATAGTATCGGCCATTATCAGTCATGTTACCTGTGATGCTGAAACGGATCTGCTAAGGTTACGATCCCAATGCGTTGCATTTGCGAGGTGGCCGAGATGTGGCATCGTAACAATCTGACTGATCGCTTGAAGCTCAACTGGCCGATCTTTCAAGCCCCGATGGGCGAGCTTTCGACTCCAGCTCTTGCCGCCGCCGTTACCAATAGCGGCGGGCTCGGCGGCCTTGGAATGTGGGGGTATTCGGCAACTGAGGCGGAACGGCGTATCGCAGGCTTTCGTCAGCTGAGCGGTGGCAGTTTGAAC
>CAZHCO010000022.1:0-34091 GCA_964530965.1 uncultured Aestuariivirga sp. | reverse complement strand
CTCCGCCGCCTGGCACTCGATGTCCTGCTGGCTCATCCCGTCAAGATGTCGCTCAGACAAAAAGTCAAATCCGCTGGATGGGACGATCATTTCCTTCTCAGCCTCATTGGCCTCATCGGCCATATGCGATAGCCCTGCCCTCAAGGGAGGGGTGACGTTATTTTACCCCTCCCCTCGGGGAGGGGCAGGGGTGGGGCTGGGATTTTCTCCAAAACCACAGACGGATTCCACTTCTCCACCCGTCCTTCTTGCAGCAGGGAGGACGGCATGCACACCAACACAAATCCGACGACACTTCGCGCCAGGGAACTGCGGCAAACTGCCAACCCGGCTGAGCAATGTCTGTGGAACGCTTTGAAAGCGCGGCGGCTTGGTGGCTACAAGTTCACGCGGCAGTTTCCGGTCTGTCCCTATTTTGCGGACTTCGCCTGCCGGGAGCGTGTGCTTCTCGTCGAAGTCGATGGCAGCCAGCATGTGGAGAGCGGATATGACAAGCGGCGCGATGCACACTTGCTTAGTGAGGGTTATTCCATTCTTCGTGTGGCCTCGGTGACAGTGCTGCAGGCGCGTGAAGCTGTGTGCGACTCCATTCTTGCGGCGCTGGAAGGGCGCATGGAGGATATTGTCCAGGCGCCGGACCTGAGTTTTGTGCGGAGTCTCGTGGTGCCACGAAAATTCCTGCGACGGAAATTGTGGAGGGAGGCGCAGGAGGCTTCACGGTCTCGCCTGCGGCCTGCACCCACCCCCGGCCCCTCCCTCAAGGGAGGGGTGGAGGAATAGGACATGCGAGTTACAGCGGCTTCAATCCCGCTTCGATCTGCGCGCGGCGACCTTCCAGGAATGGAGGCAGTGACAGGGTCTTGCCGAGATTCTCAATGGACTCATCCGTTGCAAAGCCTGGGCCATCGGTGGCGATTTCAAAGAGCACGCCGTTGGGCTCGCGGAAATAGAGGCTTTTGAACCAGAAGCGGTCAACCGGGCCGCTATTGGGGATGCGGAGTTCCTTGAGCCTTGCTGCCCAGACGTTGTAGTCAGCCGATGGAATGTTGAAGGCCACGTGGTGCACGGCACCTGCGCCCTGATGGGCGGGCGGCAGGCCAGCATCGACGCGAATATGGAGTTCGGAGACGGGGCCGGTTCCATTCATTTTGAAGACACTGGTATTGCCGAATTCGCGGGCCTTGGTCATGTTCATGACTGTCGTGAGGACAGCTTCGGTTGGCTTGAGATCAGGCACACTTAGCGTGATGGGTCCAAGGCCACGGATTTGATGCTCTGCGGCGATGGGGCTTTCTTCCCAGATGTGGGTTTCGCCTTTTCCGTCATCATCGACAAGGCTCAGGCGCTGGCCTTCAAAGTCCTCGAAGTCGAGGGTGAGGCGGCCATCTCTTTCGACCGCCTTGTCGGCCGTAACGCCACGGGCCTTGAAATGGTCTGACCAGAATTTGAATGCTGCTTCGCCCTTGATGCGAAGGCCGGTGCGGCAGATGCTATGGGTGCCACGGCGCTCGCGGCCCACGGGCCAGTCGAAGAAGGTGATGTCAGTTCCGGGTGATCCCAGTCCATCGGCGTAGAACAAGTGATAGGCTGATGTATCATCCTGGTTCACGGTTTTCTTGACCATGCGGAGGCCCAGCGTCTTGGTATAGAAATTGTGGTTGCTGGGGGCATCGGCGGTGATTGCGGTGAGGTGGTGCAAGCCTTTGAGTTGCATTTTAGTGTCCTATCTATTCAGCCATTTGCTGGCGAGTGTTACGTCGTTCTGTGTGAGATTATGTCCGGTCGGAAGGGTTTCATGCTGTACATTCGCGTGGGCTTCCCCCAGCATTGTGGCCAATAATTTGGCGTTGCTGGCAGGGATGATGGGATCGCTTGCGCCCGAAATGATGAGAACTCGCTTTTGCGCAAGATCGGCCTGCGGCGGTTTTGCGAGCGGCACCATGGCGCGCAGGAGAATTGCTCCGCTCAAAACTTCCGGTCTCAGCAGAAGAATGGCAGCGGCGATGTTGGCCCCGTTGGAAAACCCAACAGCAATGGGCTTTGACAACTTGTAGGTCTTGCCAGCGGCAACAATGAAATCAGCCAGTTCATGGGCGCGCTTGATGACATCCTGTTCGTCGAATACACCCTCTGCCAGTCGCCGGAAAAACCGGGGCATGCCGTTTTCAAGCACCTTGCCGCGCAGAGAAAGCAGTGAGCGGTCCGGCGCTAAGGTCTTGCCCAACGGCAGCAAGTCGCTTTCGTCTCCGCCGGTTCCGTGCAACATGAGAAGCGGTGCGGCTGAGGACGTGCCGGGTTCAAAGCGATGAATAAATGAGAGGCTCTGGGTCATGATTGCCAAATACTCACCCGATAGGGCCCGTACAAGCAATCATTCTTAGAACTAAGTTACAAACTATATACCGCGTGAAGGTCTGGGCTGGCCCAGCACAAACCCTGAGCCATCCAGGCCATAGATATCGGGGCGGAAATTCACCCGACCGTCCTCAGTCGCCCAAGCCGTGAGATACATGAATCGCACGTCCGGCGGGTTTGCCACTTTCACATCATAGGGTTGCTGGCTGGCTGTGATCATTTCGATTTCAGTTTCGTCAATGCCATCCTGGCCGCCCAGTATCCAATCGACGACAGTGCTGACCTTGTCAACGCGGACACAGCCGGAACTTTCAAAGCGCGCATTGCGTTCAAACAATTCCCGGTGCGGCGTGTCGTGCATGTAGACCATGTGCTTATTGGCGAAGTTGATCTTCATGGTCGCCAGGGCATTCTGTTCGCCGGGTTCCTGGCGAAAAACATAGCGGTCAGGCGCCGTGTTGATCCAATCGATAGTGTAGGGATCGATTTCGGGGCCTCCGACACCGTCAAAAATCCTGATGTTCATTTGCTCAAAAATTGTTGGGTCCTTGAGGAATTTCGGAACGAGGTCCTTTTGCACAATGGAAGCGGGGGCACTCCAGTAAGGATTGAAATTGATATCGCTCACGATGCTCTTGAGCGATGGCGAAGGTCTTTCGCGTTTTCCAACAACGACGTTATGGCGCGAACGGACCTTGCCATATTCAACGGTTTCAAGTTGAGCAGAAGGGATATTCACCAGGATGTTGCGCTCGTGCAAATCCAGGGCGTATTCGCCGACGCGGGGATAGTTTTCGCGCAAGATCTGAAGCCTGGCACGGGCCGTGATGTTGAGTTCGGCGAGAGTACGTTCGTCGACCTTGCCGGAGGGGGCAATACCGTGGCTGCTTTGGAAGGCCTGAAGCGCTTCCGCGACATTGGCATCAAAAACTTCTGGTGTTTCAATCAGGAAATCATCGAAGGGCAGATAGCCTTCGGCCATCAGGCGCTGACGCAGCACTGGTACCAGATCGCTTTTCGCGCCTTTCTCAAGCTTGCCCTTGCCGATGCTGGGCCAGCCGCCGCCGGCAACGATTTCCTCATACATCTGGATGGCGCCTTCAAGGGCGCGGATTGAACCCGAGGTGACCATGGCCGCTTCTTCACGGTCAGCCAGAAATTCAGTTTTGGTTGCAAGTTTGCCGGCTACCGCCAAACGCGGGGTTATGGAGGTGATTGAACCCGTATAAACTGTGGTTTGGGCCCGCGCGGCTGAAGCGGCAGCTGCCAGACCGACAGCACCGAGAATGGCACGACGCGTGAAACGCTGAGAAAACACCCCTTGAACCCTACAACTTCGAGACCATTGGATAGAGAATCACTGATCTAGGTAAAAAGCCTATTAAAAACTTGTGGCTTGATTAAGATAGTTCAATCACTTCCCTGCGATAAGGCAAGCCCAAAAAATCCGGCGGCGGGGAGCCGAATTCCTCAGCCAATTTGCGCCCGGAATGGACGGCAGCGGCTATGGTTCCGGGGCCAAAACAGTCGCCAATGCGGGACAGGCTGGGAATTTTATCCAAAGACGATTGATAGAGGTGGTCCCTGACATTTCTGGCGGTTACCAGAATGACCGAACCTGCCTCCAGTTCGCGGGTGCGGCTAGTGAAAACGCAGCCCAATTTCACATGATCGCCTGCAATGGCCTGGACCGCCGAATTTGCTTCAATTTTGACGTTGAGTCCCAGCAAACTGGCTTGAATTGCGTGTTGCTCGAGGGAGGCCTTGGTGAATGAGGAGACAAGGTAAGAAGGGGTGACCAATGTCACCTCGTAGGATTCCCGGCGCAGCAGTTCGGCGATCACGCCACCCATGTAATAATGGTCATCATCATAGAGGATGACGTTTTTACCCTTGGGTCTTTTGCCGTCCAGGATGTCGTCCGGGGTGAGGACATCTGCGCCCGCGTCTATGGGGATGGGCCTTGTGTGGTGACGGGCGGTGCCGTCACTCCGCCAGGTTGAGCCGGTTGCCATGACAATATGATCAGCGCCAAATTCCACCAGGGTTTCAGCGGTCATTTCGCTTTCGAGATAAAATTCCACGTCGGGCAGCTTATTGATTTGCAACAGGCGCCAATCGCGCACGCGACCCCAGGCGGCAAGGCCCGGTAATTTGCATTCACGCGCCACCCGGCCACCGGCTTCGCTGCGGGCATCGGCGAGGGTTACCTTGTGACCGCGTTGGCCGAGGGCACGGGCTGCTTCAAGGCCGGCGGGGCCCGCGCCGACAATCAGGATGTTGCTCACGTTTCCGGCGGGACGGATTCGTTCGGGGTGCCAGCCGCGCCGCCATTCTTCTCCCATGGTGGGGTTCTGGGTGCAGCGGATGGGAGACATGGTGTAGTCACCGGTGACGCAGATATTGCAGCCGATGCATTCGCGGATGTCGTCAAGCCGGCCTTCTTCAATCTTCTTCGGCAGGAAGGGATCGGCAATAGACGGTCTGGCGGCGCCGATCATGTCCATGATGCCCTGTTTAATTACCCGCACCATGGTGTCGGGCGAGGTGTAACGGCCAACGCCGACGACAGGCTTGGTCGTGTGCTTTTTCACTCTCTTGATGTAGGGTTCCTGAAAACCTTCTTCGGAGAAGCGTGAGGATTGCGAGTCCTTGTCCCAGGTCGACAGCGACAAATCCCAGAGGTCCGGCAGTTCCGCCATAAGGCCAATGGCATCTTCCACTTCGGCGGGTTCCAGTCCATTGGCCCCCAGAAATTCATTCATGGCAATGCGGACGGGAACGGCGCAACGATCGCCAACGGCTTCCTTGGTGTCCTCAATTACTTCACGGAGCAGGCGGGCCCGGTTTTCAAGGGGGCCGCCATACTCGTCGCTGCGCATATTCGTGGCGCGCGAGAGGAACTGCTGGAAAATGCCGAGGCCGTGTCCGGCATAGACATAGACGAGATCATAACCCGCCGTGCGCGCGCGCAAAGCTGCGGCGCGGTGGGCGCGGCGCAGATTCTTGATATCCTCCTTGTCCATGGCGCGAGCCTGGATCGGGCTATTGACATAACTCGACACTGGCATAGCTGTGGGTGCTATGGGAATTTCGCGCGACCAGAGGTTTGATGAGGTATAGCCGGAGTGGCAGAGCTCAATGCCGGCAAGTGAATTGTGTTCATGGATTTTTTCTGCAATGCGCGCATGCATGGGGATGTCCTGATCGTTCCAAATGCGCAACTCTACATAAGGTGTCACATCGGCGGTTGGGTGAATCTCGGTCATCTCGGTGCAGACCACGGCCCAGCCGCCTTCCGCCTTCATGCCACGCATGGCGGCAAGAGCGGAGGGGTCGCGCCAGCCCATGCCATTGCAGTGGGGAACCTGATAGAAGCGATTTTGCGCCACGACGGGGCCTATACGAACCGGCTCAAATAAGATGTCGTAGCGGGGGTCTCGGGCCATTGGGTTCCCTTTCAACAGGCCTTTGATTTTTAACAGCCTTTGGGCATAAGAACCATTACATGCGGCACGTCGCATGGGTTTTGCGACAGGAGTTGTTTTGGCAATGCAGGAACTTCCAAAATTTGCAGACATTGAAGCTGCTGCCAAGAGGATCGCCCGCGAGGCCGTTGTCACGCCGCTTCTGGAGAATGCCAAGCTCAATGCACTGGTTGGCGGGCGCATATTTATCAAAGCGGAATGTTTGCAGCGGACGGGTTCGTTCAAGTTTCGCGGCGCTTGGAATTGCATTTCAAAACTGGATCCCGCACGGAACAGGGGTGGGGTTGTGGCCTATTCATCGGGAAATCACGCACAAGGTGTTGCTGCTGCGGCGCAGCTTCGCGGGGTTTCGGTGCTCATTGTCATGCCGGAAGACACCCCCGAAATTAAGAAGGCTAATACCAAGTCCTACGGTGCGGAAGTTGTTACCTATGATCGCGCCACGGAAAGCCGGGAAGAAATTGCAAATCTCTATGTCGCGAAACGAGGAGCCGTTTTGGTGCCGCCTTTTGAGCACGCGGATATCATTGCCGGGCAGGGCACCTGCGGGCTTGAGATTGTCAACGAGCTTCAGGCTCGCGGTGTTGTTCTTGATGACATGCTGGTCAATTGCAGCGGTGGCGGGTTGACAGCAGGCGTTGCTCTGGCCTTCTCAGAAATGTCACCAAAAACAAGAGTGCATTCGGTGGAACCTGAAGGCTTTGATGATTACGCCCGTTCGTTGCGCTCTGGGGTTCGTGAAAAGAATGCCAGTGCTGCGGGTTCCATTTGTGATGCACTGCTTACGCCACAACCTGGTGAAATGACCTTTGCCATGAACAAGGGGCGTTTGGCGGAGGGTTATGTGGTCTCAGAAGCAGAGGTTCGCCGCGCCGTGCGCTTTGCCTTTGATACGCTCAAGCTGGTGGTTGAGCCCGGAGGTGCGGCCGGATTGGCTGCGGTGCTCAGCGGAAAGATAGATGGAAAGAAGGAGAAGAGGAACATCGCCATCATCCTCTCCGGCGGCAATGTCGATGCAGGTTTGTTTGCCGATATTTTGGCGGGTGCTTAGGCTGCCACTTCCGATTTGTTTTCTTCCATCAGGGGAATTTCCGCAGCTTCGCTTGCGGGCCTGCGAATGATGACTACTCTCTGCTTGGGTTCGCTTGAAGGTGGTGGTACAACGCTTACGACGGGTTCAGGCACTGCAACAGGGGTTGCCGGTTTTTCAGGTTCAACGGCCACTGATTCTTCCGGTGATTGGGAAGGTTGCAGGCGCTGAATTTTGAGTTTCGCGCCTTTGGGTTCGGAAGCCTCTGCCACGGGAGGATTTTTCACAACCGTAAGGCTGGGTGCCGCTACGGCAGGTTCAACAAATAATTCTTCGTCCTGTTTGAAGAATTTGAGCTGCTCGGTTTTTATCGGCTGGGCAGGTTCGGCACCCTTAGGGGCCGGCAGGAAGCTGTTGCTGGTGACGGAATTTTCGAGTTTTTTTAGAATTTCGAGGATTGCGAGGGTTTCAGCCGAACGCTGGCGCCTCGCATATTCCTCTAAAAACCAGCGCCCGCGTGAGGTTTCCAGGACGGCGGCTTCCAGACTTTCGAAACTTTCGTTCCGGTAACCCTCAACTTGAACAGACATAAACAAACTCCAACAAACGCTCTCACGCCCCGCAAAACGCGCAGGTCCCACCAGCGCCAAGTATCATGGAAACTGGTGAAGTTTTGGTTTATTTAAGTGCTCCAGGAACCATGCCAGCGCGAATCTTCGGCCTTCGTTTTTCAGTATTTTATGCTTTTCTGATGATTGGCACTGGCATGCAGTTGCCGTTCTTGCCGCTTTGGCTGTACGCCAAGGGGCTGACCGTTGCCGAAATTGCCCTGGTTTTTGCCGGCATGACGGCCTGCCGCATTGTGGCGGTTCCGCTTGTGGCCATCGTTGCTGATAAATACCGCAACCGGCGCAGCCTGATCATATTTTGCGGCTTTATCTCTTTCCTGGGCTATCTGCTCTTGGCATCGGCCAGCGGGTTCTGGCAGATTCTTGCCATCAGTTTCTTTGCCTCGGTGTTTACGGCGCCAATTTCCACTCTTGCCGAGGGGTTCAGTGTTGACGGCAGCGCGGTCCATGGCCTGGACTATGGCCGGTTGCGGCTCTGGGCTTCATTGAGCTTTTTGCTGGGAAATCTTGGGGGTGGGGCGCTGCTGCTCTATATGCCCATTACCTCGCTGATTTATCTCATTGCCCTGGCGCAAGGGCTTTCAGCCTTGGTAGCTTTCCAACTACCGGCTGATCCTGAACGTGAGCGACGGGATACGGTATCTGAACCGCTCGCCAGCCTGTCGCGGGTGCTCAAATTATTGGTCCCCGGTGTTTTCATAGTTTTTGTCGTGGCAGCCAGCCTGGGCCAGGCGAGCCATGCCATGCTCTACACCTTTGGCCCCGTACAATGGGATGCCCTGGGTTATGACAAGTTTGCGATTGGCAGTTTCTGGGCGATTTCCATCTTGGCGGAGGTCACGCTGTTCGGTTTCTCCGGTGCCTTGGTCAAGCGCTTTGGACCAATTGGACTGATCATCATGGGGATAACCGGGGGCATCATCCGCTGGGTGTTCATGGCACAGGATTTCGGCCTTGGCGTTACCGCAGTATTGCAGACGCTTCATGCCATATCATTCGCCATGGTTCATCTTGGCACCATGCACTACATCCGCGAGACCGTGCCTGCGGGCTTACGGAATTCGGCCCAGGGGCTTTACGCGGCAATTTCGGGGGGCATTGCCCTGTCGGCCAGCATGTGGCTGTCGGGCCTGCTTTACACTGAGCTTCTCGGCAATACCTATCTGGTGATGGCAGCAATTTCCCTTGCCGCCCTGAGCTTTGCGCTGGCGCTAAAGCGGCTCAGCCCCACAGCTCTGGCGGCGGCGGACACATAAGGCTGCCATCGAAAGTAATTCCGGGATTGCGATCACGTGCCAGCAGCAGGGGGCCATCGAGATCAATGACGTGCGCCGATTGGGCCACAAGCATGGCGGGCGCCATGGCCAGGGATGTGGCCAGCATGCAGCCGACCATGATTTTGAAATTCATTTCCTTGGCGGCATGGGCGAGTGCCAACGCCTCAGTCAATCCACCGGTCTTGTCGAGCTTGATATTGATGGCATCATATTTGCCAACGAGTTGATGCAGGTTGTTTCTATCGTGCGCAGACTCGTCGGCGCAGATGGGAACATCGTGGGCGATGTGGCGCAATGCTTCGTCATCTGTTGCGGGTAAGGGCTGCTCAACGAGCTCAACGCCAACTTCTGCACAAACTTTCAGAAGTTCGGGAAGGGTGTTTGGAGTCCAGCCTTCATTGGCATCAATGATGAGGCGGCTGCTGGGCGCTGCTGCACGGATGAGGCGCAAGCGCTCGACATCACCTTCGCGGCCAAGTTTTAATTTCAGAAGAGGGCGATGGGCCACCTCGCCAGCGGCACTGGCCATTGCTTCCGGTGTATCAAGGCTTAAGGTGTAGGCGGTCACCATTGGGCGAGGTTGTTGCAGGAGTGCCAGTTGCCACACGGGTTTTTGCGCATGTTTTGCTTCCAGGTCCCATAAGGCGCAGTCGAGTGCATTGCGCGCGGCGCGTGGCTTTACGATGCCGGGAATATCAGCATGGGAGAAACCCGCTTCTATTCTTGTTCGAGCCGCCTCAAGACTTGTGACTACGCCTTCGACTGTTTCATTGTAGCGGAGGTAGGGCACGCATTCGCCCCGGCCCCGGTGGCCATCTTCCTCAAGGGTGACGACAACAACTTCCGCCGTGGACTTGCTTCCCCGCGAGATCGTAAAGTTTCCAGCAATGGGCCAACTCTCATGGGCGATTGAAAGAGCAGGCATGTGCTGAGTTAGCTTGGCGAAATTCGGCCGCAGGCTTCGGCCAGCATGACGTAGATCTTGCCTGATTCCGACATGAGACAGGCCTCGACCATCTGGTTGCCTTGCGGGGCCTCGGATACGGTATCAAGCAGGCGCTCGAAGAGCTTGACATAGGCGTCCACCTGGTTGCGCACGGGCCTCTCGTTTTCGTAGCGCGTTGCAATGGCTTTCTGCAGGCGCTTGCCACGGTTTTCGTAAAGGCGCTGGGTATAGACATGCTTCTCGCTCTTGTTGAAGCGCTTCTCAAGATCGGCGGGCAGGCCATCTTCAAGCACGTCCACAATGTCGCGCGCCGAGCTGTTCAGCTCCTGCGTAAGCGTTTCGACTTCGCGGGGAACGCCCTTGGTTTCCGGCGGTTTTTTCACCGCATTGTCACGCCAAGCAGTCGAGGCACCCTTGTTTTCAAGCCGCTCCATGGCTTTTTTCAGGGCGCCCGTCGTTCCCGATTGTGGAGCAGGGAGCGCGGCGCCCTCAAATTTTCCCGGGCTGGGATCCCTCGTACTTCGCGCTGCCGCATAGCCAGGCCCCGATAGGTCATTCATGCCGGTTTGCCGCTTGACCACATCGGCAAGCGCGTTGAGCGCGGAAATCTGGTCGGCCACAACCTTGCGCATCGCATCGGCGTTGGTGCGTGTTTCCTCAGGCAGGTCAATGATCGCACGCTTGAGGTCGCTGCGGGCATTGTCGATATCCTTGACAACCTGCTGGGCGGTCATGCGCATATCCTGGGCCGTCTGCTGGAAGTCACTGGCGGTTGAGGACAGCATTTCGTTCATGGACGCCATGGCGCGTTCATGCTGTTCGCGCAGAACGCGGGAGGCCTGGGTGATCTGCGCGCCCGAACTTGTTTCCATCTTGCGAATCTCCTGTTCGAGATTTCCAACGGCAACATTGGTCTCGTCAGCGATGACCCGGCTGATGTCCTTGGCGCGCGATTCGGCGGTGACCAGTGAATCCTCGATGAGGGCCATGTAGCTTGTCATGACTGCATCGATTTCCTGGGCCCGCTTGGCGGCGTCTTCGATCAGGCCATCAAGGGCGACCTTGCGGCTGAGAAGGACATTCTCCATTTCGCCGTTGAACTTGTCGATGGACTTTTCAACCAGGCCTGAAACATCCTCGAGGCGCTCGGAAATGCGGCTGCCGGTCATTTCAAGCTTGCCGGTGAGTTGCATCGAAATGCTTTCCAGGCGGTCGTCGATGGAGGAAGCCGCAGTCGAAAGCTGGTCGGCCAGATAGGTATTTGCCGTTTCAACATGCTTGGAGAACTTGCGGTGGGCTTCCGAAAGCTGGCTGTTGGTCGATGAAGTAGCGCTGTCGAATTCCTTGACCGCCCTGTCAATGCGGCCAACAAGCAAACCGGTTTCCTGCTCAAAGCGACCGCTGATTTGCAGGGTTGTCTGGCCCAATCCTTCAGAGAAGGCTTCGCTGGCCTTGGCAAGATCAGTGATCATCTGGGTGCTGGCGGTATCAAGGATTTCCGCAAACTTGGCGCCGGTGCCGGAAATGCGTCCGGAAATATCGCCTGTGACTTTTTCCAGGATGTCGGTTGCGATATCAAATCTCGTGCCGAGTTCGCGCGCCGTCGAGTCGATGCGGGTGAACATGGAGTTGCCGGCATTGTGCAAGTGTTCGGCAACCTCGGCGGAAGTTTTCTCCAGGCGCTGGGTCATGATGACGTTTGCATCCTGAACCTGACGGGCTACGCGGACGGCCGTGTCGGCGAAGGTGTTGGTCACGTCGGTCGATGTCTGATCCAACTGATCGCTCATCATCTTGGTGTTGGCGGTAAAGAGCGCGGTCAATTCAGTTGAGGCCTGGTCAAGCTGCGAACCGATCCGGGTTTCGGTGGATTCCAGCAGACCATGAAGTTGAGCCGATGAGGTATCGAGTTTCTTTGTGAGATTCTCGGTAACGGTCGTGACCTTGCCGGTGATCGACAGGGACGTGTCATCGAGACGGCCAAACAGCTGGGCCGCCGTCTCATCCATTTTCGAGGTGATCTGGCCGGAGGTTTGCTGCAGGAAGGCAAACATGTCGTCGCGGGAACCGCCAATTTTCTGGATGAATTCACCGGATACGGCGATCATCTTATCGGTGACGGAGCCGCTGGAACTCTCAATGTTCTGGGCAAGGGCAATGCCTGAGTCCTGCATCTGGCGGGCGACAATGTCGGATGTTTCCTTGAGATGGGACGAAATGGTGCCGCTAGTTGTCACCAGCAGATCATTGATGGTTGAACCGGTTGACTGGAGCTGCACGACAACTTCACCGAGCCTGCCGCTGATGTGGCTGCTTTGCTGATCGATGGCGTCAAACACGCGCAGGGCGTTGTCCTCGATGGTTGTACCCAGCGCGTTGGCGCGGCTGTCGAGGTTGTCATAGAGCTTGGAAGCGGTTTCCTCGATGTGGCGGTTCACATAGCTTGCCTGCTGGTCAAGGCGGTCGAACACACCGGTTGAGGTTTCATCAAGTTTCAGGTTGATCTGACTGGTCTTTGCACCGATCTCGGTGAAGAGGCGATTTGCCGTCTGGTCAAGTCCGGTCAGGAACTGACCATTGGTTGAGGACAGGCGATCGGCCAATTTGATTGTCGCCTCGTCGATGCCGCCAACGATTTGCGCCGAGGCCTGATCGAGGTAACCCTTGAGATCGCCATGGCTGCGGGCAACCTTGTCCATGTAATCCTTGGCGACATTCTGCAGCCCCTGATCGACGCGGCCTCGGCTCAGTTCAATTTGCTGGGCCGCGTCTATGCCGGAGCGTTCAATGAGGGAAGCTACTTCGCTTGTGGTTGCTTTCAGGTGATAGGTGATATTGCCGCTGGAACTTTGCACAACATCGGACATTTCAGCGGTCAGCTGCTTGATCTGTTCCATGCTTTGGGTGAGCAGGCTCGTGACATTGGTTTCCATGCCCTGCACGTTTCTGCCGAAATTCGTGGTTTCAGCATTGAGGTGTCCGGCGGCGGATGAAAGCGTCTGTATCTGGTCCTGAAGATGTTGCGAGAAGGTGCGCAATTCACCCACGAGCATACCGGACATGCGTTCCATTTGCGAAGTCTGCCCGCCGATTTCATTGCCGGCAGTGATGGCGCGGGAGGAGACCTCATCAATGGTGCGGGCAAGTTCGGTGGTTGAACTCTTGAGGCCTTGTTCAAATCTGACAAGAGTTGATTGGGCGCTGTTGACGACACTATCCAGATTCTGGGTGTTGATTTCGAGACGGGCAAGCAAGGGCGCTGATTCATTACCCACGACAAGCGATGCCTGGTGCAAGGCGGAGCGCTGGTTTTCCAGGCCGGTCACCAATGTGCGGATGCGGTCTTCATTGCCGCCGAAGGCACGCTCAATGGCGGATATTTCCTTGTGAACAATTTCTTCCAGAACAGTGGCGCGCTGAACCGCGTGTTCAACACCACCGACAAGAAGATCAACTTCCGAGCGCACTGCTTGCGCAATAGAAGTGAGGCCTTCGGTTGCGATGTCCTGGGGTCTGATCAGGCGCATGGCGGACTGCATTAAAACTTCAGAGACCTGGCGCAATTGCTGGGCGCGCCAGAGGAAATAGGCCATGACCCACATGACGCCGATGGGCAAAACCAGCAGGGAAATCGAGCGCACCATTTCGGCCACGGGCTGACTCGACAGCGTGGTCGAGTAAATCATCGACCAGCCAAAAACCCAGATAAGGGTTAGCACGCCGGCGGCGTAATAAGCGCTGTAGGATGGTGGACGATGCAACCTGGCAATCATCAAGTTTGAGCTAGGGTCATTTTCGTTGGCGGGGCGGCCGCGCACAGGAGCGGCAGCCTCCAAGCTGGGGGCGCGCCGTGTTTCTGCGTGCCTGTCGGCTCCGCGCTTGTCCCTGCGACGCTGGTCCACTGTATTACTTGCCATACGATTTACCCACATTCTTACTTAAAACTCCAACAGCCCTTTCGACTGCCGGAGGACGCTTGAGTTCATGAAAGAATCTGCCTTTTTGGTGCAGATTGGCCCCGTCCGTCCCTCTCGCCAAGGCCCCCACCTTAACTGATTGGTAACCATGGTAGAACCCGTTCTGAGGTTACGCGCAAGTTTTATTAAAGTTTTGGTTAAAATTATGGATCGAATTGAAACGATTCGGAAAACCGCCCGTTTACGCTCGCGACCTATAACAATCCAGGACTTCAGGGTTATCTCAAGTGTTCCAAAGTGAAGCAGGGGCGGGTGCAGTGGCGCAAGCGACGGTAAAAAAATCAGATCGGACAAAGGCATCCGAGGTCATTTTTGACCGGGTGCATCTGGCGCAATACACCATGGATAGCCCTGAGCTCGAGCGCGAAATCGTCGGCCTGTTCGTGGCCCAATTGCCGGGAATTCTGGAGCGCTTGCTGAACGTCAGTTCGCGGGCTGACTGGCGCATTGCAACGCACACGCTGAAGGGCTCCGCCCTTGCTATTGGAGCTTGCAAAATTGGGGATCTGGCAAAGAAACTGGAACCAATAGATGCCCTGAAGCAGAGCGAAAAGCGCAAAAAACTGATTTCAGGACTGGTCCGTGCCGTCAATGAATTTGATGAGATGGCGCGGCAACTTTATCCTTAGATCACGATCACTTCGGGCCGGAAGGGCCTGCAGTGATAAAATTGATCGTCGGCAATTTGCTGGCGCGTGATCGGACGGCAAACCGGGATCCACTTTTCCTGATCACGCGCTAGCCTTCTTGCCTTTCAATTCTTTATATCCTATGTAGCGTTCGGTAAAACGAACAAGAGTTAACGGGCGCGACATGGCGAAAATTACCTTCATCCAACACAATGGCACGGAACAGACCGTCGATGGCATTCCGGGCATGACGGTGATGGAGGCGGCGATCAAAAACATGGTTCCTGGCATTGATGCAGACTGCGGCGGGGCCTGCGCCTGCGCCACCTGCCACGTTTATGTGGAAGCCGACTGGCTGGACAAAGTAGGCAAGCGCGCGCCAATGGAAGAGGATATGCTGGATTTTGCATTTGACGTGCGGGATTCAAGCCGGCTTTCCTGCCAGATCAAGATCAGTGACGCGATCAATGGCTTGCGTGTCCGCGTTCCTGAAAAACAATTCTGACCTTACTGGAGTTTGAGATGTCTGAAGTAATTTCCACCGATGCCGTGATCATTGGTGCTGGCCCTTGCGGATTGTTTGCGGTTTTTGAGCTGGGGCTGCTCGATATTAAATGCCATGTCATTGATATTCTTGACCGTGCCGGGGGGCAATGCGCCGAGCTTTATCCGGAAAAGCCGATCTATGACATTCCGGCCCTGCCGATTGTCACCGGTGCCGAGCTTACCCAGCGTTTGCTGGACCAGGCCAAGCCTTTCCATCCGCAGTTTCATTTCAACCAGATGGTCACCGAACTGATCAAGCATGGTGATAGCGATTTCGAATTGAAAACCGATGGCGGGATTACCTTCCGCTGCAAGATCGTGGTGGTTGCCGCTGGCGGTGGTTCATTCCAGCCGAAAAAGCCGCCGATTCCGGGTATTGATGCCTATGAGGGAACATCAGTGTTTTATTCCATCAAGAAGATGGAAGCCTTCCGCGGCAAGGACATTCTGATTGTCGGTGGTGGCGATTCGGCGCTGGATTGGACCAACAACGTGGCTCCTATCGCCAAGAGCCTGACGCTTCTGCACCGCCGTGATGAATTCCGCGCGGCGCCGGATAGCGTCAAAAAAATGCGAGAGCTTGTGGCCGCTGGCAAAATGCAAATGAAGCTCGGCCAAGTGACTGGCCTGACGGGGGCTGACGGGATTTTGTCATCAGTGCAGGTCAAGGGCAATGATGGCGCGGCGTTTGATATTCAGGCCAACACGCTGCTGCCATTCTTCGGCCTCACCATGAAGCTTGGGCCCGTCGCAAATTGGGGCCTCAATCTCAATGAAAATCTCATCCCAGTGGATACGGAGAAGTTTGAGTCCTCGACGCCCGGCATTTTTGCCATTGGCGACATCAATCATTACCCCGGCAAACTGAAACTCATCCTTTCGGGTTTCCACGAGGCGGCGCTGTTGGCGCAACAGGCTTTCCACTACATCAACCCGGGTAAGAGATTGCTGTTCCAATACACGACGTCGAGTACAAGTTTGCAAAAGAAGCTCGGCGTGGCTTAAGTGGCGTAGAGCTAGGGCGCAGTCTTCTCGCGCCGCAGTCTTTTGCGTTCCATGTTCAGCTCTTGCTTGCGGTTGGGGCGGCCGAGAAGTTTCCGGAAGGTGTCGCGGCGTTCGTGAATGGAAGCGATGGCCAATCCCATGGGAACACCCGCTTCAACCAACAGGGATTCACCGAGTTGCAGGCTTGACTCGATGGTTTCCGGAACGGCCTCCGTTACACCCGCCGCATAGAGCCGCATGGCATGGCGCTCATCCCTGGCGCGGGCGATAATCTTGAGATCGCTCCGTTCTGCCCTTGCGGTCCTGGCCACATCATCAACTCGGGAGGGGTTGTCCATGGTAATGGCAATGGCCTTGGCATCGGCGAGGCCACATTTTTTCAGGAACTCGGTGTTGGCGGCATCGCCATAATAAACCGGAAATCCGGCGCGGCGCTCGCGAGCCACGAGGGCTGCGTCTGCATCCATGGCGATATAGGGAATCTTGTGTTCGTCGAGCATGGAACCAATGAGATGGCCTACGCGCCCGAAGCCTGCCACGATGATGCGCGGCTGGCCATCATCGGGCGGCGGTTCAAGCATTTCTGTTGAACTTCCTTGCAGTTTTTTGGTTCGCTTGATGAGTTGCTTGCCAAGGATTGAGAGGAGCGGAATGGCCGCCATAGTCAGGGATACGATGAGCAGGGTTTCGCTGAACATTGCACCAGGCAGAATGCTCAGGGCTGCGGCGGAGCTCAAAATAACGAAGGCGAATTCACCGCAGGGGCCGAGGAGCAGGGAGCTTTCCAAGGCCGCGGCGTGATTGACCTTGAATTGGCGCGCCAGAAGGTAGGTGACCGCCGATTTCGCAATAACAAGTGCCGATGCAATTGCGAGAATGCGGACCGGGGATCCAACAAATCCATCGAGGTCAATACCGAGGCCAACGAGCAGGAAGAAGGCGCCGAGTAAAAGGCCCTTGAAAGGCTCGATGATGGCCTCGATGGCGCGGCGGTATTCGGTTTCAGCAAGGGTCAATCCGGCGATGAAGGCACCAAGAGCCATGGAGAGGCCGGCGAAATTTGCCAGTACGCCGGTGCCGACGGCAATCAGCAGCACAGCTGCCATGAACAGATCCGAACTGTTCGTTCCGGCCACAAGCCGAAGCAATGGCCGAAGGGCAAAGCGGCCCACGCCAATGATCAAGGCAACGGCCAAGGCAGCCTGGGCAAGTGCCGTGAGGATGCCTTGCAAAACCGGGCCGGAGCTTTCCTGGCCCAATACACTGACGAGGATCAGGATGGGGATTACGGCCAGGTCCTGAAACAGGAGGATGGCAAAACTTGTCCTTCCGGATTGAGAGCCCATGCGTTTTTCATCGGTGTAAAGCTGGATGACAATGGCTGTGGACGACAGGGAAAGGGCTGTTCCGAGTACAATTGCCTGGGCGGGGGTAAAGCCAAATCCATAGGCAAGCAATGCGATCAACGCAGTGGTCCCAATAACCTGCAGACTGCCAAGGCCAAAGACCAGACGCTTCATGGTGAGAAGGCGTTCGAGGGAAAGCTCAAGGCCGATCAGGAAGAGCAGGAACACCACGCCCAGTTCACCTAACGAGGAAATTGCTTCCGGGTCGGTAATGACAAAGGCTTTGAGAAATGGAAAATTGCCAGTGAGTGAGCCCAGAACATCGGGGCTCAGGAGAAAGCCCACCAGGAGGAAGCCAAGGATTGAATTGATCCCCAGGCGCACGAACAAAGGGACGATCAAACCGGCAGCGCCGAGAATGATCAGAAATTCCCTGTAGTGGCCGAACCCTGTTGATTCCATGGACCTCTTGCACCGTTTTCGACATAGTGTTGCAAGACGGCGGATTTGCAAAGCTGAATTTACCGGACGCATGACAGGAGAGAATTTATGACGGGTTTGAAGCGGGGGCGGGAATTGGGACTGCCATTTGCTGGGAAGCCCGGACCGTTCAACGCGATCACGGATGTGGCTGGTGTTGAGGTCGGCACGACCACACTGATAAGTGGTGAAGGCCCCCTCATTGTGGGCAAGGGACCAATTCGCACGGGCGTGACAGCAATCCTGCCGCGCGGGCGCGCGAAGGCCCATTTTCCCTGTGCTGCTGGATATTACGCATTCAACGGCAATGGCGAAATGACCGGAGTAGTGTGGATTGAAGAGTGCGGTGAGTTGCAAACACCCATTACGATAACCAATACGCATTCTTGCGGTGTTACGCGCGATGCAACAATCCGCTGGATGGTAGCCAATGAAATTGGCATTGGGCAGGATTGGAATTTGCCAGTTGCAGCTGAGACCTATGATGGCCTTTTGAATGACATCAACGGATTTCACGTAACAGCAGAGCACACGATGGCGGCCCTTGATGGCGCGCGCGGCGGTGCCGTTGAACTCGGCAGTGTCGGCGGCGGAACCGGTATGATCTGTTATGATTTCAAGGCGGGCAATGGCTCATCCTCGCGCGAGGTGGAGATTGAAGGTAAGGCAAATATGGTTGGCGTTTTTGTTCAGGCGAATTTCGGCGCACGCGAGCAGATGACCATTCTGGGTGTTCCGGTTGGCCGGCATATCAAGGCCGCCAAATTGCGGGGGCGGGATCAAGGTTCGGTGATTGCCATTGTGGCGACCGATGCGCCGCTGCAACCCCATCAATTGAAGCGTCTGGCGCGGCGGGTTCCCATGGGATTGGCGCGCACGGGGACCGTTGGCAACAATAGTTCTGGTGATATCTTCCTGGCGTTTTCAACTGCCAATGAACAGGCCTATGAAAGTGGCGGTACAAAGCTCCGCAATGCTTCTTTCCTGCGCAATGATGCCATCGATCCGATTTTCAATGCGGTCGTGGAAGCCGCTGAGGAAGCGGTGATTGATTCCATGGTTTGCAACCAGACCATGGTGGGCAGGGACGGAAATACCTCCCATGCGCTGCCGCTTGATCAGGTGATGGCGCTTATGAAGAAGTATGGCCGCCTTTAGAATCTTTTGGCTCCAGGGACTCTTTCATATTATGCAGCGGAGATCCGCATCCGATTTTGAAATTGCCTGGTGACGATCATCCCTGCCGCCATGGCGATCACGAAAATTATGCTCTCTGTCTTTCCGAAAACCACGCTGGCAACGGCAGGGCCTGGACAAAATCCGGTGAGTCCCCAACCCAATCCAAAGAGTGCAGCGCCGCCCAGCAATTTTACGTCGATGTCTTGCGAAGTTGGAAGTCTGAAAGAAGTTGCGAAGAGGGGGGCGTTTCTTTTGAAGATGATTTGATAACCGAGCAATGTCACCACAAGGCCCGAACCCATGACAATGATTAGCGTTGGGTCCCAGGGGCCGGAGATGTCCAGGAAATTCAGAATTTTCATGGGATTGACCATGCCTGAAATGGTAAGGCCTGTGCCAAACAGGAGGCCGGAGAGGAGTGTGGAGAGTTTTCCCATCTCAGGCTCCGAGTACGTGGCGGGTGATGAACACTGTGAGGATGGCAACCGCCATGAAGGTGCAGGTCGCCGCCAGTGAGCGCGTGGAGAATCGCGACAGGCCGCAGATGCCATGGCCGCTGGTGCAGCCCGAACCCAGAACCGTTCCAACACCTACGATGAGCCCGCCCGCAATTAGCGTGAGAGGACCGCCGGCAAAAGTGATCGTGGAAGCGTCGAAGAAAAACAATCCAGAGAAGACCGTACCTATCAGCATGCCGATAATGAAAATCAGGCGCCAGTTGAATTCTGTGTCGAATTTTGAAGTGAGGAGGCCGGCAAATATGCCGCTTGCCCCGAGGATGCGGCCGTGGGCCGCCATCAGGAGTAGAGCGGAAAGGCCAATGAGCACTCCACCTAAAAGCCCGGCAAGAGGTGTAAATTCTGTAACGGTCATGGCAATCCTCTAAACAGGACCATGACATTAAGCTCTTGTGCGGGTTATGGGAACAGCATGAAGGCCCAGTCGCAGGTTTGCCGCGACCGGGCGCTAAAGTTTATTGAGAATCAGGTTTTTCTTCACCAGGCCCCATACGACCGTCATGTTTCTTGCCCCGGTGCCGCCGTGGTGAAAGTTCATCGTCTGAAAGCGCGTTATCCTTGTCGCGGTCCATTTCGGCCACGATCTTGGAGAGCGGAAGCTTGTATTCATCCAGGGTGACCTGGCCGTTGCCATCCCGGTCAAATTGCTGGAATTCCCGAACCATTTGCTGATTGCGGGCTTTCAGCCAGAGGTTCTGAAATTCGCCAAGCGCCAAGGCGCCTGATTTGTCGCCATCGAATTCGGCGAGCCAGCTGGTGCGGTTGGCATCAATTTCCTCCTGGGAAATCTTGCCATCCTTGTTGGTATCGTAGCGCTCAGACATCTGCTCAAAGCCCATGGGTCCGTGGCCGCGGAAACCATGTTTCCAACCTTGGTTAGCAACAGCGACACCGCCGATTACAACGAGGCCGGCAGCTGCAACGAGGGCAATTTTCGTGTATTTCTGCATGGGTTTCTCCTTCAAATTTCCATTTGCATGAAAGAAAGACGGGTGCTGGCCGTTATTCCGTCGAAGCAGGACATGAAATGTTGGTAATGTTAGGGCGGGTTTGGCTTTTTGCCGTCATTGAGGGTGACGAGTTCGCGCAAGAGGCTGCCCAGGGTTTCCTTGGTCGATTCTGCCTCCGGCACGGGACGGCAGACATCACGCGCGGCAAGGCCAATGCGGGACGTGAGAATACCGTTAACGGCGCCTTCGCCGAAGCGGGCGGAAAGCCTTCCCAACAGCCCCTTGCCGACGAGATGCTGAATGAGGTTGTCGGACAGGGCGAGGCCCCCCGTGACCGCGAGGTGGGCCACAACCATGCGGGCCAGTTTGAGAGTTGAGAGGGTTGAAGGCCTGCCGCCGTAGAGTTCCGCGAGTTCACGGAGCATGCGAAGGTTTTGTGCTGCGACGAATACGATGTCGAGGGCTGCCGCTGGCGTAACGGTCGTGAGCAAGGTTACGCGCCTGGCCCGTCGGGCAATGATGCGATGGGACTCTTCATCAAGAGGCCTGATGACGAGGCGGTCCAGAAGCTTGATGCGGTCCTTGGAGTCCATGATATCATTTTTGTGATCGCGGAATGATTTCAGGCCCCAGGCCGTGTCGGACCTGTTGCCGTAGATACTTTCAAGCGCGCTGATGGTTTCCGTTGCGGCGGTGGCTTCATCGAGGTTGATGGCGCGGGCGGAAATTTCCTGGACATGCTCAATGCGCCGCAGGCGCGCGAGGGCCCAAATTTCCCGAAACACAATGGCAAGGGCGGCAAGGCCTGCAAGGCCCGCAACACCAAGGCCGAGCCAGCCGAGAGTCGCAGACCGGGCAAAAAAATCTTCAATGAGCGTGGTGATGGTGAAGCCCGCCCACAAGCTCAATAAACCGGCTAGGGCCGAAACAAGCACGAACCCCCAACGAAAACTTTTGGATGCCCGGCGGGGAACCTGCGGCAACGCCACGAGTTCACCAACAGACTCGTGTTCATCGAACTCGATTTTGTGGCGCGACTTTGGTTTTTCCGCATCATCCAAGACGAAGGCCGCGGGTTTGCGATGGTATCCTGTCATGCGAAGCGATCCCCCAAGAGAAATTCAAGACTGCGGTCCAGACGAATGTGGGGGAAGGCCCCATCTTTCAATGGCGGAGGCCGGAAGCGCACAAATTTCAGTTTTTCCTGCAGCGTGCCATCGAGCGCATCAAGCGAATTGGCAGGCAAATCGCCAGGGAAAATCGCGGCTTCAGTTTCACCGTCAAAGGTGGTGCTGCCAATCTTCTCGCCCCGCTGTGGAACGCCTGCGATGCAGGCCAATTCTTCATTTTTCTGTTTGACTTTTGCTTCTCGGGTGGCGCGAATGGCGGCGACAGCCGCAACGTCAATTCTGGCGCCGGAGAATTCCGCCCGCGTGCAGGCATCATCCACAATGAGGCGCAGAATGTTTTCGAGGCGGTCATGGCTTGTCTGGTGGAGGAGATCGGCTTTGGTAGCGGCAAATAATATCTGGTCTATCCGGCGGCCCAGAACGCGCGAAAACATTGAATTTGTGCCCATGCGAAAACAGGCCAGGACTTGCGTAAGAGCATTCTTCAAATCCTTCACGGCTGCAGGGCCTGCGTTCAATGCTGACAAAGCATCCACCAGTACAATTTGCCGGTCCAGTCTTGCGAAGTAACTGAAGAAAAAAGGTCGCACGATTTTTGATACGTAGGAGTCGTAACGCCTTTCCATGAGGTCACCCAGGGAGCCTTTCGGGCATTCCTGATCTGGCGCGATGTTCAGGGGCGCGAAGGTGAGGAGGGGGGAACCTGCGAAATCTCCCGGCATCAAGAACCTCCCGGGCAGGAGGCTGGAGAGGGCCACGTCGTCTTCGCGGCATTTGGCAAGATAGGCGGTGAAAAGTTCAGCGGCCTTCACGGCATGGAGTTCTTTTGCCGCGCAGCCTGCGTCGAGTGTCGCGAGATGACTGTGCCAGGCCTTGGCAAGACTCGCGCGAGGTTCTTTCCAGCTTGCGGCAATTGTTGTTTCTGACCACTGCCGATAGGTCATGTTCATGAGCGGCAGGTCCAGCAGCCATTCGCCGGGATAGTCCACGATATCGATGTGGAGCTTACCGCTTTGAAAATTCCGGGCGATGAGGCCACGCGGTTCATATTCCAGGGTCAGGCGAAGCTGGCTGACTCGCCGCGTGCTATCAGGCCAAGTCCGATTATCAGCGGAGAGGCGGGCGAGATGGTCCTCGTAGGAAAATCTGGGCAGTTCATCGTCTGGCTGTGGTTCGAGATAGCCTCTCGTGATGCGGCCCTGGGCGTGGGCCTCGAATACAGGCAAGCGTGTTTCCTTGGTTAAGGCATGAACCAGGGCCGTAATGAAAACGGTTTTGCCAGAATTCGAAAGGCCCGTAACACCGAGGCGCAGGGTAGGATTTACCAGACCGGTTGCGAGGTCCTTGAGGCCACCCGCGGCAATCCGGCTTGCATCTATGACGGTCTGGAATCTCACTGACTATCGCCCTCCGGGACACCCACAATTGGGGCGAGATTCGCCGAATAACAAGAAAAACTTAAGTTTTTCCAATGTTTTCAAGCACAAATGGCGTGGTCTGGTAAACTTCGTTAATCCAGTTGCCAAACAGCAAATGGGCATGGCTGCGCCAGCGGTTTTCGGGAGCTGCCGAGGTATTTCCACCGGGGAAATAGTTGGCGGGCAGGTTGATGGCTTTGCCGGCTTCGACATCGCGGTGGTATTCTTCACCCAAGGAATTCGTGTCGTATTCTATGTGATTGAACATGTAGAGTTGGCGGTGCGGATCATCGGCAACGAAACACAGGCCCGCCTCCTCCGACTCCATGAGAACTTCGAGGCCCTTGTTCTTGGGCAGTTCGGATTTCCAATTTTCAGTCCAGCGCGACACGGGCATGGAGAAATCATCGGAGAAGCCGCGAAGATAGGGCGATGCGGGGCTCAGGTTCTTGTGGCGATAAACCCCAAAGGCTTTCTGGGCCAATGCGTGCTTGGGAACGTTGTGGAAGTGATGGAGGGCCGCTTGCGCACCCCAGCAGATATTAAACGTCGATTGAACATTGGTTTGCGTCCAGTCATAAATTTTCTGCAGCTCGTCCCAATAGGTCACGTCTTCGAACTCAAGCAACTCGATGGGCGCACCCGTGATGATCAGACCGTCGAATTTTTCCTTTCGCACCTTTTCCCAGTCCCGATAGAATTCGATCATGTGATCGTTGGGCGTGTTCTTGGATGTATGCTTGGTAATCTTGATCAGGCTCAACTCCACCTGCAATGGCGTTGCGCCGATGAGGCGGGCAAATTGCGTCTCGGTCCTGATCTTGTTGGGCATCAGGTTGAGAAGCCCGATGCGGAGCGCCCGGATATCCTGGCGGTGGGCGGTATCTTCCGTCATCAGCATTACACCCTCCTTCTCAAGGGTGAGGCGCGCGGGCAAATCATTTGGAATTTTTATGGGCATGGCAATCAGCGCCTGTCGATCATGGCGCCAAGCAAATTCAGGAAATTCTCTTCCGATTTTATTTCCGGAATTTCTTCCATGTGAGCCTGATAGCCAAAATTCTTCGCTATTTTCTGGTAGATCGGAATGCGGTGATGCAACAGTTGCTCGAATCCCCAGACGGCAAAGTCATCGGGCACGACGTCATCATCATGGCGGATTTTCCGGAAATCCTTGTACTCAGCCCACTTCGATTCCAGAAATTGCGGTTGGTAGTACATGGGCTTCGGATACTTCCGGAAGCGGTCCACCAGCGTTTTTGTGTGTTGCGGATTTCCTTCAATGTTGAGCAACAGGGTGCTTTCGCCCAATGATTTCAGCACTGGGTCGTTGGGGTCATCGGGATTGACCACTTCACACAGGCTGCCGCCGGAGTCACAGATAAAATGCTGATAACGGTAGATGTCACGGGTGCGTTCGATAAATCCAGGCACATCGAGCAGTGAGCGGATTTCGGCGTCCCGGTGCTGGCTTTGGCGGCGCTTGTATTCAGCAAATGAGATGCCGCCCAGCGCCGGATTTCCGGGCTTTCCAAGATAGGTTGAAAGGGGGCTCAGGTTGTCAAAGGTGATATTCGAGCGGATGTAGATTGAGTCAGATTTCAGGAGCTCCGCCAGGAAAGGAACCTTCATGGCCTCGCGCTTGAAATTATCGACGATGTACTCGTCCATGTAGCGCGTGCCTATGCGGTAATCGACGGAATACTGGAACCAGCCGCTCTTTTGCAGCATCACGGCAAGCGTGGTTTTGCCGACGCCAGACATGCCCATGATGGTCACGGCGTAGGCGGGCTGTTTCCTGAATTCCTGGGCGGATTTGAAGCGCATGGGGATTGATTAGCCGAAGCCGGGGTGAAAGGGCAACCCACGTTGAATCTAGAAGTCTTTCGACAGTTTGAAGTCCACCGCGTGGGAGTCGAACTCGTAAAGCGAGATGTTACTGTTGTTATAGACGTAGGTGTATTCGAGGGCGGGGGCGTAACCCCAGATGTTAAAGTCGCGCTTGGTGAGGGCAACGGTCCCCGTTAGGCGTTCATCCTTGCGCGTAACGCCTGCAAGCGGATGCATGTCGTCATATTCTGAAAGGCGCAATTCACCATTGAGGTTGACGGTAATGCCCTTGGGCAATTCTCTGTAGAGGCCGAAGCCACCGGAATAGGTTTCGTAGGATGTGAAGTCGCTCTGTGTCTTTATATAGTCGTAGCCCGCGCTTAGCGAGGCAGTCAGACTGGAATCAAAGGCATGGTTCCAAGACCCATCAATCATCAAGGCAGTGCCATCGCTCGTTGAAGTATCCGGATAGTTGCGCCACTCATAGACGGAGCTCAGGTTGATGCGGTCCTGTGGCGTAATTGCCTTTTGCAGGCTTACGCGGGGACCGTAGCTGTAATAGCTCAGGCCAATCTCATCGTTCTTCATGTTTTCACTGGCAACAACACCAGCGCCCAAGAAGCCATCCGTGAGGAGATAGCGCAGTTCCGCGGATTGGCTTGCGCCATAGGCGTTGTAATCGCTGTCGGTGTAGAAGCGTGCGTCTACTCCACCGCCCAATACGATGGAGAAATCATTGCCCAGACGGTGTGAATAGCCTGCACTCAGGCCGGTGGAGAATCCAATACCACTTTGCTCTCGTGAAGCCTCATCGATTTCGGAGATGATGCCAAATATCGGTGAATAAACGGTCTTGTTCGAGCTACCACTATTTACATTGGTGCTGGGCGCGGCGGAGACGTAGGTATTAAACGTGAAGGGTCGGCGCGCATCGATGGAGTCAATGAAGGACCGAATGCCCTGGGCCTCATATTCATTTGGCGCATCGGCCATCAGCAAATTGAGGTGATGCATGGCGCTCTTGTCTTCCTGCAGTTCCGCGAGCGTTTGTGCCAATTCGGCGCGCACCAATGTCAGGCTCGGATCATCAGCAAGGGCCGCGCGATAGTTTTTGGCAGCTCCGGTTAAATTGCCGCGTGCCTTGAGGATCAGGCCTTTGATGAAAAGCTGGCGGTTTGCGCCAAACTTTCCGGTGAGGGGATAACGTTGCAACAGCGCTTCCGCCAAGTCCTGGTTGCCCGATTTGGCGAGCTGGATGAGCAGTTTTACCCGGGCTGAATCGGTTGCGGCTTCATACTCCCTGGTTTGCTGCGGTGTTGGTGCCACTGGTTTTGAAGCCAGGGTCACCGTTGACAGCAACAAGAAACAAGAAAGCGCACAGAAAACCGTGCGCATTTTTGTTGTCGGATTTTTCGTTTTTATGGAGGGCATGCAACCGTGCAATCGGCATTAAAGGCGCCTTGAATGTTGAGAAAGCCGCGCGTGTCATTGTTTATACCAGCGCTACCACCTAGTGGATTGGGGTCTGCTCCGCTAACGTGGAATACGCCCGTAGTTTCAGAAGCACCGGCGCCGAAGAAGCCACCATACATGGTTTGGTCGCCGTTCAGGTATGGACTGTTCAGGTTTGCCGAGCCAGCATAGGTATTTCCGGTAATTGTTCCTTGCAAGGTGACTGTGGCGTCGTAGAAGTCATAATATGGTGCCTGGACAATGGTGAATGGAGCCATTGGTGGCCCACCGACAACCTGCATGTATTCGGCGCTGATTGAATCCTGGTCGCTGAGCCAGGTTTCCGGGCTGAGGGTTCCGGTGACGGAAGTTGTTCCCCAATTTGCTGTAAGGGTTGACGCACCCTGAACGCGCCATAGGGCATTTGGATCGATATCGGCACCACTTGGTTTTTTCCAGTTTGAGGTTTTTGCCGTGGCAACGAAGCGACCATTATAGGTGGTCGTTGGGGTTGCGGTTGTGGGCATCACTGGCGTTCTGTAGCCGCCGAATGACCACGCCGCATTTGCGGCTTCCCCGCCGCCTGGCGTGTTGCGATACTGGGTGGCGTAGCTGTCGGTCCAAGCCCAGACTTGCAACGTCTCATCGCGTTCCTGACCAACTTGTTCGCTGTAAATGCGGTATTCGCGGTAATTTGAAGTTGCCCCGCCATTCTCGAAAGGGTCCGGACTCGGATGGGTGGGGTCTACTCTTGTTGTTCCCGCGACATATTCTGTCATCTGGATAGGCGTTGGCCAACTTCCGTTGCTGGTAGAATTTGTATCGATCCTGATCGTTATGTTCGTGGGTTTTGTAACGCCAAGGATTTGATCCGTTGTTGTCAATATCCCAACCGTTGGTGCTGTCAGTTGAGACAGGGATGTTCCTGAAGTTGGCCTAACGAGTCTTGATGACTCCAATGCAATGGTGACGTCTGCTGTAGTTGGACTTAACTCTGTGGTATTGCCGCCATCGCTTGAGGAGTCGTCGCCATCCGTGGGGTCGTTTACGGGAGTGCCGCCGCCACCGCCGCTGCCGTTGCTGCCTCCGGGCACCACACATGTTCCATTTAGATCTGTGCAAGCGATGGCGAGTCCCGGAGCCGCAGAAAGCGCATCAAAACCCGTCCCACCAGCAGTGCAAGCTGTGAGGGCAAAGGCTGACAAAACCAGAAGTGATACTGACCCAATACGCATGATATATCCCACAACCCAATTATTCATCGCTAAAATTGCACGGGTTCCGCTAATTTTAAGTTAAGCATGATCGATTCTCGTGAGTTCAAAATGAAACAGGCCGTTAACACTTTTCCAACCTGGTATGAGGCCACGACAGATCGTGGTGAGATGCGGGTACCATTGCGTGGCGCGGTAAATGCCGATGTTTGCGTGGTTGGCGGCGGACTTGCGGGGCTCACCACGGCGCTTGAACTTTCGCGCCGCAAGAAACGCGTGGTGCTGCTTGAGGCAAAACGACTGGCGTGGGGGGCATCGGGCCGCAACGGCGGATTTGTTTCCAATGGCTTTGCGGAGGGAATTGAAAATGTTCAAAAGCGCGTGGGACTTGATGCGGCCCGCGCGCTTCATGCGCTTTCCAGGCATGGCGTTGAATATGTGCGGCGGGAAATTGAATCCGGCGATGCCTCGATCAAAATGGGCCATGGCTGGATGGTTGCCCTGCGCCACCCTGACAATGGCGATTTCAAATCCTACTGCGAGAGGATGGCCCGGGATTATGACGAAAAATTCCAATTTTTCTCCACGGAGCAGACGCGGGAGAAATTGAATTCAACGCAATATTTTGAAAGCAAGTATGATGCGAGCGCCTTTCATTTTCACCCCCTGCGATATAGCTTGATGCTGGCCCGCAAGGCGGAGAAAAGCGGCGCTGTTTTACATGAAAATACGCGGGCGCTTTCGGTTCAAAAGCAGGGAAGCGAATGGCGCGTTGGGTGCCCCGATGGAGAGGTGGTCGCCCGGCATGTTGTTCACTGTGTCTCGTCGCTAGATCGTAATATTCACAAGGCCAGCGGGCGCGCGGTTTTGCCAGTTGCAACCTATGTGGCTGTCACGGAGGGCTTAGAGCGCGATGCAGTGCGAACCCCAGCCGCCATTTCGGATACGCGCAGGGCCGGCAATTATTACCGGCTCATTAACGACGGCAGGCTACTCTGGGGCGGGAGGATTACCACACGGGTTTCCGAGCCCACGCGGCTGGCTGAACAAATGAAAGTCGACATGCTGGCGACCTATCCGCAGCTAGGCAATCCGCGCATCGATTATGCATGGGCGGGGCTCATGGGCTATGCGCTCCATAAGATGCCGCTCATTGGCAAAGACGGGCAAGGTCAATGGTTTGCCACGGCCTTTGGCGGGCATGGCATGAACACCACGGCGATGGCGGCGCAACTTTTGGCCCGGGCTATTGCCGACGGGGATGACGAATACCGGCGATTTGCGCCATTTGCGCCTCTTTGGGCGGGGGGGCAGCTTGGGCGGATCGGGGTGCAGGCCTCCTACTGGTGGATGCAGCTCCGCGACCGAATCGATGAGGCGCGATCGGCGTAATTTGGCATCATTATTGCTGGGTTTTGGGCTTGAATCGCGGGCTATTGTCGAAGCAGTGCAAGCTCGCTATAAGCCCGCGCCACGGACTACTGGAGAGACTTTTTATGAATGTACTTGTCGATATTGATTATAGACCCAGTGACGACGAGCCCTTCATGAACGAAAGGCAGGCTGCGTATTTCCGGCAAAAGCTGAATTCCTGGAAGGAAGACATCCTGCGCGAAAGCCGGGAAACCATCACGCACTTGCAGGACGAGAATCATGTGCTGCCTGATCTGGCGGACCGGGCTTCATCCGAAACCGACCGTTCCCTTGAGCTTCGGGCCCGTGACCGGCAGCGCAAGCTGATATCCAAGATTGAAGCGGCCCTGCAGCGGATCGACAATGGCACCTATGGCTATTGCGAAGAGACGGGCGATCCCATCAGCCTGAAGCGGCTCGATGCACGCCCCATTGCGACGCTTTCAATCGAGGCCCAGGAGCGCCACGAACGCCGCGAGCGGGTTTACAGGGATGATTAATAATTTGTGTCACCTTCCCGGCCGTCGCTGTGCAATTTCGCGGTAGAGCGCTTCGGGGCTGGTGCCGATTTCCTGCGCCACGGTTTTCCATGTGCCTTTCGGTGGGAATTCGCCCTGCGCTGCAATCCAGGCACTAAGGCGTTCTGCGACGGTCTTGAGTGCCAGAATTTCGGCGCGCAGGCGGGCACTACGGACTTCTCCGGCGAGATGGCTTGCCCAGGCCGCGGCAAAGACCGGGTCGCTTTCAAATAATTTTCGCATTGCATTCCTGGAAATCAGACGCGCTGAAATCCGCGTTGTTGCTGTCGCATCACAATGATAGCTGGCGGTAAAGAGCGATGCTTCGGCAAGGAATGAACCCGGCAAGGCCCGTTGCAGCACAATGGCGCTGCTATCGCGTTGCCGTCTGAGAAGTCTTGCCTCGCCGGCCTCAATCAGGAACATCGACACAACGGCGTCGCCCTGATGGAAGAGATACTGGCCCTTCCTGAAAACCCGCTGCGTGTGGGGCAGCGCCTGAATGTATTTCAACATGATCTCTATCATGTGGCGCTTTGTGTTGCCGTGGCAAGCTGCATTATCAGGTTTCTGAACCAGAAGGGTCTCGCACCATGAAAGTCATTCCGATTGCGCTTGCGTTTGCGCTGCTCACGGCTGGTGCTGCGCCCGCCCAGGACCATGGGGCCATGATGGCGGAGGACGGAGTGCCGAGCGAAACCGGTCAAGCGACCTTTGCTGCCATTCAGGAAATAGTCGCCTTGCTGGATGCTGATCCCGCGACGGAGTGGGCGAGAGTTGACATTGAAGCCCTGCGCCAGCACCTAATCGACATGAACAATGTGACCCTCGGCGCTGCGGTGGATGTGGCGGAGATGGAAGGCAGTGTTCGATTTTCAGTATCCGGCGAAGGGCCGGTTCGCGAGTCGGTCCGGCGCATGGTCATGGCCCATGCCACGACCATGAATGGTGCGGATGGCTGGACATTCGCGGTTGAGTCCTCGGACAATGGTGCAATCCTGACTGTCTCACCGCCCGATCAGGCTTCGATGGTTAAACTTCGCGCGCTTGGCTTCATCGGCGTAATGACGCGCGGCATGCACCACCAGCAGCATCACTGGATGCTGGCAACAGGGACGGGGCCGCACAAGTAGGGCGGAGTCCGTGTGGTTGAATTTTCGTCCTCTCCCGAGAATCGCATTGCTGTCCGGGGAAAGTCATGCATAACGGAACAGCAACTGGTCTGGGTGGATTGGCTTTGGTTTTGAGGGGTTGATGGGCGGGGGTTTTTCGATGTCGGCCATGCTTCTGCGGGTGTGCAGGAATGTCGTGACGAGTTCGGCGAAGCGGCGTGGAGTAAGCTTGTTTTGGCTCATGTTGCGGGCGATTTGCAGGAGGACGAAAGCGATCATTGCGGCGAGGATTTGCAGGCGGACGGCATTTTCGTTGCGGGCCATGAACTTCTTGATATTGAGGTTCTGCTTGATCCACTTGAAAAACAGCTCAATCTGCCAACGTGCCTTGTAGCAAGCCGCGACATTGCAGGCGCTGCGCTCTTGGTCGTTGGTCAGGATATCGAAGCGCTCGTTGTTCTCGCGGCGCACCGTGATACGGCGTAGGAAGATGGGAAGTTTGGAGTCTCCCTTGCTGGCAAGCCTGACCTCGCGGTCGGCGAGGATGGTGAAGCCGTCGCCCTTGACCTTGCCCAAGGGGCGCAGGCGCAGCGTTTTCCAGCGCATGTTTTTCTTGGGCCTTGTGACGAAGTGGGATTTGGCGGCATCAATTGCAGCCCACCATCCGAAGTGGCAATAGGCCTTGTCGAATACATATGTCACGCCAGACTCAAGGGTGAGGCCACGGCCAAAAGCGATATCGTTGACATTGGCCTTGGTGATCTCACAGGCAAGCGGCGCGTTGGCTGCAAGATCATGCACAACATGCAGCTTAAGGCCCTTGATGTGGCCATTGGAAGCCGCGCAATCAAACAGGCTGCTCAATGGAACAGGCGTGGAATCGATGAGCCGCAAAGTCTCCTGCGCCTCACGCCTCATCTTGCGGCCAAGCCCGCCTGAAAGTGTGCCGAACAATTCAGCAAAGATTGCGGCGGGACGCCGGGCATTGGCATCGGCCAGCGTCGAACGCGCAATCCTGCCACAGCCCAGATGATAATGGTGGGGCGATTGCGCGTTGAACCCCGTCTCAATCGCCCGCAGGCTAGAGGCACCCGACAACTGGGCAAACAGAAGCGTTACCAAATGTTCCCAACTGTTGAAACTCTTGCCATAGGCATCCCCGTCATGCCGCTTCACAATCGCCTTGAAGGCGCGCCGATCAATGTCTTTCAGGAGGCTCGTCATAATGCTAGGGATAAACCGCATGCCCGTTTTCCTTTCTGTGTCTCGACAACACGAAAGTATCAGGATTCTCCTGAATATACGGGCATGCACTCCGCGACTGATCGACTCATTCCCCGGACAGCAATGCAGGGCCTGGGAAACAGTTGAGAGCCCAAGACCGGTCATGAAGGCGATTGTCTTCAAGGTGGGACGCTCACCCGTGGGCAATTCTATTTTCGTCATTATCAGGTGTCGCCCCAGCGGCTTATTTTTACAACATTGGCCCCATTGCTATCAGTTGAAAGGGAAAAAGCCTAGAGCCACCTGAAACGATGCATTAGTCCATTTTTCTTTGCGTTGCAGCATATTAACATTATTTGCTTTCATAAACTGAATCGTTGCAGATTGATTTTTTTTGAACTAGCTTAATTTCGTTAACTAAAAAAATGGGAGGATTACCACATGCGTTACAAGTCAATGGTCGCAGCTTTGGCTGCCACTGTTTCAATGGTGTTTATCGGTTCAGTAAAAGCTGCAGACGTTGAAGTCACACACTGGTGGACGTCGGGCGGCGAAGCCGCTGCCGTTGGTGAATTTGCCAAGGCCTTCAATGCAACCGGCCACAAGTGGGTAGATGGTGCCATCGCCGGTTCGGGCGACGTTGCCCGCCCCATCATCATTTCGCGAATTCTGGGTGGCAATCCGATGGGCGCCACGCAGCTCAACCCCGGCAAGGATGCTGACGATCTGGTGAAAGCCGGCCTGATGGAAGACCTGACCGAACTTGCAAAGAAGGAAGACTGGGCCAATATCCTGCGTCCCAAGTCACAGCTTGAAGGCTGCACGGTGGACGGCAAGGTTGTTTGCGTTCCAGTAAACCTGCATTCGGACCAGTGGATGTGGACAAACCGCAAGGTGTTCAAGGATGCGGGTCTTGAGCCCCCAAAGAACTGGAACGAGCTCGTGGCCGCTGCGCCCGCGTTGCAAGCCAAGGGCATCATTCCGCTAGCAGCCGCCGAAGGCTGGCCGATCCGTTTGCTGCTGTCTGATATCGCGGTGGGCGTGGGTGGTGTGCCTTTGAAAATCAAGGTGTTCAAGGAGCGCGATCTTGAAGCCGCCGGTGGCCCAGAAATGCTCAAGGTATTCCAGGCGATGGATGCGGCCCGCAACATGGTCGATCCCAAGACCATGGTTCCGCAGTGGAACGAAGCTGTTGGCCTCGTGATCAGCGGCAAGGCTGCGGCCAACGTCATGGGCGACTGGGCCGGTGGTGAGTTTCAGGTTGCCGGAATGAAGGCCGGCGAAGATTATGACTGCCTGCCGGGACTTGGCATGGAAGCCGTATTGGATACGGGTGGTGACGTGTTCTACTTCCCGAAGAACAAGGATCCCGAAGTAACCAAAGCGCAGCTCGAAATGGCTTCGATGATGGTTTCAAAGGAAGTCCAGGTTGCCTTCAACCTCAAAAAGGGCTCGTTACCCATGCGCGCCGATGTGGACCTTGCGGCCGCCAATGACTGCATGCAAAAGGGCCTGGCCATTCTTGCTGATCCCAGCAAGGTGTTCCCTGGCGAAATCCAGATGGTTGACCGTGATACGCTCAACCAGATCCGCGACCTCTATAACAACTTCTTTTCCGACAAATCCGTTACACCGGAAGCGGCACTGGCCCAGTTTGTAGAAGTCATCAAGAACGCGCCTCCGCTCTAAAGCGTTCGCACTATTCTGAGGAAAGCGACATGAAAATCGATCCGGTGGAAAAGCCGGATCGGTTTGAATTTAGCCCTGCCCGGAGCGCAGCAACCATGAACAGGCCCAATCCACTTTTTCGCAATCTGAATTCAAAAATTGCTTCGCTGCCGATGGTTCTCATCGTGCTCCTTGTGTTTATTGGCGGCACGTTCTGGACAGTGGCTTCGTCATTCACCAACATCAAAACATTGCCGATTTTTACACCCATGGAATTTTACGACGCCTATGTGGGGATGGCTCAATATCAACGACTGTGGCGCTCGTCGCGCTGGATAATTTCAATCACCAATCTTGGAATCTACGGTTCGCTCTACACAATTTTTGCGTTTGTCATCGGTTTCTGGCTGGCTGTGCTGATGGACCAGAAAATCCGGCTCGAAGGCGTGTTCCGCACGATCTATCTTTATCCCTTTGCACTCTCATTCATTGTGACCGGCCATGTGTGGGCATGGATCATGAACCCGGCCTTTGGCCTTGAAGGCACGGTGCGCGGGCTGGGGTGGACAAGTTTCTCCTTCGATTGGCTGACCAACCGGGAAATGTCGATTTACGCCGTCGTGATTGCCGGCCTCTGGCAGGGCACGGGGCTTGTGATGGCGCTCATGCTGGCAGGCCTGCGCGGCATTGATGATGAAATCTGGCGCGCCGCCCGCATCGATGGCATTCCCAAATGGCGCACGTACATCCAGATTGT
>CAZHCO010000021.1:0-6640 GCA_964530965.1 uncultured Aestuariivirga sp. | reverse complement strand
AGGTCGTAATGAACTTCAACCGCTCATCCATAAGTCCAGTCTCTCGCCATCCCATCGCCAGGTCCTCCCCAGCCAACTCTTACGAGAACTGTTACCTATCTAACCGGTCCCTTCTGTTACCTATCTATCAGGTTCGGACAGGGCCCCTTTCTTCCCCCGCTCGCGGGGGAAGACGTTAGGTTACGTCCGGAACTGTTTGATCAGGTTGGCGAGGCTTGGCTGTTGGCCTGGGGGCGGTGGCAGTGGGGCGGGGCTGGCACCGGCGCGTACGGGCTGTGCCGGTATCTGCTGCCCAAAACCTGGAGGCGGTGGCTGAATGCCGGGCCTTTGCTGGGCCGCTGCCGGCTGCAGGGGATCACGCCGGACCGATGGATGTGGCGGCACGGCCATCTGGGCGGGCGGTGTTTCCACCGTATAGGCGGCACTGTCGGGATTGAAGGTCTGGGCCCGCCAGCGATGGACGATTTCGTGGAGGAAGCTGTCGTCGGGCAGGTCCTTGGCCCAGTTCGAGGTGAACGAGGCAGTGTTGCTCTTGGGCCATTCGTCCTCGGGCAACATGTCAAACTTGATGCGGGTGGGAAGGGCAACGCCTTCGCCGAAGGTGATCGCTTCGCCGGTTCCCATGGTGGACATGAATTCGAGAAGGCTTGCGGCGGCGTCTGAAATGCCGGCGCGCAGAATATCCTGGTCGCGCTCGTTGGTGAGGCGCATGGAGAAAATCGTATTGCACTGGGACAGGATGGTGGGATCAAGCTCGGCCGGGCGCTGGGTTATCATGCACAGCGACACGCCGTACTTGCGGCCTTCCTTGGCGATGCGCGAAATTGATTTTTTGGTGGGTTCGAAGCCAAGGGACTTATCGATTGGAACGTAGCGATGGGCCTCCTCGCATACGAAGGTAATTGGAATGCGGCCTGCGCTCCACACGCCGAAGTCAAAGGCAAGTCGGGCCAGAACGGAGACCACAACGTTGATGATTTCCGAAGGCAGGCCACCCAGTTCCAAAATCGCAATGGGTTTGCCATTGACGGGAATGCGGAACAGGCGCGCCAGAACCGCGGCCATGTTATCCTGCACGGTGAGGCTGCCGAACATGAAGGCGTAGCGCGGATCGCGCGAGATGGTTTCAATGCGGGCTTTTAAACGCTTGTAGGGGGCGAGTTCGCCGCGCAGCTCGAGCTTGCCTATATACTCTTCGAGAATGCCGGTGAGATCGGAGGTGCGATAGGGCAGGGGCGTGTCAACTCCGATGTTGGAGCTTTCGAAGCCGTTGCGGACGGTGGCGCCGTTCTTGTCACGGCGCTGGTTGCTCATGTAGCGCGCTTTGGCCATGGGAATGAGCTCGCGGAGAATTTCCACATCGGTTTCGCGGCCGGGCTGCTGGCCAATGAGAATTTCAACGGCCTCGTCGAAGTTCAAGAGCCAGAAGGGCAGCACCATGTTATCGGGCGTTATGACTTCCGAGATGCCCTTGAAGGACTGGGCATATTCGCGGTGCACGTCGAGCAGCAGGATATGGGCCTGGGGATTCTTTTCCAGAATGCGGCGGAGAATGAGGGCCACGGTGCAGGATTTGCCGGTGCCCGTTGTTCCCAGCACGGCAAAATGCTTACCCAGCATTTCATCGATCTTGATCATGGCAGGGATAGAGGGGTCCTGCTGGATGTGGCCGACGCGAATGGACGTTTCGGAATCGCAGGCGTAGGCCTTGGACAGTTCGCTGCGGCTGGCGCGGTAAACCGTGTCGCCCAATGATGGATAAGAGGAAATGCCGCGGCGAAAAGCCTTTGGCCTGCCTTGCTCGTCCTTGGGCAATTCGCCGATGAACTCCACCTCGACGATGCGCAGTTCCTGCTCACCCTTGTTGTGGGATGGCATAGGAGAACTCAGGGCCGACACCAGCGCCAGGGAAATAGACGAGGGGCAATCGACCTTCAGAAGGGTTCCAATTTCAGGGCTTCTTTGAGCGTCAATGTTGGCGCGTTCCTCGGCATCGAGCAGGATGATGGCATGGGCGCCGGTTACCGCAACGATACGGCCAACACGCGCGATGGGCTCGGGGCGGGTTTCCACTTGGTCCTGAGGCTGTGCATTTGAACGGTTCATGGTCTTACGTGCCCCTTAATGAAGTCGATTTTCGCGGGAAGGCGTTATTGCCTGGTCGGGCGGTTCCATGGGAAGCGTTACGGTCACGCGGGTTCCCGCACCCTTTTGAGATTCAATTTTCAAGTCACCGCCATGGAGCCGGGCCAGGGCATAGGCAATCGGCAGGCCGAGGCCGGTTCCTTCATGGCGCTTATTGAAGCCCGCATCGACCTGGCCGAACGGGCTCATCGCGGTTTCGATTTCCGCAAGTGACATGCCCATGCCGGTGTCGTTGATGGCGATGCTGGCGAATCCCATTTCCCGAACGCCGGCATCAACGCGAATGCGGCCCTTGGGCGGGGTGAACTTCACGGCGTTGCTGAGGAGGTTGATCAAAATTTGCTTGAGCCTGAGCGGGTCGGCCATCAAATTTGGAAGGTGCGGTTTGATGCGAGTTTCAACCAGCACGTCTTTTTCGCGCGCCTTGGCCTCAACAATCAGAAGGCATGATTCAAGAATGGCGTTGATGCTCACCGGTTCCAGATCGACGGAGAGTTTGCCGGCCTGAATCTTGGATACGTCCAGAATGCCGTTGATGAGCGCCAGCAGATGTTCGGCCGCCTGCGTTATATAGGCGGAGTATTGTTCGATTTTTTCCGGCCCCGAAACTGTCTTGGTGGCGAGCATGTCAGAGAAGCCGATGATGGCGTTGAGTGGCGTGCGCAGTTCATGGCTCATGTTGGCGATGAATTCGGACTTGGCCTTCGAGGCCAATTCGGCGTCAACTTTTGCGGCAGTGAGCGCTGTGGATTGCTTCTGGCGGGTGATGGCCTGGCCAAAATGCTCGGCATATTCACCGATCAGTGAGCCGTCCTTAAACCAGCGATTTCCAAATGTGCGCATGTAGCTCCTGTCCCGATACGCATTGGTAGCCGCCATAATCTCAATTAGTAGTTAATGGGAGCTTCGCATTTGGAGGGGATTCATTTGCTTTACGTGAGGGCTGAAACTGTTAAGATGGCCCCAACGCAATGATTAAAGGCGGTTTCTGAGCTCCGGGTTAACCCGTTGAGAGCAGGCTGTCTGGAAGGCTTAACGTGGACGCGACCAGCGGAGCGGGAAACACCCGTGGCAGGCGCAGATTCGGGCTGCACGGCAGCAGGGGGCGGTCCAACAACCGACCTGAACTGGAGGTTGCAGCAAATGACCGGGCGCCCAACGGGGATTCCTATTATGGTGCCCTGGACCTCGGCACGAATAACTGCAGGCTTTTGATTGCTACTCCTTCCGGCCATGGTTTTCATGTCAGAGATGCTTTTTCGCGCATTGTGCGGCTGGGTGAGGGGCTTGGCAAAACCGGCGCCTTGAGCGCTTCCGCCATGGACCGCACCATTGAAGCCTTGCGGGTCTGCTCCAACAAACTGGTATGGCACAAGGTTAAGAAGCGCCGCCTGATTGCCACGGAAGCCTGCCGCATGGCGAGCAACGGGGCCGAATTCATTGCGCGCGTAACCGATGAAACGGGCCTGGAGCTTGAGATCATCGACCGGGAGACCGAGGCAAAGTTAGCGGCAAGCGGGGCGGAGCCGCTTATTGATTCTGATGCGGAAAGTGCCCTGATCTTTGACATCGGCGGCGGGTCCACCGAGGTGATGTGGGTTGAGCAGCGGGATGGAAAAAAAGAACTTCTCGCCTGGACATCTCTGGCGGCGGGTGTGGTCACCATTTCCGAACAGTTTGGCGGCGGTATTGATGTCACTGCCCAGTCTTTTGCCGCCATGCGAAATTATCTGCGGCCGCTCATCACGGAATTTGTGGCCCGGGTGCAAAAACTCAAAGGGGCCGTTCCGCTGCCGTCGCATCTGCTTGGAACATCGGGAACGGTGACAACCATTGCCGGAGTGCAGCTTGGGCTTCGGCGTTATGACCGGTCGCGGGTTGATGGCTGCTGGCTCTTGAGCGACGATGTTGGGAAAGTGACGGCAGAACTGTTGGCGATGACCTATGAAGAGCGGACGATGAATGCCTGCATCGGGCGCGAGCGGGCAGACCTAGTGATGGCGGGCTGTGCAATCCTGGAGGAAATCCGCCTTGCCTTCCCGGCCAACCGCATTCGTGTGGCCGACCGTGGTTTGCGTGAAGGCATACTCACCCAGCTGATGCGGGAAGATGGAACTTACGGGCGGATGGCATGAGCCGGCCCGGAAGCAAAAATGAACTCAGCGGGCGCAATCTCAAAGTCAAAGTGAAGACGGGCAAGGGCCGCACCGTTTCGCAAAAAATCTGGCTCGAGCGCCAGCTCAATGACCCTTACGTGATTGAAGCAAAGAAGCTGGGCTACCGGGCGCGCTCGGCTTTCAAGCTGATTGAGATTGATGACAAGTACAGGTTTTTGAAGCCGGGGCTCGTCGTGGTGGATCTGGGGGCGGCACCGGGTGGCTGGTGCCAGGTTGCCTCCAAGCGGGTGAAGGCGGAAGAGGGGCGAGGGAAAATCATCGCCATTGACATGCATGGCATTGACCCCATTCCTTTGGTTACAATTTTCAAAAAGAACTTTCTGGACGATGACGCGCCGCAGCTTCTGTTCGATGCGCTGGGCGGTAGGAAAGCCGATGTCGTGCTCTCGGACATGGCGGCGCACGCCACGGGCCACCGCCAGACGGACCATGTCCTGGTGATGACTTTGGCTGAAGCAGGCCTTGATTTTGCCCGCCAGGTGCTGGCGCCCGGCGGAACTTATCTGGCCAAGGTTTTGCGCGGCGGCACGGAAGGCGAAATGCTGAAACTGATGAAGAAGGATTTCGCCAGCGTGCGCCATGTGAAGCCGATGGCCAGCCGCGATGATTCGGCGGAACTGTTCGTGCTGGCGATGGGGTTTCGGGGACAGGCGATGAGATGACGGGCAAACTATTTCTCCGTTTCGACGATGCAATCTGCGCAATACCAGAACGGGAGAAAGTTGTGGAAAACATCTCAAGGTTGCAATTTAGAACTTGATTCCAGACCTTGAATCACTTCAGCTTGTTATCGATTCAAAGTTGGGGGCGATACGAGATGTCTATTCATGCGACTTTCAAGAAGTTTGCCTTCATCGTGGTGGGCCTCCTTCAAAACCGCTTTCGTCCCTTCCTCAGCGCTTTACTGATTTCCATGCTCTGGACAGGCATGCCGGACAAGAGCGAAGCAGGCTATTGGACGGCCCCGAGCTGCTTTGGCCAGGATTTTCCTGTGGATGGCGACACTGTTGGTGCAGGAGTGGAGTCGGCTCGCCAAAGGAAAGTTTGCACCGCCCCTAACGCCAAGATTCTCTGGACAGAAACGAACTTAAACCCGCCAGAGGCCGGGGTGCATATTCAATGGGGTGTTTCGATCTCTACAATACGTGCACTTTATCACTGCTATCCGCTCGAAATACCCACCTCAACTGGATTTTGCGCATTGCCGTCACAGTTCGCAAATAGCCAAAGTTGCGGTGTATACAAAGGCAACCCTGTCGAAGTCGCGACCGGCCGGAAGGTGGAAACAACGATCGACTGGACCTCCGGCGGAACGTCGCCACTGACATTTTCGCGCAAATACTCGAGCTTCTATCATTTGGCGGGAGCGCCGGCCTACTCCAGGCTTGGCGTGGGCTGGCGCAGCAACTTTGATTCGAGTGCCAGATACTATTTTTCAACTGGCATTCCCAACCAAGCCGCCAACGGCGACGCACTCCACATTGTTCTGCCTGACACAAATGAGTACTCATTCAAATTGGTGGGCGGTATTTGGAAACTTGTACTGCCAAGGGCAAATCCAAATTTGACCGGTGGCGTAATTTGGGATCAATACCGCACTGATCTGGACGTCGCATTGGCACTCACGTCCGATTCCGTGGAACTGCGGGCGGAGTCCGGTGAAAAATATACCTATGATCTTGAAGGCCGTCTGGTCAAAATTGTTTACCCCACGGGTTATTCGCAATTCCTGTCGTACTCCGGGAAATTCAACACTAATGTAACCGACAATTTTGGCCGGACCATAACCTTTGAGTACTGGGAAGATGTCAGCAAGGTTGGCTTGTTGAAATCCGCCACGGTAACAGACGGCAAGAAATTTTCATTCGACTACATTAATCACTCGTATGTAACCGGCCTCACTGAGGAGGTGGTTTCCAATGGCGAGGACTCATCTCAATTACTTGTGTCGGTGCTTTACCCCGATAACACGCCTGGAACTGAAACCGATAACCCGAAACTGGTTTATGAGTACCTGCAAAGCCTTCAATTCCCCTATGCATTGACCGGAATCTATGATGAGCGCGGAATAAAGTATGCGTCATGGACCTATGATGCGAAGGGGCGCGCGACATCCAGCCAGCACAGTGGCGGAGATGAACTCGCCACCTTCAGCTACGACGATGTGAATAACAAGGTTACAGTCACCAATGCCCTTGGCAGATCAACCGTCTATTCAATCCAATCGGTTTACGGCATGATCAAGCAGCTCACGGCGGTGGACGGCATTGCGACCACGAGCTGTGCTGCCTCAAATACTGTTTACGCCTATGACACAA
>CAZHCO010000020.1:0-4297 GCA_964530965.1 uncultured Aestuariivirga sp. | reverse complement strand
TCCTGTTACCCGTGGCCAGTTCTTGGCCTGCCACCCGTCTGGTATAAATCCATGCCCTATCGCTCTCGCGCGGTGATCGATCCCCGTGGTGTCTTGAAGGAATTTGATGTGACACTTCCCGAAGGGACGGCAGTTCAGGTCTGGGATTCAACCGCCGAGGTCCGCTACATCGTAATACCGATGCGCCTGAAAGGCACCGAAAGCTTCACCGAAGAACAACTGGCCGAACTCGTCACGCGCAATTCCATGATCGGAACGGGCCTCGTGGGCTTGCCATCATGAATGGCCCGCAAGATATGGGCGGTTTCACGCGCTTCGGCCCGGTCAGGTTGGAGGCGAACGAGCCTGTGTTTCATGAAGACTGGGAGCGCCGGGTTCTTGCTCTCACCCTTGCCATGGACACCTGTGGGCAGTGGAACCTCGACATCTTGCGTCACGCTCGTGAATCTTTCCCGGCGCTGAAATATTGGTCATCGCGCTACTATGACATCCGCATTGAAGCCCATATCAAGCTGATGATTGAGCGCGGAATGATTACCGAGTCCGAGATTGCGGCGGGACGCATGAAAATTCCGCCGAAGCCGGTGAAGGCAGTCCTGAAGGCTGACATGGTGCAGGCCGTACTGGCCAAGGGCGGACCCGCCAATCGTCCCTCCAACACTGCTGCCCGCTTCCAGTCGGGCAACAAGGTGCGCGCCCGCGGCATGAGTCCGACAGGTCACACCCGTCTTCCGCGCTATGCCCAAGGCAAGTTTGGTGAGATTGTTATCGTGCATGGTGCCCATGTCTTCCCCGATTCATCAGCACACGGATTAGGTGACGACCCGCGATGGCTCTACACCGTGCGCTTCACCGCAAAGGAATTGTGGGGGCATGACAACAAGGATCACGTGATGCTTGATCTCTGGGAGCCCTATCTTGAACCCGCCTGATCTCAATGATCCCGTATTCAATGAACCCTGGGAAGCGCAAGCCTTCGCCATGGTTGTGAAACTGCATGAACGTGGGTGTTTCACCTGGAACGAATGGACCGAAGCATTGGGTGCAGAAATAGAATCATCCGATGTGCCCTATTACGAGCATTGGCTTGCAGCGCTCGAAAAAATTGTCGAGGCCAAAGGCCTGATGTCGCAAATTGAACGATTGAATCGCGTTGAGGCCTGGGACCGCGCAGCCCACGCAACGCCCCATGGCCAGCCCATAGAGCTCAACCGATCGTAGCCAGCCAGGGGAACTGTTCCAGCAACCAGTAGGACATGGTTTGCATGGAGCCAGTAAGAAACATGAGGCCAGTCAAAACAAGCAACACGCCCATCACGCGTTCGACGGTCACAAGATGCTTCTTGAACTTGCCGGAAAATCCGAGAAATGTTCCAACACCTGCCGCAGCCAGCAAAAACGGAATGCCAAGGCCCAAGGAATAGATGGCGAGCAACCCGGCACCACGCGCCACATCCTGCTCGCTTGCGGCAATCGTCAGAATGGTTGCAAGAATGGGTCCAATGCAGGGCGTCCAGCCAAACGCGAAAGCCAGGCCAATGCCGTAGGCCCCCAGAAAACCCACCGGTTGCGAATGGTGATGGTAGCGTGCTTCCTGGTGCAGCAAGTCGATCTTGAACAGCCCGATGAAATGCAAACCCATAAGCATGATGACAATGCCGGATATGGCAGTTGCCACATTCACATCATAACCGGCGATTGAGATTGTGAAGCTTATGACTTGCCTGAATGCTTGGCCAAGCACTGACGCACTGGCTCCCAGCATGACAAACACCGTCGAAAATCCGAGCACAAAAAACATCGCCGCAATAAATGCCCGCCGTTGTTGAGAAACGGAGGCGCCATCCCCATCAGACAGTTCATCAAGAGTGGCGCCCGTAATGAAACAGAGGTACGATGGCACCAGCGGCAGAACACAAGGGCTCAAAAAACTAATGGCACCTGCCAGGAGCGCCGCCTGCAAGGGAACGTGTAAATCCATTCCCATTAACTGACAGGCTAATCCACGAACTTCAACTCAATCCTTGCCGCATCCCTTCACTTGCACGTCAACGCCACTTGACATCCAAGCGGATGCTGATACGTTATAACATAACATATCAAATGGAGTTGAACTGATGCGCGTGCTTGCCGGCTGCCTTGCCACATTCCTGTTGTCCACGTCGGCTTTGGCAACGCCCAAAATTATCGCCTCCATTGTGCCCGTCCACAGCATTGTGGCTTCAGTCATGGGCGAGGTCGGGACACCTGAACTGCTCCTCTCTGGCCAGAATTCCGAGCACACCGCGTCCCTCTCGCCCCAACAAATTTCGGACCTCGGCAATGCGGATGTGGTCTTCATGAATGGCGGCGGCCTGGAATACAAGCTTGGCCAGATTAGCGGAAGCGAGGCCGTGAACGGCAAGAAATTCATTTCCCTGTTTAATTCTCCAGGAATCAAAACCCTCGATGTTCGCAAGGGCGGCACTTTCGAAGCTGACGAACATGAAGAGGATGAAAGTGAAGTCGAAGAACATGAGGGCGAAGATCACGATGAAGCGGTGCAGAGCATTGATCCACATGTCTGGCTTGATCCCGAAAATGCCAAGCTCATGGCAAAGGCGGTGGCCGCCGAACTCAGCCGGGTTGATCCCCAAAATGCCGGAACCTACGCGGCAAATGCCGCAGACTATGCTGCATCTCTAGATCAGCTTGCTGCCGATATCAGTGCCGTAACGAAGCCCATCCTGATCAAACCCTTTATTGTTTTCCATGACGCCTATCAGTATTTTGAAACGCGCTTTGGTCTTTCCGCCGTCGGCAGCATCTCGGATGCCTCGGCAACGGCTCCTTCGGCCCAGCGCCTGAAGGAAATCAGGGACAAGCTCGCAGCAACCCAAGCCGTCTGCGTATTTCGTGAACCGCAATTCGATGCGAAGTATGTGAGCGTTGTGTTGGAAGGCTCATCGGCCAAACCGGGCGTTCTCGATCCCCTGGGTTATGATTTGACCCCAGGGCCGAAAGCCTATGCCGAACTGCTAACCAACCTCGCAAAAGGCGCCAAGGATTGCCTTATAAACTAGGCCTGGCTAGCTTTAACAACCTCCCGTCAATTGCAGCCAGACCCACTCCAATAAGCGCCATCCCGATGAAATGCTTGGCCTCCAGCTGCTCGCCAAGAAACAGCGAACTCAGGAGTACCGCGCTGACAGGAACCAGAAATGTCACCAGCGAAATATTGGTGGCGCCTGCCGATGCAAGAATTCGGAAAAACAAGTTGTAGGCCAGAGCCGTGGAAAGCGAGGACAGGCCGATGATTGCCTCCCAGGTTTCAATATGGGGCATGGCCAGCGTCCATGGCTGGTCAACAAGAAGTGCGACGGGGACCAGCATGACGGTTGAGGCGGTCAATTGCCCCGTTGCGGTGGCCAGTGACTGCACCCCAAGCTCCCTGAACCGCCGCCCGAATATTCCGGAAAAGGCATAGGAAGTGGATGCACAAAGAATTGCGACCTGGGCCCAGACATTCAATCCCAATCCGCTCAACACAGCTGGGCCAATCATGACGGCAACCCCGAAGAAACCAACCAGCACGCCAACGAGTCTGTTTCCCGTCATTTTTTCATCGCGCGTCAGAAAATGCGCAACGATGACGATGAACAGCGGTGTCGTGGCATTCAGGATGGAGGCCAGGCCGCCGGCAATCTGCGTTTGGCCCCAGGCAATAAGGGAAAACGGGATAAGATTGTTGAGCAGGCCCATGCCAAAAAATGCCGACCAGACCTTCCGGTCCTTCGGGATCGACAGGCCCATGGCCCGGATCACGACATGCAGGACCAGCGCCGCGGTCCCCACCCGCAAGGCCACAATTGTGAACGGCGGGAGCTCCTTGACGGCAATGGCGACGAAGAAAAACGACCCGCCCCAAAGCACCGAAAGGGCCACCAACATGCCCCATTCCGCCGCGCCCATGGTCTGTTTCACTGCCATTTATGCCTATCCTTCACGCTGCCCGCCTACATACAGGACACAATGGTTCTGCCCACCCGATTCATGAACCAGCCAAAACTTCATTTCACTTTTTTGCCGTATATGGCCATTATGCGGGGCTTGAATCGGAGATTTCATGAATGGCCACGCGCCGCTACGTCTATATTGTCATGGCTGCAATGACAGTTTGTGTCAGCAGCACACAGGTTTCAGCCCACCCCCACGTCTGGATTGAGATGCAGTCTGATGTAGTGTTCACCGATGACGGCCTGATCAAGGGCGTCAATCTGGAATGGACCTTTGACGACGGCTATACCCAAATGGCCCT
>CAZHCO010000019.1:0-13394 GCA_964530965.1 uncultured Aestuariivirga sp. | reverse complement strand
CCGTGGGTCCTCCAGCTTGCCAAAAATGCTCGCGAACTTGCCCAAAGCCACCTCCCATCAAACAAGGAGTCGTCTTCAGAATCCTGTTCGCGGGCCAGCGCAAGAGGGAGCGTAAATCCATATGCGATTCCCCTACCCTTGAGGGAGGGGCCGCTGGTAAGTCCTCCTGCTCCACCCCTCCCTTGAGGGAGGGGCAGGGGTGGGTGCCGGAGCTAAGGCAGATTATCCCGCATGAAGATATCGATGCGGATGCGCTCTTGCGATTCTATCAGTGGCACCTTGTCAGCCTTGGCCATCAGCACGCGCACTGCGCTGCGCACTTCGTGGCCTGCGTCCTGATTGATGATGGCGTCGATCGTGCCGCGGATAAGCGCCCGGCGCGACAGGTCCGTCACCTCATGGGCAATGAACACAATGTCCTTGGAGCGGCCCGCCGCTTCAAGGCCTGAAACAATGCCGCGCGTGCCACCACCCACATTATATATGCCAATGAGGTCGGGCTGTTCGGCAAGCAACTGCCGCGTCATTTCTTCAATCCGTTCCCAGTCATCACGCGACTCCCGCACCGGCAATACCGCGAGATGGGGATATTCATGGGCCGCCACCTGCTCGAATCCAAACTGCCGCTCGATGTGATCACGAAGCGCAAGCGAACCCGCAAAAACCCCAACAGTTCCCGTCATTCCGCGCAGGAAACGCCCCATGAGATTGGCCGCCGTCCGCCCGGCGGAAGAATTGTCGATACCGGCATAATGCTGGCGCTTGGAACCCGGGACATCGGATACCAATGTCACCACCGTAACGCCACGCCCTACCAGCGCATTGATTGCTTCGCGCACTGCCGGATGATCAAGGGCCACAACGGCTACACCGTCCATCGTCTTGTCGATTGAATCCAGTGCATGGGCCAGCAACTCGCCGTCGAACACATCAACGCGCTTGACAATGATCGACACCCGCTCGGCCTCCATGCGCTCTGTGGCGAGCCGCACCTCATCGGCAATGCGCATGAAAAATTCACCGCTGCTCACCGGCAGCACGAAGCAAAAGCGATACTCGCGCGACCGCGCCAGCCGCGCCGCAATGCGATCCGGCTGGTAATTCAGCTCGCGAATGGCAGCTTCAACCTTGGCAATGGTGGGAGCGCGAACCCCGAGCCGGCGATTGAGCACCCGGTCAATCGTCGCAACGCTTACCCCCGCCAGCCGGGCCACGTCCTGAATCGTAAATTTTCCCATAGGCGTATCAAGCCTAGGCCTCTTACCTTGTCAATTCATCAGGTAACAGCTTTCTTGGCGAGGAACTCCGGTCGGTTCCAAAGCTTCTCATCCAGAATCCGCGTGAGAATTCCCGCTGCGTCCCAGATATCGGCAAAGCTTGTATAAAGTGGCGTGATGCCAAAGCGGATGACGTTGGGCATGCGAAAGTCGCCGATCACGCCCTGTGCAATGAGCGCCTGCATCACCGCGTAACCCTCAGGACAATGAAACGACACATGCGAGCCACGCCGCTCCATATCGCGCAAACCCGACTGCTTCAGGCCGTGATGGGAATTTTTCTCTTCAACCAGATTGATAAGAAGTTCGCATAAAGCTTTTGATTTCGCGTGCAAATCCTGCAAGTCAACACCCTCCCAGACATCGAGGGCCGCATCAAGCGCCGTCATCGAAAGGATGGGTTGGGTGCCGCATTGCTGGCGAATGATGCCAGGGGCCGGAACAAAATCGAGGTCAAAGGCAAAGGGTCGCGCATGCCCCCACCAGCCGACAAGCGCAGGCTGCACGACATTCTGCAAATCAGGTCGCACATAGAGAAAGGCGGGCGCTCCGGGTCCGCCATTGAGATACTTGTAGGTGCAGCCCACGGCAAAGTCCGCCCCGCTGCCCTTGAGGTCAACCGGAACCGCCCCCGCGCTATGGGCTAGGTCCCAGATCATCAAGGCACCAGCATCATGGGCGAGCTTGGTAATCGCCTTCATGTCATGGCGACGTGCCGTGCGATAATCCACCTCCGTGATCATCACCACGGCCACATCAGCCGTGATCGAGTTCGCCACATCTTCAGGTGCCACAACACGGACCTCATGGCCGTCAGCCATGAACTGGCAGAGGCCCTGGGCCACATAGAGATCAGAGGGGAAATTGCCGGAGTCCGACAGAATAATCTTGCGCTTCCGCCTTTGCCCAAGGGCGCAAGTGAGGATTTTGAAGAGATTGACCGAAATCGTATCCCCTACAATGGCACTCCCCGGTTCCGCCCCAATCAGCCGTTCCAGCCGCGCGCCGATCTTCTGCGCCAGATGAAACCAGCCATGCTCATTCCACGATTTGATGAGGGTATCGCCCCATTCCTGCTCAACCGCTGCCTTGACCCGCGCCATGACATTGCGCGGCAACATCCCCAAAGAATTGCCATCGAGATAAATCACCCCCTTGGGCAGCGAAAACGCCGCACGCTTTCCCGCTAGCACGTCAGACCTGTCCAGCGCTTCGCAATCGGCCCGCGTTGTCGTCATATCCTGCTCCCTGTCCTGTCCAATTCCGCAACATTGTACTTGACTAGACCCCGTCACAAGGCTTCATAAGAAAAAACAATTTCATAGAGTTGGGAGCCCCATGAAATCACGCGCCGCCATTGCCTTTGAAGCTGGCAAGCCCCTGGAGATTGTTGACGTTGATCTGGCAGGCCCCCAGGAAGGCGAGGTTCTGGTTGAAATCAAGGCCACGGGCATCTGCCACACCGATGAATTCACCATTTCCGGCGCTGATCCCGAAGGCCTGTTCCCGGCTATTATGGGCCACGAAGGGGCGGGAGTTGTGGTGGAGGTAGGCAAGGGGGTGAAGTCCCTCGCAAAGGGTGACCATGTCATCCCGCTCTACACCCCGGAATGCCGCGAATGCGAGTATTGCCTGAACCCCAAAACCAACCTGTGCCAGAAAATCCGTGCCACGCAAGGAAAAGGCCTGATGCCCGACGGCACCTCGCGCTTTTCCTACAAGGGCAAGATGGTGCACCACTATATGGGCTGCTCCACCTTCTCGAATTATACCGTGTTGCCTGAAATCTCCCTCGCCAAGGTCAGGAAAGACGCCCCCTTCGACAAGATTTGCTATATCGGCTGCGGCGTCACCACCGGCATCGGCGCCGTCATCAACACGGCCAAGGTTGAAACCGGTTCAACGGCAATCGTCTTTGGTCTCGGTGGCATCGGTCTCAACGTCATCCAGGGGCTCAGGCTTGCCAGCGCCAGCATGATTGTTGGCGTTGATCTCAACGAGGAACGCGCCACCTGGGGCAAGCGCTTCGGCATGACCCACTTCGTCAACCCGTCAAAGGTTGACGGCGATCTCGTCGCCCATCTCGTGAATCTCACCAACGGCGGCGGCGACTATACCTTCGAATGCATCGGCAATGTGAAAGTCATGCGCGTGGCCCTGGAAGCTGCCCACAAGGGCTGGGGCCAGTCCATCATCATTGGCGTTGCAGGGGCTGGCCAGGAAATTTCAACGAGGCCTTTCCAGCTTGTCACCGGAAGATCCTGGCGTGGCACCGCTTTTGGTGGCGCCCGCGGCCGTACTGATGTGCCAAAAATCGTGGACTGGTACATGGACGGCAAAATCGAGATTGACCCCATGATCACCCACACCATGCCACTGAAAGACATCAACAAGGCCTTCGATCTCATGCATGAAGGCAAATCGATCCGCAGCGTCGTCGTATTCTAGAAACAGAAACTTGAGGGAGGACCACCAATGGCCAAGAAAGCCAAAACCAAGAAGCCCGCCGCAAAGAAATCCAAGGGAATTTCCCTTCACCCCGCAATTGACAAGGGCGTGAAGGGAAAAGCTAAGGCGAAATTTGCCGGCGGAACACTGACCTGCAAATGCACCACCGACCCGGTAACCGTAAGCATCGGCGCCCAAACCGCGCACAATCACGCCTGCGGCTGCACAAAATGCTGGAAACCAGCGGGGGCCATCTTCTCCGTCGTAGCCGTTGTTGGCCGCGACAAGGTGAAGGTCACGGCAAATGAGCACAAACTGAAAATCATCGATGCCAATGCCCTCATCCAGCGCCATGCCTGCACCGGCTGTGGCGTCCACATGTATGGCCGTGTCGAGCGCACGTCTCACGGCTTCTATGGCCTCGACTTCATCCACACGGAACTTTCAAAGGAAAAAGGCTGGTCACCACCGGAATTTGCCGCCTTTGTCTCGTCCGTGATTGAAAGCGGCACCAAGCCCGAAGCCATGCCCGCCATCCGCAAGCAACTGAAAAAGGTCGGCCTGCAGCCCTACGACTGCCTGTCACCGGGGCTCATGGATTATCTCGCAACCCATGCAGCCAAGGCTTCCGGCGTTTTGAAATAAACACTGGGTTGCACAAGGCTTCTTATTTTAGACATAAATTCCCGTTGAGGTTTATGTTGGAAAGAAGGAGCTTTGCGTGGCCAGGTTTTTCTTCTGTCTTTTGTTGGCCATATGGTCCACCTGCTCCGTGTCCAACGCAGCGGAGGCCCCGGCATTGTCCACGCCCGGGGTTGCCAGGCTCATCACCGCCGCCGAAAAGAATATGAAGGATTCCCAGGGCTGGGCCGCTGACCTGCTCGATGTGCTGAAGCTCCACGATCTGCCCGCCAGCAAGGAAAACATTTGCGCCGCCATTGCCATCATTGACCAGGAGTCAAGTTTCGTTGCTGATCCAGCCGTTGCTGGTCTTGGCAAGATTTCGGAAAAGGCGTTGCGCTCCAAGATGGACAAGGTGCCCGTTCTTGGACGCGTTGCCCTTCATTTTCTGGAGATTAAGCCAAGCCCTTCCGATAACTACCTCGCGCGTATCCGTGCCGCCCGCACCGAGCGCGATCTGGACCTTGTCTACCGCGCCATGGTGGCGGACGCCGCCAAGCAATCGGGCCTTGGCCTGGTGATTAACAGCGGCCTGCTCAACAGGCAGATCGACGGGCGCAACGAGATCGACACGATAGGCTCCATGCAGGTGTCGGTCGATTTCGCCCTGGAGGCTGCCAAACGGCGGCGCTGGCTGCCCATGTCGCTGGACGATGTTTACGCCCTGCGCGATGAACTCTACACCCGACATGGAGGCATGTACTACGGCGTCCTTCTGCTGCTGGACTATGAGACGGGTTATGACCGGAAGCTCTATCGCTTCGCAGACTTTAACGCTGGCCGCTATTCAAGCCGCAATGCGGCGCTTCAAAGCCAGATTGCCGAGTTAAGCGGAAGCGACTTGGCGGCCGATGGTGATTTGCTGCTCTATGACAAATCAGGAAAGGTGAGTGGTGTCGTCAGCAACACGGAAAAGGCTCTGCGCGCCGTGCTCAAGAGTTCCAGTTTCGAACTGACCGACGAGGACATCCGCAAGGACCTTCTGCGCGAGAAGGACAATGACTTCGTGCAGACGCTGACCTACAGCGCGTTGCGGTCGACCTACGGGCAGGTCACCGGGAAGCGGCCGGCTTTTGCCATGGTTCCCAAAATTGCGCTGTCGAGTCCCAAGATCAAGAGCAAGATGACAACCCGCGTTTTCGCTGAAAGCGTAGATCGGCGCTACCAATCCTGCATGGCGCAAAAGTGACAGGCTCTAGCCTTTCTTCACCGCCGCCACGTGTTTCCCAAAGGCTTCGGTGGCCATAAGCTTCTTGCAGCGCTCAAAACGGTTGATCGAATAAGCCCAGAAATCATCCGCCGGATTCTTGTTGGCATGCTGGATGAGGCCCCACAGGGTCCAGAGCAGGTCACACATCGCCTTGTAGATCACAAACCGCCCCCGCTCAGAAGCCGTTGGTGTGCCATCAAAATAAGCCGCGATCATCTCTTCTTCCTGCACAGGGGAAAACTGCCCTTCAACCGCAAGATCGCCCAGGTCCCACAGGGGATCATTCATCCCAGAATATTCCCAATCGACAATCCACATGCGCTTGCCCGTATCGAGAAAATTCTCGCACAGGGGATCGCAATGGCAGGCAACGAGTGGCAGCTGGTGCGCCACAAGCGCCCGCCGCACGGATTCAGCCTCTTTCACAACCTGGGCATAGCCATCGGGCAAGGCAATGTCCTTCGTCGCCAGAATTTTGAGGTAGTCATCAATCATCGCAAACAGTTCAAAACGAAAATTGAACTTGGCCCCCGAAGAATGAAGCTTCTTGAATGCCTCGCCTGCCCGCTTTGGAGAACCTTCACGCGACTTGAAATTCTCCGGAGACATGGTGACGCCCTGGTCAATAAAGCGCGTAACCATGATTCCCGTTTTTTCATCAAAATACAGAACGTCGGGGCTTACCTTTGCTTCCGCCGCTTCACGCGCCGCCTGCGCTTCATTTTTGCGGTTGATATATTCTTCCGTGCCCTTGCCCGGTATGCGCAGCACATATTGCTCGCCATGGAGATTGACGAAGAACACCAGATTGGTGAGCCCGCCCAGGCGCTTCACTTCAATTTCGGTATCGTCAAGGCACCAGAACAGCTGAATCTGCTTCAGCGCTTCCCGTGCAAGGCCAATGCCCTGATCATCCATCACCGGTCCCGTCTTTCCATAAACCCGTACAAAATCAAACTCTTGTGAATATTACATGAATCTTTTTATGAAGAAAGAAAAGGTCATGCTTTAAGCCTTTCCATCTTCGCATCATAAAGGCAACGCGCCCCGCGTGTAGCCTTGTAATTTTTGCCAAACGCTTCGATGATGAAATCTTTCTGATCGGCGGCCTCTGCGGGAAGATAACTGAATGCGATAGTCTTGGCCAATGTGTGGCCATAGCCCACGCTCGTGGTTGATCCCACAACTCTGCCATCACGCAATATGGCCTCGCTGCCGTGAAGCGGCGCAAATCCATCAATTGCAAAAGAGCAGAGTTTGCGTGAAACCCCTACGGTCTTTATTTTGACGAGTGCGTCGCGGCCAATGAAATCGCTCTTGTTCAAATCCACACAAAACCCGAGGCCCGCCTCATACGGATTGTAGTCCGGCGAGATGTCGCCCGACCAATAGAGATAACCCTTTTCCATGCGGCAACTGTCAATGGCCCTGTACCCCGCGTTGGCAATACCATGGGCCTGTCCCGTTGCCCACAGCGCGTCATAAACATGGGCGCCGAATTCCTGCGGGATGTAAAGTTCGAAACCAAGTTCGCCAACGTAACCAATCCGGACTGCCAAAACGGTTGCATGACCCACATCAATATGGCGAGCCGCAAGAAACGGAAAGGCGGCATTGGAAATATCCGCATCGGTCACCGATTGCAGGATTTCGCGCGAACGTGGACCACAGATATTGATGACGGTTAAAGCATTGGTCACATCGCGAATATGAACCGAGGGTGGCAGATGCTTTGCAACCCAACCACTGTCACGCACCCCGAAGCCCGAGCCAGTTACGAAATAGAAATGGTCAGGGCCAACATGGACCAGTGTGACATCAGCCTCGATGCCGCCCTTCTCATTGCAAAGCTGGGTATAGATAGCTTTGCCATGAGGACCAGATAGATCATTGGCTGCAATGCGTTGCAACGCAATCGCTGTTCCTTTGCCTGTGATTTCAAATTTTGCAAAGGATGTTTGATCAATCAGAACGGCGCGTTCACGAATGGCGCGATGCTCTTCTGCTACGTGGGAAAACCAATTCGACTTTTCTTCAAAGGAGGGAATATCTCTTACCTCAACACCAGCTGGCGCAAACCAGTTCGGCCTTTCCCAACCCGCGCGCGAACCAAACACCGCTCCAGCACTCTTCAATTTCTCATGGAGAGGTGACAGCCGCAGATTTCGCCCTTCCTGGCTTTCTTCAAGAGGCCAATGCACCTTGTAGTAGGAGGCATAGGCTTCTATGGCGCGCGTCTCCAAGTAGTGCGGCTGCGCATGAACCCCACTGAAACGCCTGACATCAAAGGGCCAGAGGTCCATGCCCGCATCGCCATGGAGGATCATGTTGGCCATGGCAAGACCGGCACCTCCCGAAGCCGCAATGCCTGCCGTGAAGCCGCAAGCCACATAGAAATTATCAAGCTCCGGGGCCAGCCCCATAATTGGTTCGCCATCTGCGGAAACCGGAATGGGGCCGTTGATCACGGTCTGGATGCCCGTCTCATTGAGCACCGGCAGGCGCTCTGAAGCAGGGAGGGCAAAACGCTCAAGCCGCTCCATGTTTGGTGCAAAGAGTTCGCGGCCAAATTCAAAAGGCGGAAGTCCGCGATGGAAACCGCGCGAGCCCTCCTCCCAGCCGCCAATGGCGAATGAGCCCGTATCCGGCTTCAGATAGAAATTCTTATCAGGATCGCGCAGAGTCGTGAGGTTAGCGTCAAACGACAAGGTCTTCTCGGTGAGAAAGTACTGGTGCTCGACAATGCCAGCCGCCAGTGCAACTCCCGCCATGTTGCCCACACGCTTGGCCCACAGGCCCGCGCAGTTCACCAGAATATCACATGCGATATTGCCCCTGTTTGTGACAACGCCAAAGGCCCGCCTGCCCTCCAGTACGATCTCCTCGACACAAACCCCTTCTTCGATCTTCACGCCGTTCGCCCGAGCACCCTTGGCACAGGCCATGGTGAGCGAATAGGGGTCGATGTAACCGTCACCAGGAATGAAGGCAGCGCCCTCGATACCTTCGATCGTGATATAGGGAAACAATTTCTTGGCCTCGGCAGCTGAAAGCGATTGGCACTCAACCCCAAAACTTTTGGCCTGCCCCATTGCGCGTTGAATTTCACTCCACCGCGCCGCACTCGAAGCAAGCCGCAACGAGCCAACTTTTTTCCATGAAATATGTTGGCCTGTTTCCGCTTCAAGTCGGTCGAACACCGCAACCGAATTCTGCATCAATCGCGTGAGGTTTTTCTTGCCTCGAAGCTGCCCAACAAGTCCTGCCGCATGCCAGGTGCAGCCATGGGTAAGCTGTGCCTTCTCAACCAGCAGCACATCCTTGCCCCCATCCCTGCCCAGGTGATAGGCCAGCGACGTGCCAATAGCCCCGCCGCCGATAATCAATATACGGACGTTCCTGTCCCAGTTCATGACTTCACGCGCTGATTCAAACTGTCATATACTGGCTGCAAGTGTATGTTCGCCTTGACAATTTCCTTGGCAACCACAAGCTCATAGGTGCCGCCCAAGAGATAGTCTTCATCCACCCCATCGGCGTCTCGCACATAGCCAAAGCCAATTGGTTTTGCCACCGTATAGCCATAGCCACCGCTGGTGAGATAGCCCGCGAACGCGCCATTGCGCAGGATCGTTTCGCGGCCCGAGAGCACGATATCTTCGCGTTCCGTGGTGAACCCCGCCAGCATTTTTGTGAGCGGGATTTGCGATATTTTTTCAATAGCTTCGCGGCCCAGAAACGGCTGGTTGGTTTTCATTTTCACGGCCCAGCCCAACCCCGCATGGAGCGGTGTATCGTTGGGGGTAATATCGGAGCTCCAGGCGCGATATCCCTTCTCAAGCCGGAGCGATTCCAGCGCGCGGTAACCGACAGGTGCAATGCCGTGAGGCTTTCCGGCGCCCATCAAGGCATCGAACACATCACCCGTAGCGGCAATCGGCATGTGCAATTCCCAGCCCAGCTCTCCGACATAGGTGACACGAAGCGCCCGCACCCCATGACCCGCGACGACAATTTCGCGCACCTCGCCAAATTTGAAACTTGCATTGGACATGTCAGCACTCGTCACAGCTTGAATGACCGCCCTCGAATTTGGCCCCATCACGGAAAGCGTTCCGTATTGTTCCGTGATGTCAGTCAGTGCCGCATCAAGGCCGGGCTTGATGTGATCAACAATCCAGGCAAAGTCATGAGTGCGGAAACCCGTACCCGTGACAATGTAGAAATGATCGTCTGCCAATCGTGCAACAGTTAGGTCACACTCAATGCCGCCGCGCGAATTCAGCATCTGCGTATAGGTGAGCTTGCCAACGGGCCGTGAAATGTTGTTGGCGCAAATCCAGTTCAGCGCCTCCTCTGCATCCCTGCCAAGCAGTTCGTATTTTGCAAATGACGATTGATCGAACACGCCAACTCGCTCACGCACAGCTTTGTGCTCATCACCCACGGCAGCAAACCAGTTTTGTCGGCCCATGGTATAGATGTCGCGGGGTTCTTCGCCCTTCGGCGCAAACCAGTTCGGCCGCTCCCAGCCCAGCTTTGAACCAAAGCAGGCATTGAGTTTTTTCAACCGTTCATAAAGTGGGGAAACAATGCGCGGTCGCCCCGATTGATATTCCTCATGGGGGAAACCAATGGTGTAATGCTTGCCATACGCCTCAAGCGTGCGCTCGGACGTCCAGTTGCGGTCCTTGTGCAAATCCGAGAAGCGGCGAATATCGACAACCCACAGATCCATCGGCGCTTCATCCGTGGTGACCCAATCCGCCAGCACCCAGCCTGCGCCACCACCAGAAGCAATGCCAAATGCATTGAAACCCGCACCCACATAAAAGTTTTTGAGTTCTGGCGCCGCGCCCAAGATGAAATTGCCATCGGGGGTAAAGCTTTCCGGCCCGTGAATCATTTTCTTGATGCCGGTATTCTCAAGTGCTGGCACCCGCACCAGCGCCTCGTTGATATGCTGCTCGAAATGATCCCAGTCATCCTCAAACAATTGGAACTCGAAATTGTCCGGAACATCACCTTGCGTCCAGGCAATCGGGTCCGGCTCATAACCTCCGAAGACAAGCCCGCCCACTTCTTCCTTGAAATATGTGCGCCGGTCGGGATCGCGAATGGTCGCGCAATCCGTAGCAAGGCCCGCCACCTTTTCCGTAATCACATACTGGTGCTTCACGGGTTGTAGGGGAACACTCACCCCCGCCATCGCGCCGATCTGCCGCGCCCACTGCCCGCCACAGTTCACTACCTTCTCGCAAATGATCTTGCCCTGATTGGTATTCACGGCTGTCACGCGCCCGCTGCTGATATCAAACGAGGTGACTCGCGCCCCTTCAATGAGCTTAGCGCCATGCATGCGCGCACCCTTGGCAAGCGACTGCGCAATATCTGAAGGAGAGGCCTGCCCATCAGTCGGCAGGAACGAAGCACCAACCAGATCATCCGCATTCATCAGCGGCCACATCTTTTTCACCTCGGCGGGTGAAAGCAGATGCATCTCCATGCCGAAGCTCTGCGCTGTCGTGGCCAGCCTTTTGTATTCAACCCAGCGGTTTTCATTGTTGGCAAGCCGCAAACAACCCGTCATTTTCCAGCCTGTTTCAAGGCCCGTTTCCGCATCGAGCTTCTTATAGAGATCAACGGAATACTTCAGCACCTGCGTAATTGAAGCCGAAGAACGCAATTGCCCCACAAGTCCAGCCGCGTGCCAGGTGGAACCGGAGGTGAGCCTGTTTTGCTCAAGCAGAACCACATTCAGCTTGTGATCCTTCGCCAGATGATACGCGGTGGAACAGCCAATTATGCCGCCACCGATCACAACAACATCGGCATGGGTCGGAAAATTCTGGGTCATGTCGTTCCAAACTTTGAGTTATAATCGTGAAGCATGCGCTCATAGCGCCCCAGATATTCCTTGGCGTAGGCCGCGTAGTCCACGCCAGGTGCCGCGAGATGAATTTCTGAAACCATGCCCCACACGGCCTCGCGCAATGCGCTCGCTGTTTTCATCGCATAAAACGAACGCAGCATGGCTTCATTGGGCTGATGCTCAAAATAATCTTCCAGCATCTCGCGCTCGGCCTTCTCGGTAAGCTGGTTGTTGGAAGCGATATTGGCAAGATCAAACATCGCCGTGCCAAAGCCGCCATACTCCCAATCAATCAGCCACAGCCGCGTGCCATCATCCATGAAGTTTGTGGGCAGCAGGTCATGATGGCCAAATACAATAGGAAGCGGCACCTGCGCTTTTTCCAGACGCTCAACCTCCGCCATCCAGCGCGGAATGTCCGCGACATGGCGATGCTTGGCAGCTCTTAATGTATGGGCATAGTCGCGCAGCACATGAAACACCCAGAAAAAATTTGCCCGTCCTGAAATGCGCTTGCCCATTCCGAGATGGCAGCGGATCACCATGTCCAGGCATTCGTCCGGATGCGCCCGCACATCCGCTTCCGTGTAGGTTCGCGCCTCCACAAAGCGCACCACCATGACGCCGGGTTCCGTAAGGACAACTTCCGGTGAAAGCCCTGCCTCGAAGGCAGCGCGACTCGCAGTAACCTCAGCCTCGCGGAATACATGGTGAAACGGATAATCTTCGCCAACCCGCGCCACATACTTGCCCGCGCTGTCCTGAACCGTAAAACTCGCATTGCTCACCCCGCCCTTGAGCGGAACGAGATCAATCGGCCCCTTCCAGAACGGCAGTCCCCGAACCCTGGCCTCTGCTGACATGTGGGCGTCCCTCCTCCCTTGAAATGAAGCCTTTTAGGCCCAGGGGGTCAATAGGAATGTTGGATTGTGTGACTATATGTTATTTTTTATGTGGCTTTATGACCGAAATAACCACAATATTGCAAAAAACCACAAAATTGGCTACAAGGCCCCATGGCCAAGGGACTCAACAAACGGCAAACCCAAATCTTAAGCCTCGTGCAGGAGCATGGCACCTGCTCCATCGCCACCCTGGCCGATGCCCTGAATGTGTCCTTTGAAACGATCCGCCGTGACATCAAGCCCCTGATTGAAACACGCGAAGTCCTGAAGCGCCATGGCTCCATCGCCTTGCCCCATGAATTGGGCGAAGCCCCGTTTGAACGGCGCCTGCGCGAACATTTCGCCGCCAAGCGCGCCATCGCGCGGCGCGCCGCGCGGTTGATTGAGGATGGTGACAGCCTGATGCTGGATACCGGCACCACCACCAGCATTTTCGCCCGCGAGCTCTTGAAGAAACGCAATCTCACCGTCGTAACCAACTCGTCCGATATCGCCCGCACCTTGGCCACCGTGAATGGCAACAAGGTTTATATGGCGGGCGGTGAGTTGAACGGCTCCAATGGTGCAGCCTTCGGCCCCTCGGCCATTGCCTTTGCCGCCAGCTTCCATGTGCGCCACGCCGTCATATCAATCGGTGCGCTGGACGCAGACTTCGGCCCCTCCGACAGCTACCTCGCCGAAGCCGAATTTGCCCGCATGGTGCTGTCGCGTGGCGAGAACCGCATAATGATTTCAGACAGCTCAAAGTTCGGCAAAACCGCCCTGATCAAGGTATGCGACTTTAAGGACATCAATCGCCTTATCACCGATGGCATTCCTGATGATAAGCTATCCGCCGCGTTGCAGGCGGCAGGCGTCAGCGTAAATGTCGTGGCCCATTGAACAAGCGCCGCAGAGCAGCCATGAATAATCGGGGAAAACCAATATCCCGATTGACCAAAACCCGTGGAATGGACCAAACTGCCGTGGGAACTCAAAAACAGGTGAAGAATGCGATACGA
>CAZHCO010000018.1:0-13400 GCA_964530965.1 uncultured Aestuariivirga sp. | reverse complement strand
ATATTGACGCGCTCAAGAAACACCGCCTTGATCGCATCCTGCCAGCTCCACAGGGACAAGGGGTAGTAACTCAACGGCCGGTAATCGGCGTTAAGGACCAACGCAGGGCAGGCTTCCAGTGCGACGGCTTCGTGATACACCCTTAACCTCTTGAGGTTTGTGTTTAGAGACATACTATATATCGTGCAACAATCCTGTGAAGGGGGCTCGATTTACCCTTTGGGAAAGGCCCTTTAGGCCCCGGTAGTGGCTCCACAGCAATCTTGCGGCAACCGAGCGCCAAGGCTTCCAGTTTTCAGCCCTTGCGAGAAAATCCTTAGGTGTTGGCCTGTCCTTCATCGCAAATAGGTCTTGCGCTGCCACCTGCAGGGCCAAATCCCCGGCGGGACAGGCATCAGCCCGCCCGAGAGCGCTTAGCAGGTATATATCCGCCGTCCACGGACCAATTCCGGGCAACAGGACCAATTTTTCAAGCACGTCCTGATCGGGCATGTGATGAAGTGATTCGAAATTCAGGGCACCCCCTTGGATAGCCTCAGAAATGGCATGAAAGCTCCGGGCCTTGGCACGAGTTAATCCAAGGTTTCTCAGATCATCCAGGTTGAGCTTTAAGATTTCACCCGGCTCAAAGGGATGAAGGCAGGTTTCGATGCGCTGCCAAATGGCGTCTGCTGCCTTGAGTGAAATCAATTGTTCGGTGACAATCTTCAGAAGATTTTGCAGATTGTTTTCAACCCGCCGCGGCGAGGGCAGCCCATGGACCGCAATGACGTTAGCAAAGCACGGCTCGCGCTCCACCAGAAATTCGGCACCCCGGGCAATATCAGCTTCCGACTCAATCACTGGAGATTTAAAAGTCAGAGGCAATTCCCTTGTTCTCCCAATCGCCAAAGCGCGTTGGCTCCGGTCCCTTGCGGCCATTGATTTCTTTTGGCAGTTCGACGGTCAAGGCAGCGGCACGGCGCTGTTCCGCCTCTGCCAGGGCCCGGGCGGCAACCGGGCTTAAATCACGTTTTTCCATCTTGTCGAAACTCCTGCTCGATACCATTTTATTCCCGAACAAAGGAAAAGTCTTTGCCCATGAACACATTTCGCACCGGCCTCCTGCTGGCAGGCTTAACCGGCCTCTTCCTTGCCATTGGCTATCTCATTGGTGGCCAGGGCGGCATGGTGCTTGCCTTCCTGTTCGCGGCAGGCACAAACCTGTTTGCCTATTGGAATGCTGACAAGATGGTTCTGCGCATGCAGGGCGCCCGTCAAATTGACAGGTCTTCTGCCCCTGAATTCTATGACATCATTGCCAACCTGTCGGCACGCGCCAATCTGCCCATGCCCAAGGTCTATATCATGGACAACCCGCAACCCAACGCCTTTGCCACGGGCCGCAATCCAGAAAACGCGGCAGTCGCCGCTACAACCGGACTGTTGCAACTCCTGTCGCCCGCCGAAATTGCGGGCGTCATGGCCCATGAACTGGCCCATATCAAAAACCGTGACACGCTTGTCATGACCATGACGGCAACCCTTGCCGGTGCCGTGTCCATGCTGGCAAATTTTGGTTTCCTCTTTGGTGGCCGTGACCGCAACAGTCCTTTGGGTCCCTTGGGCGGCATCCTGCTTCTCATTCTGGCGCCTCTTGCCGCCATGATCGTGCAGTTGGCGGTGAGCCGCACTCGTGAATATGAGGCAGACCGGGGTGGCGCGGAAATTTCCGGCGCTCCCCTGTCGCTGGCCGCTGCCCTTCACAAAATTTCGGGCGCGGCCCAGCGCATACCGAACCAGGCCGCCGAAGCCAATCCCGCCATGGCACATCTCTTCATCATCAATCCTTTGTCTGGACAGCGCATGGACAATCTGTTCTCATCGCATCCCGCAACCGAAAATCGTGTTGCGGAGCTTCATAAGATGGCAACAGAGATGAACCCCCGAGAGACATTCCAAAACCAAGCGCCAAAGGGTCCCTGGGGCTGATCAGTGTCAGCACAGAACAATGAGAAGCCTGGCCTGAAAGCCAGGCGTGCTGGCATAAGTCTGTTGCAAGGTGTGACCCTCGATCAGCAACCGCTTGATCAATTGCTCGAAACAAATATTGAATTCAGTGAATTGGAGGGCAGGGACCGCTCCTTTGCCCATGCCCTCGTGGCGTCATCCCTTCGCCACGGTGGGGAAATCAAATCAGTCTTGGGAAAATTTCTGACCAAGCCGCTGCCGCGTTCTTCCGGCATGGCAGTTGATATCCTGACCATTGCCGCAGCCCAACTCCTGTTCATGGATGTGAGCCCCCATGCGGCCATTGACCTCTCCGTTGATTTGGCAAAGCAGGACAAAAAGGCCCAGCATTTCTCCGGACTGATCAATGCAGTACTACGCAAAGTTTCAACCGATGGAAACGCGGCTCTTGAGAAACTGGACGGACCAAGGCTCAACACGCCGGATTGGTTATGGGAGCAATGGGTTTTTGCCTATGATGAAAAGACGGCAAGAGCGATAGCTGTTGCCCATCTCAATGGAGCACCGCTTGATATTTCAGTTAAGGCCAATGCTGAGCATTGGGCTTCCCAGCTGGAGGGCGAGCTTCTTCCAACCGGAACCATCCGCTTAAGTGCCGCTGACAAGAGTTTGCAGGACCTGCCGGGATTCAGCACCGGTGAATGGTGGGTGCAGGATGCGGCATCGGCCTTGCCAGTAAAACTCCTGGGCAACATCAAAGGGCAGTCTGTTCTCGATCTCTGCGCCGCACCGGGTGGAAAAACCGCTCAGCTCGCCGCCGCCGGCGCTAATGTAACTGCCGTTGATGATTCCGTTTCGCGTCTGAACAGGTTGAGAGAAAATCTTGCACGGTTAAAGCTGCCAGCCGTGGCACTGCTTGCCGATGTATTGTCCCTTCCTGCGGATACGCTCTACGACAATGTCTTGCTGGATGCGCCCTGTTCCGCGACGGGCACAATCCGGCGCCATCCCGATCTGGTTTATTTGAAAACTCCCCGGCAACTCGACAATCTTGTGAGCCTGCAGCAAAAGATGCTCGAACATGCGGCAGGCCTAGTGAAGCCGGGCGGCAAGCTGGTTTATTGTACCTGTTCCCTGTCCCCCCTTGAGGGCGAGCGGCAAGTGTTCAAGTTTCTCAGGGCCCACGAAAATTTTGCGCTCTCGCCAATCACACCGCAAGACCTCGCCCGGCAAGAGCAGTTCATAACCCCTGCGGGCCTTATGCGCTGTTTGCCGTCCATGGCGATAGGGAACAGTTCCGGCCTCGATGGCTTCTTTGCCGCCCACCTGGTCCGGTTGTCTCCTTGACCGTTAGTACTTCGTTAACCATCTTCGCCCAAGTGTAGTTCTTTGCATCATTGCTAGAACAATAAAATTTGACGCGGCAGAACATGCGCGATCACGGGCCTACGCAACGCTTAAACAGCCCTTCCTATTGGCAGGCGCTGTCGAGCCATGGTGCAGCATTCATGCACTGGGCCTCCCATGGATTTGGTTTCAATTCACCCCAGCGTATAAGCATTTCCGGGCTCGGAACAAAACTTCTGACCATGCGGCTTGGTGATCCCACCGTGGCCCAGGACATAGCCCGGGGGAAATTCTGTTTTGCCGGAGAAACCGTTACAGGAATACCTGTGGAAGTGTTTGACGCGGCCCCGCCCAGCCCCGAATGGGCGTCAGCCCTTCACAATTTGGCATGGCTGCAGCACATCGTAACCGGCGGCCACGAACTGCATCGCATTGTGGCGCGCTCGCTAATTCTAAAATGGGGTGAACAGCGCAATGGCTTGCGCTCGCCCCAAGTGTATTTTCAGGCTCTCATTTCACTCTCCTGTGCCGGACATTTCGTGGTAGGGTCATCACCTTCTTCCTTTGAGAAGCCATTCTACGCGCTTGTCGAAAAACTCATCCGTCGGGTGCTGGCGATACACCCCACCGCAACTGACGACGTTCTCTGGCAAGCCATGGCACTGCAATACGCAAGCCTCGCGTTTCGCGGTTCCGAAACGCTGCGTGAGTATGCCAATGCCAAATTCTGCGACATAATCAATCAAGTTATTCTGCCCGATGGCGGCCACGCTTCGCGTAATCCGCGATTGCTCCTGGAATTTCTGCTGGATGTCATCCCCCTCAAGAATGCCATGACGGCACGGCATGAGGCTGTTCCCCAACCCTTGAGCGCTGCCATCGAACGGATGTTTCCAATGCTCCGGATGCTCAGTCATGGCGACCGGGGCCTCAGCAATTTTCAGGGTGCCGGAACTGCCGACAGTGGCTGGATCAAAGCCGTTCTTGAGCACGACCGAATTGCCGGAAGGCCGCTTCAGCTGGCGCCCCATTCTGGTTATTGCAGGCTTGCCCACCGCGCCGGTCTTCTGATCATGGACGCAGGCGTTCCGAAAGAATGCAACAGCCCCCTGGCCGTTGAATTTTCCGACGGCCCCCATCGCATTTTCAGCAATTGCGGCATGCCACGTTCCGCCTCGCCCGCCTGGCAAAAGGCCGCAAGAGATATCGCCGCCCACAATACAATGGAAGTCGCCTCCTTTGGGAACGGAACTCAAAATATTCCGGGCGCCGAAGTGATAACATCGCCGCAAGGCTCCCTGATCAACGGCAACAACGAAATCACCGGCAAGGTTGGCAAAGTCACCCATCAGAGAAACATCTTCCTGTTTCAGACTGGCAGTGACCTGCGGGGCGAGGATCGTATTATCCAGGCAGCTTCGAAAAATCTTCCGCCAAAACAGCTTGATTTCACCATCAGGTTTCATCTCCATCCCACTGTAAAAGCAACCTCAACCCGGAAGGGAATGCGGATTGTCATTATGCTGGCCAATAAAACCGCCTGGCAGTTTTCAGCCCGCGGCGGAACCATGTCCCTGGAGGAAAGCGTATTTCTGGGGGACGACTCTGGCCCCCGGAAAACCCAGCAGATTGTCATTAGGGGCACGACTGATAATACTGAGCCGGTAAAATGGGCCCTCCGCCGCGTTGAGAAATCGGCCGCCGCAGGAAATGATGCAGTGGAAATGCCGCGACTTCCTTTCTAGTGGCCTAATTATCCCGGCATGCTAAGTGCCTATTCTGCACTGTAGTTCTGGGATATCTCCAATGACCAATCCGATCCGGCGCGCACTGATTTCCGTTTCCGACAAGACCGGACTGATCGAACTTGCCCGGACCCTTGCAGCACTCAACATAGAAATCATCTCAACCGGCGGCACAGCCAAGGCTTTGCACTCCGCAGGTATCGCAGTCACAGATGTTGCCGCAATCACGGACTTTCCGGAAATCATGGATGGCCGGGTCAAGACCCTGCATCCCAAAGTTCATGGCGGACTTCTTTCTGTGAGAGGCGATGCCACCCATGAGAGAGCAAAGAAAGCCCATGACATCACTGATATCGATCTTCTGGTGGTCAATCTTTATCCCTTTGAAGAAACCGTAGAGAAAAAATCCGATTGGAACGCCACCATCGAGAATATTGATGTGGGTGGCCCCGCAATGATTCGAGCCGCTGCCAAAAATCATGACCGCGTCACTGTTATCGTAAGTCCTGAAGACTACGCAACTGTGTTATCGGAACTTAGTGCCCATGACGGAAACACTACGGAAGCAACCCGCCGCTCACTTGCAGCCAAGGCATTCGCCAGGACCGCCGCCTATGATGCGGCCATTGCCCAGTGGTTTTCAGCCGAACTCGGGGATACCACGCCAAACTACTTTGCAACCGGCGGCAGGCGCATTCAAACCCTGCGCTATGGTGAAAACCCCCATCAATCCGCTGCCCTCTACAGCAGCCCCGACCAGCGCAAAGGGGTTGCCAGCGCCAGGCAAATTCAGGGCAAGGAACTTTCTTATAATAACATCAATGACACGGATGCCGCCTTGGATTGCCTTTCCGAGTTCAGGAGTGAACCAGGCGCCGCCTGCGTTATTGTAAAGCACGCCAACCCTTGCGGCGTTGCCATTGGCCACACACTTCTTGAAGCCTACAGCAAGGCGCTCGCCTGCGATCCGGTCAGTGTCTTCGGCGGCATTCTGGCATTCAACCGCAGCCTTGATGAAGAAACTGCCTTTGAGATTTCAAAACTTTTCACCGAAGTCATTATTGCACCGGGCGCCGACGACAATGCTCGCGCAATTATTGCCGCCAAAAAAAATCTCCGCCTCCTGCTTCTGAATGAAATTCCAAATTCGAATGCACCCGCAATTTCGGTGAAGTCCATCATCGGTGGACTTCTCGTGCAAACCCGCGATGGCTACTCCGTTGATGAAATGAATTTGCGGGTCGTCACCAAACGCGAGCCCTCGAAATCAGAGCTCAAGGATCTGAAATTTGCCTTCAGGATTGCCAAGCATGTGAAATCCAATGCAATCATCTATGCCAAGAACGGCGCAACCGTTGGTATCGGCGCCGGCCAGATGTCACGCATTGATGCGGCCCGTATCGCCGTTCGCAAAAGCGAGGATGCGGCAAAGGCCGCAGGCCAGACGCAGCCGCCTGTCCATGGTTCCGTTGTGGCGTCCGATGCATTTTTTCCATTTGCCGATGGCTTGTTGCAGGCGGCGGAGGCTGGCGCAACAGCCATCATCCAGCCGGGCGGTTCCATCAAGGACGATGAAATCATTCGTGCTGCCGATGCTGCGGGCCTTGCGATGATTTTCACTGGCATTCGGCATTTTCGCCACTAAATTAAAATGCGCAGATAGGAGAACGCCATGCTGGTCACCACCACCCATAATGTCGAAGGCAAACGCATTGTTGAATGCAAGGGGCTTGTTGCCGGAGAAGCTATCCTCGGCGCCAATCTCTTCCGCGATCTCTTTGCCTCCATCCGCGATATCGTCGGTGGCCGTTCCGGCTCCTATGAAAAAGTATTGAATGACGCGCGCAAGACCGCCATTGGTGAATTGACCGACAAGGCTGAACAGCTGGGTGCAAATGCCGTGATCGGCGTTGATCTGGATTATGAAACGGTGGGCACCAACGGCAGCATGCTGATGGTAACCGCAGCCGGAACCGCTGTAAGAATAGAGTAACGATCAATCGGGAGCAGTCTGATAACCGATGCCAACAACCGGCGCCGTGGTTGGCAATCCCTCCTGATCGACATCCGATTTGAAAACTTGTTCAAGCACAGCAAGTTCCTTGCCCGTGTTGGCTTCAAGAAGCTTGAGCCGGACCTTATAGGGCGTGTTTTTCTGCACACCGCGTAACGCTTCGGTTTCAAAACTATATTGCAGTTGTCCGGCTCTCACAGGTTTTGTGATGACAAACTTCCGCTCGGTCTGAGGCAGGTCAAAACTCGCCTCAAGCACACTGCCCTCAGGCAAGGGCCTGAGCTGCCGTGCAACAAAGCCATAGGTCATTTTGGAATAGCGGTAATTGAATATGAAGCCGCCACCGACAATCTTCAAAAAAGGTTGCGGGGCCTGCTCCTCGCAAGCCGACAGGAGAAGGCCAAGACAACAGCAAATGACAAACGCTAAACGGCCCAACATCTAGTCCTCGCTTTCCCGCCTTGTGGCGGAACTGTAGAGCCCCTCAGGTTTTAACATGAGGATCAGGATTATGAAACCAAACACCGCCACGTCGCGGTAAGCCAGGGGGAATGCGGCTGTCCACAGGGTTTCAACAAAGGCGAGGAATATCCCGCCGATGATGGCCCCGCTAATTGTTCCAAAACCGCCGATGACGGAAGCAAACATCGCCTTGAACCCCAGCATGAGTCCCATCGAAAAAGTAACTCCGCCATAGGAAACGGCGATGATCCAGCCCGAAACGCTGGCAAGTGCCGCCGAGCCGACACAGGACCAGCGCAAAACCGCGAGCGTATTCACGCCACTGAGCTTAGCCAGGCGGTCCGATTGCGAACACGCCTTCCAATAGCGCCCCGCCGCCGTAAACTGCATGATGAAGAACACGCTGCCGATAGACACAACGGCAGTGACCACGGCAATAATCTGCATGATGCCGATTTGAACCGGAAATGTGCCATCAAAAATCCGGAACGCCGCGCCATCAAACAGCGGCATCATCCACAGGTCACGGGCGCCGCCCTGAAGTCGCATGATCTCCTGAAGGGCAATGGAAACACCGATGGAGGCAATCATGAAAGCCTGTGATGTATGGCCAATGAGTGGTGCAAAGACATGGGTGGCGGCAAAGTGGCCAAGAGCCGAAGCGGAGAGCACCGCCAAGGCCAGCGACATTGCCAAAATGACAGCGGTATTGTTTCCGGCGAGAAGGCTGGCAAGTCCGGCGTAAATCGCAGCAAAGGCCGCATACATGGCAAAATCGCCGAAGGACAAAAATATCTTGTTGGTAATGCCCTGGACCAGGGCAAGGGCCACGGCCACGGCCAGCGGTACGTAAAAACTTGCCAGCGTGCAGGCATTCAGGAATTGTTGCAGCCAGTAACCGAATTCATGGGCGAGCATTTAACTTTGCTCCCGATTTTCATGGCGTACACGGGCGCGAAGCGCGCTGGCCTTGGCCCGGTTTCCGCACACACTCATGTCACACCACTGGCGGCTTTTGTTTTTTGTGCCGTCGAAAAACAGCCACCCGCAATGGTTTCCATCGCATTGCTTGATGCGGGAAAGATCACTCTGGATAAGAAGGGTCAGTGCCGAAACTGTGATAGGCCCCAGAATGGCAGCTGTCAGTTCAATCCCGGGGTCCCAGGTCCACCTATAGTGGTCCGCCTGCAAAGTGAGCGTTGCAACGGCGAGCATTTCTGCATGGGCAACGGCCAGGCTGCGCATCTGTTTATCAGCAGGCTGGCGTCCTGCTATCACGCATGAATTGACCTGATAGATGGTTTCACGAAGGGATCTTCCACGCGTGATGAGGTGACGTGACAGTTTGCTTTGGCCTTTGATGGCGCGCTGCGACAGCACAGCATCTTTCTTGCTGATGATGTCTGCATGGGAAGCCCACGTCACAAGATCAGCAGCCGTCTGCAAGTGGTCGAGGTGCTTGGCGCCACCGCGGCCCGATTCCGTATTGGTGAAATCAAGGGCAAGCTTGCCCGCCACCAACGATAAACTGCCAGGCCGGCCCTCGGAATGTGTGCTGTAAATGTCTGACATATAACCATCTAAATGGCTATTGATGGTTACGTCAAGCTAGCGCTGATCAGGTTAAGTGGGTACCGGTTAACCGTCCGGTCACGCGCCAACATTAAACCGACGATCACGGTCATTTTAGGTTGGCTCGACCTAAAGTGAACGTGATCTAGGGCGTGGACTCATAAGCGCGTAGCCAAATGCGGATCGAAGCCAGCTTGATGAAGGCAAGGTAGTTTGCCGCGAGCTTGTCATACCGGGTCGCGATCCGTCGGCATTGCTTGATCTTGTTGAAGAACCGCTCAACAAGGTTGCGCGACCGATAAAGGTAAGGGCTGAAGCAAATGGGGTCCCTGCGGTTGCGCTTGGGCGGGATGTTGGCCCACGCACCTAGCTCGTTAACGAGCGCCCTGATCCAGTCGGCATCATAACCACGGTCGGCAAGCACCATCGTCTTTGGAAGCAATCCGGTCAGAAGTACTGGGCAGAGCCTGTTGTCATGAGCCTCGCCGGGCTAGAGGCCAAGGCGCACAGGCAGACCATTGGCGTCCACTACGGCGTGCACTTTGCTGATCAGTCCGCCGAGCGAACGACCCATATGCTGTTCTCTGTTCCCGGCAATGCAGGCTCCGTGCTGGTGCACGCGCACGACGGATGTATCGACCATCTGCACGGCCGCATCGTGAGCGGCTGCCAGCGCTTCCATGATCCGGTCCCAAACGCCTGCCCGGCGCCAGCGGACAAACCGGTTGCAGCAGGTCGTGGGAGGTCCGTAGCTCTCCGGCAGATCACGCCAAGGCGCACCTGACCGCAGGACCCAGAAGATGCCGTTGAGTATCCGCCGGTCGTTCACACGCGGCACCCCGCGTGGCTTGTTCGGAAGCATCGGCTTGATGACGACCCACTCATGGTCACTGAGTGCATAGCGCATGATTCGCGGCTCCAGTTTGGGAGCTTGAATCACGTCCGGGCCGACATCTTCAAGGGCAAACCGCCACGTCCGGAATTGTCCCCTAGCCGGACACACGACCAAAGCTGCCAAATCGACGCGATTGACCCAACTCGGAAGTGCTGCAAGTCGAGCCCGGTTTTCCTACAAGAGGCGGTGTTACCGGATCGATGATTAGGGCGTGGCTGCCAGACGACGGACTCGCGAAATGTTGGGATTGCGCTTGCCGGGCTTGGTCTTGGCGCAAACCGCGACCTCATTGATGCAAAACCCCACGCCAAGCTCGAAAAAGCTTGAAAAGCGCCTCTCGATCGCCTCCTGCACCCCAAGCAGGCCCCGGAACGATTTCTGGTACAATGCGGTGCAGTGCGTCTTGGCGAAGGCCAAATTGGAATTTCCGGCACGCAACATGCCGGTGTCACAAAGCGGTGAGCAGGTGGACGCTCACCGCGAGGGTTCGCTCTTGTAACTGCCCTCCTTTGCGTGCAATCTTTGCCCAATGAAGCCGCTCGTCGGGCGGATGTTGGTTGAGATGATGACCCGCGACCAGATACTCGCTCACCTGCGTACTGCCAACACCGTCGCCCGCGATGCGGTCGCGCACGGCCACCACCCGTTCGGCGCAGTGCTGGTCGGTCCCGACGACCGCATCCTCATGCGCCAGGGCAATATCGATACCGTGCATCACGCCGAGGTCGAACTTGCGCGGCGCGCGGCCGCTGCCTACCCGCCGGAATTTCTCTGGACCTGCACGCTCGTCTCAACCGGCGAGCCCTGTGCGATGTGCACGGGCACGCTCTACTGGGCGAATATCGGCCGGCTGGTCTACGGTTACGAGGAAGCCAAGCTCCTGGCGCTCACCGGCGATCACCCGGCGAACCCGACGTTGAACCTTCCTTCGCGCACTGTGCTCGGCTACGGCCAGAAAAAGATCGAGGTCCTTGGCCCCTTCCCCGAGATCGAGGATGAGCTGCTCGCGCTGCACCGCGATTTCTGGAAGCGCTAAGCTAAGATCGGATTCAGATCAAGCGGGGGAGCGTTAGCCGACATCCACCAGATGATCGACCTGTTGAAACCAAGTTTTGCGCAAAATGGCATCTGTTGCAGGGCCGGAACTTCGCCAATAGCGGCTGCGATCCGCTAAAGCCGTGATGTCGGCGCATTTTGATATGGGCAAACGAGTGGTCAGGCGGGACCTGCGGACGTGGCCATCTGCAGCAGAACTGATTTCCGAAGTTGGCCCTTTTAAGACATCATGCATGTGCTGCAACTTGTCCGCTCGTGGCCGAGGCTGTGTGAAAACGTCAGAGAATGGATCAGATTATGATTAATTCTCAGCCGCCAAAATTTCAGCTTCAATGAAATCAATACTTTAGCGAATTACAATTTTTTGAAATCAGGGAGATTTGCTACAAATTTCGATTTGAACAAAGTTTTCACACAGCCTAGACCCTAACCGGACATCACCGCCTTGGAGGATCGCCGACGCCATTTGCCGAGGTCCAGTCTTGCCAAGGATGCCAGCTTGCGCAAATATCGTCACCGTCAAGCTGGTCATCGGGCGGATATCGGTTGAAGAGGAGAAGAGCAATGGAGAGCAACATGTTCTGGACGCGCTTTTTTCTCAAGTTGGCCTCAATCACCGGGCTTGTAATCGCAGTGGGCCTCAGCATCGTCAGTACGGCGCTGGCGCAGAACGATCCACTGCCATCATGGAATAACACAGCACCGAAGGCGGCCATTATTCGATTCGTCAAAGAAGTGACTACCCAGGGATCTGCCGGCTTCGTGCCAGTTCAGGAACGTATTGCGGTCTTCGATAACGAGGGCACGCTCTCTGTCGAACAGCCGCTCCCGCCGCAGCTCGCATTCGAACTTGATTGCATCCAAACAGTGGCCCCCGATCATCCCGACTGGGCAACCACACCACCCTTCAACGCGGCCCTCGAACGAAACGTGAAAGCGCTGGCCCAGGCGGGGGAGGATGGCCTGGCTCAGATCATGGTGGCCAGCCACGCCGGATGGAGCACCGACCTTTATGAAAGTACTCTATCATCCTGGATCGCTACAACTCGCGACGCGAGGTACAAGCGAACATATACCGAACTTGTCTACAAGCCGATGCTGGAGCTCCTCGCCTATCTTCGCGCAAACGACTTCAAGACATTCGTGGTGTCGAACAGCGGCATCGATTTCATCCGTCCTTGGACAGAAACAGTCTACGGGGTGCCCCCCAACCAGATTGTTGGCACGTCGATTAAGACAAAATTCGAGTTGGAGTACGGCAACCTCGCACTGATCCGTCTGCCGGAGCTTAACTTAGTCCGTGACAATAGTGGAAAACCAGTCGCCATACACGAAACAATCGGTCGTCAGCCGATCGCCGCTTTCGGCAATTCCGATGGCGACCTCGAAATGCTGCAGTGGACGACGATGGGACGAGGTCCGCGCTTGGGCATGATCGTGCATCATACCGATGCTGAACGCGAGTATGCATACGACCGCAACGCGGATTTCGGGTCTCTAGAAAAGGTGCTTACCGTTGCCCCTGCAAACGGTTGGACTGTGATCGACATGAAAAACGACTGGAAGACGATCTTTCCATTCGAACAGAAGTAGGTCAAGACTTGGCCTGCTGCCAGTTTCACAGACACCGAGCTAAGGTGTTTTGATGGAATTAATGGCTGCAAATACGAAGAAGTGTATTCAGCCGCGAGGTCCACTGTTGGCCGACGCCGTCGAAAAAGTCGAAAGTTCGAACGTGCTAAAAATTCGTCCTGACGATGGTTTGAGCTACTTTCGCAATTAGATAACTCGTTAATCTGCTTACGGCAGTCTCTGACAGACGTGTCGTCAAATCGAGTACCCCCCGCGCCAACTTAAGAATATGGCGACCGGGGTCCTGCAAAATTTCAACCACCGATGCGATTTTAGTTTTTCAACAGCATCGACCCCTAGCGGACAAAGCGCCTTTGTCAGAAGGACATGGCATTGATGCGGCGGCTAGCGGATCGGGGTCAACTTCTCCTTGCCGATCTTACCTCCCTTGCCGATTCCTCCTCCATGAAAGTCGTCGATAAAGGGGCCTTCGATGCTTCCATCTTTGGAGACCTCGTAGACGCCCAGCCCCGCCTTGCCGTGCACGAGGTAAGCTACCGCCAAGGTTTTATCCTTCAGCATGCAGATACCCGAATAACCGTCACTCCACTTAATGCGGCAAGCGTTCTCGGGCAACATTTCGATTTCTACTGTCACTGAAAAATGCGAGCCTGCGGGGTCAGTGCCCTCCGACTTGTAGCTGCCGCTGATGTCCTGGGCTGCCGCAACCGTACACCCGGCGGAAATGAAAGCGGCAAATGCGGTAATTCTGATAACCATCGATCCC
>CAZHCO010000017.1:0-26081 GCA_964530965.1 uncultured Aestuariivirga sp. | reverse complement strand
CTCCTCTCGACGGGAGGCTACCCGTGCAATAATCTCCCATTGCGTCTGGTACAAAATATCGGGCAGGCCAAATGGGTACCGGCCGGCTATTTTTGAGGAAGATCAATCCAAAAGGTGACGCTGTATTGGCCAGATCCCTCTGGCGCTCCATCAGCGTCGGCATGATGTGAATAACTCTGACCTTCATACCCTGCTCGGCCAGGCCTGCAGCCGCCTCAAGCCCCAACAACCCGCCGCCAATCACCGCCGCATTGCCGCGTGACTTGGCAGCAATCATCATGGCATTCACATCATCCAGATCACGGTAGGTGAGCACCCCCGCCATGTCACAACCGGGTACAGGAATGATGAACGGTACAGAGCCCGTGGCTATGACCAGCTTGTCATAATTTTCAACAATGCCTGCGTCGGAAGTGACCGTTTTGGCCGCGCGATCAATCGTCTTGATCTTGCAGCCCTTATACAGCGTGATGCCATGCTTGATGTACCAGCCATCCCCGTGGATGACGATTTCCTCAAAGGTTTTCTCCCCCGACAAGACCGGTGACAGCATGATACGGTCATAGTTGACGCGGGGCTCGGCATTGAAAATTGTAACTTCATAGGCATCGGGTGCCGCTTCAAGCAGGTTCTCCAGCATCCGCCCCGGTGCCATGCCATTGCCAATGATGACAAGTTTTTGCTTCATGGCCGGCCTCACGCCGCTTCCACGAAGCGATGCCGTTCGTAGAGAAATTTCAAAACAGACTCGCGGCACCGTACATAGTCGCGGTCCGCCACAAGTTCGAGGCGACGGCGGGGACGCACCAAATCCACTTCAAGAATTTCGCCGATCTTCGCTGCCGGCCCGTTGGTCATCATGATGACACGGTCAGACAGCAGCACAGCTTCATCAACATCATGGGTGATCATCACCATGGAATTGCCAAGCCGCGCATGGATATCCATCACCGAGTCCTGCAAGTGGGCCCGGGTGAGTGCATCAAGCGCGCCGAAAGGCTCATCAAGGAGAAGAATTTTCGGTTCCATCGCTAGCGCCCGCGCAAGGCCGACACGCTGTTTCATGCCTCCAGAAATTTCAGCAGGCCGCTTGTCCTTGGCATGCTGCATCTGAACTAGGGCAAGGTTCTGCATTATCCAGTCATGCCGCTCGGCCCTGGAGCGCGACGAACGGAACACTTTATCCACCGCGAGCTTCACATTTTCGTAAACCGTCAGCCATGGCAGCAAGCTATGGTTCTGAAACACCACGGCCCGCTCCGGTCCGGGCTCATCCACTTCCCTGTTTTCCAACAGCACTACGCCACTTGAGACTTTGGTGAGTCCGGCAATCAAATTGAGCAAGGTTGATTTCCCGCAGCCGGAATGGCCGATAATGGAAGCAAACTCACCCTTGCGAATGCCGAGCGTGATATCTTTCAGAACCTCCGTGACCACACTGCCACGCGTAAAAGACTTGGAAACATGATCGACTTTAAGATAATTGCTCATGGGTCAGCTCGCTGCCGTTCCGCGGGTTACGAATTGGCCAAGCGCTGCAACCAGGCGGTCAAGCGCAAAGCCGGTGAAGCCGATGTAGAACAGGGCTACGATGATGTCGGACAGCCTGGAGGAATTCCACGCATCCCAGATGAAGAAACCAATGCCAACGCCGCCAGTGAGCATTTCGGCGGCAACGATTGCAAGCCACGAAAGGCCAATGCCGATGCGAAGCCCGGTAAAGATGTAAGGTGCTGCCGCCGGCACCATGATCCTGAAAAAATATTCAATCGGATTGAGACGCAGCACGGCGGCCACATTGCGGTAATCCTGCGGAATGTTGCGCACGCCCGCCGCCGTATTGATCAGCACCGGCCAGACCGAAGTAATGAAAATCACAAAGATGGCAGACGGATTGGAATCACGAAACGCTGCTAGTGAAATCGGCAACCACGCGAGCGGTGGAATCGTGCGCAAGACCTGAAAAATGGGATCGAGCCCGCGCATGGCCCAGACGGATTGGCCGACAACGGCCCCCATCAATATGCCAACGATGGCGGCAAAACCGAAGCCAATTGCAACGCGTTGCAAGGACGTGAGCACGCGCCAGCCCAAACCAATGTCTTGCGAGCCAAAGTCAAAGAAAGGATTGACGATTAGGTCATTGGCATCCGTCCAGACCTGCAATGGAGACGGCAGGGTTGAACCCGCAGCACCAAAAGCCAGTTGCCAGATAATCAGCAGCACCGCCGTCATTATCAATGGAGGCAAGACCTTTTCGCCAAGAGAAGAAAGGCGTTGCAAGAGGGGACGAGATGAGGGTTTTGTCCGCGGCGTGAAAGCAACAACGCTTTCCTTCCGCGGGTCTTCCACTGTTTGAGGTAACATGGCTATTTTTCGCGCAGTGGCCGTCATGCTCTTGCAGTCCTTCCCATTATTCCAGTTAGGCGATCTTCTTGATCGCAAGGCCTTCGAGATAGGCGGTGATGTTGTCGGGATCGAAAATCTTGCCGTCGAAGAAGGTTTCGGGTCCGCGTGACGGCGACGCCGGAAGATCGGTGACACCCAATTCCTTCGCTGCTTCCAGCCACAGGTCATGCCGGTTCACCTTGTCAACTAGCGCCTTTACATCCATGTCGGGCGCGAATTTTCCCCAGCGGATATTTTCTGCCAGGAACCACGAGTCATGGCTCTTGAAGGGATAGGACGCATGATCGGCCCAGAACTTCATCCGCAGGCTTTCATCTTTCACGGTCCGGCCATTGCCGTAATTGACATCGCCCTTGAGCCTGCCAATGATGTCCGCAGGCGGAACATTGAACCACTGGCGTTTGCCAACGACGGCTGCCAACTCGTCCTTGTTCTCCATCGCCTCGCACCATTGCTGGGCTTCCATCACGGCCATCAGAATGGCCTTCACTGCATTGGGATTTTTCTCAACCCAGTCAGCCCGCATCGAGAGCGCTTTTTCCGGATGGCCCTTCCACAATTCACCCGTGGTCGCCGCCGTAAAGCCGATGCCCTGGTTAACCAGTTGCTCGTTCCAGGGTTCGCCCACGCAGAACGCGTCCATATTGCCAACTTTCATGTTGGCAACCATCTGCGGTGGAGGAACCACGATGGTGGAAACATCGGTCTCAGGATTGATGCCACCAGCCGCCAGCCAATAACGTATCCACAAGTCGTGGGTGCCGCCCGGGAATGTCATGGCGACTTTGACTTCTTTGCCAGCAGCCTTCTTGGCTTCAAAGGCAGCCTTGAGCTTTCCAGCATCAAGGCCAACACCCGAATCCTTGAATTCATTGGAGACGGAGATGGCCTGACAATCGAGATTGAGCCGCGCCAGAATCGACATCGGCACTTCAACATTGTTCTGCGTCACCTTGCCCGTGTTGATGAGATAGGGCATGGGCGAGAGAACATGGGCCCCATCAATGCCGTTGGCTTCACCGCCGAGAACAAGATTGTCACGCGTGGCAGCCCATGAGGCCTGCTTGGCCACTTCAACATCGGGCATGCCAAATTTTTCAAACAGACCCTTCTCCTTGGCAATCACCAGCGGAGCCGCATCAGTGAGTGCGATGTAACCCAGTTTAGCACTGGTAACTTCCGGTGCAGCCGTCGCCGCGTAGGCACCACTCGGCATGAGCTGCCTCGCTGCAGTTAGAAGGGCAGCCGTCGCCACAGATCGCTTGATAAAAGAACGTCGGTTTAGTCTGGTTGATATTGTGGGCATCTCGAAATCTCCTGAAAATGTGTCTGACAAGGCCTCCAAAAACAAAAAACGCCACTGGAACTTTCAGGAGTGGCTTTCATCAAGACCTCCCCGAAAACTCCGGCGACGTTGCCGTTCGGCCCGATTTTGAGCCTTCTGATGGAAACCAACTCTGGTTGCTGCCCTCTCCTTTGCACGGCCTGTGCCAAATGGTGGATACAAAATTAGTCGTTTTATTTCAATGAATTAACAAAGTTCATGGAAATGTTTCCTGGCTGCGCGGTCAAATATCCAGCAGAAACACGCTGAATTATTGTGCAGTGCACAAGAACGCCTAAAAATTAGGCCCCAGCAAATGGCAGTGACGCGAGATAGGATTCAATCTGCTTGGGATTGAAAATCCGGCCATCGAAGAAGCCGCCAAATTCATTCGGATGGCGATACTGAGCGCCGATTGTTTCGGCATAAATTTCCGGCCTGTAGCACTTCATCGCCCGTTCGAGATTTTGTTTAGAAAGATCGGCCTGCCCCCACCGCACCATCTGGGCATAGAACCAGGCCGCATGGGCGGGCTCCGGCAATGTTGACTGCGGAGTATCAAAGGAAAGGAAGCCCGGAACGCTCCGGTTCGCCCCGCCAATTTGCAACGACCCGGTCAGGGCCGGAAGGATAACTTCAACGGGCTGTGAGAGATACGCAGGCAGTGACAGCAGTAAAGCCAATGTAGTTGCATTGCCGGGACTTGCACACCAGTGAGCACTCCTGTCGAGGGCACGCAGCAAGGCCTGCAGTTCATCCCTGTGTATGCCCTCCCAGCTTTCACGAACGCCAAGGACTTTTTCCGGGCTGTCTTTCCAAAGTTCAATCTTGCTCGTGACAATGACTCCGGTGCCACGAGCGACTGCGGCGGAGTTCCACGGTTCGCCGACACAACAGCCATCGAGATGACCCGCTTGCATAGCCTCCGGCATGAGTGGCGGAGGCACAACCGCTATTGAAACATCAGACCTTGGGTCAATGCCGCACTCGGCTAACCAGTAGCAGAGATCGTAGTTATGTGCGGAAAAGGCATGCACGATTCCAAACACCAGCTTCGGCAGCCCGGCGCGCGCGCGTTGCTGTAAAGCTTGCCTAAGTGCTGCACCCATTTCGCGTGCTGTGCTGAGCGATGCGGCGCCATGAGCTTTCATCTCTGCCCACAAGACGGAAGAAACCGTTACCGCATTCCCTCCAAGACCAAGCGCCATGAGTACGATGATTGAAGAAGACATGGGCAGCAATTGCAGGGCTGCCGCAATCGGCATGGGCGCCAGAAGATGGGCCGCATCAAAATGGCCAACCGCCATGCGGTCCCTGATATTGGCCCATGACGTTTCGCGCGACAGTTCCAGCGCCACCCCCTCCTCTGCCGCAAACCCCATCTCATGGGCCACAATGGGAATGGCCGCGTCGGTGAGCGGCAGGAATCCGAAACGTATGATCTCTCGTGTCATTGCTTGCCTTTCCCGCCGAGCAATCCAGCCGCCGTCACAATACTTTGTGCGATTTCAACCATGCGCCGGTTCTCCTCCATGGCCGCACGGCGCATGAGGCCGTAAGCCGCCGGTTCATCAAATCCCCGCTGCTGCATCAAAATCCCCTTGGCACGGTCAATCAGCTTGCGGTCGCCAAGCGCCCGCTTGGCATCATCACGCTCGCTGCGCAGTTTGGCGAAAGCCTTGAAACGGATGATGGCCATATCGAGGATCGGTTTCACCCGCTCCTTTTTCAGACCATCAACAATGTAGGCGGAAACACCGGCTTCAACCGCAGCCTCAATCATGCCCTTGTCGGAATGGTCAACAAACATGGCTATGGGCCGCTGCACGCTACGCGAAACCTGAAACAGGCTTTCCAACGCATCGCGGTTGGGATTCTCAATATCAATGACGATGACGTCAGGTGCCGTTTCTTCGATCCGGCGAACCAACCCCATGATTTCGTGCACGACCACAACACGGGCATAACCCGCCTCATGCAATGCATCTTCAATGACACCCGCCCGCAGGCGGTTCTCATCGACGACAAGTATGGATAAATCGCTTTCGCGCATGCGAGTAATCTCGCTCATGCGAACAAATTGTGCAATGCACTATATTAGATTGGACAGAATTTCCGCAAAAAAAGACCAGCCGACAACTGGAAGGTGTTGCCGGCTGGACCGCAGCTTTACAGATCAGTCGGTTACTTGACGAAGCAAGTATCAGCTGTGTCTGTCGCGCATTTCCCCAGCCTCATGCTGGGCTGGTTGGGGGGCGCCCGTTGGCCAGGCGACCCACATTCTTGGAGTTACTTCTGGATGCAGGTGTCAACCGTGTCTTTGGTGCATTCGTCGAGGCCGGTGAACACCGGATCATCAACCTTTTCACCCGTGACCAACTTGATCATGACGCCCGGGGCAAGGTAGCCCATTTCGAACGGACGCTGTCCGACCAACGCAGTGACCAAGCCTTCGGCAGCGATTGCCACTTCGTCACCGATGGTGTCAGCGGCGCCAATGACGAAATCGTTGCTGGCGATCTTGTCAGCCATCGGCTTGAACAGATCACGGTAGGGCTGCGGTGCGCCAAACAGCGGCCAGCCGCCCATGATGCCGAAGGCGTCGAGCTTCGGGTTGGCGGCAAGAATGTCCGTCATCGCCTGAACGCCCTTGGCACCATCGTCATTGGTGAATACGGGGCAACCAGCAACTTCGGTCCAGCCACCTTCACCCTTCAGCTCCGCGAGACCCGTTTGTCCCGTCAAGGTGTCGCGCATGCCCTGCGCGCGACGCAAGATATTATCAGCACCAGGGTTGCCTTCGATCGTGCAGATCGTGCCACCATTGGGCTTCGCCTTCTTGATGTATTCGCCAATGCGCGAACCCATCAGGTAGTTGTCAGTGCCAAGGTAGGTTTTGCGCAGTGCTGAGTCTTCTGCCGCCAAGTCGGCGTCAAGCGTCATGATCGGAATTGAAGTGTTGGCGGTCTTGATGGTCTGGGCAATCAGCTTGGCGTTCGATGGCGAAATGGCCATTGCAACGGTGTCAGGCTTGCCGAGCATGTCCTGAACGATCTGGGCTTCGCCAGCTTCGTCAGATGTTGATGCCGGACCCGTATAGAAGCACTCGTATTCCGAGTCGGGGTTTTCCTTGTTCCATTTCTGGCAACCCTGATTGATCGCTTCGAAGAACGGGTTGTCGAGGCCCTTGACGACAATGACCAATTGTTTCTTGGCCATAGCCTCCCCGGCGCCGAGTGCCAAGGCGGCAACGGTGACGGCAAGCAATAATGTTTTTTTCATTTTACTTCTCCCTTTAGAACAGACTGGCACGACGTGCCCGCCACACAAAATCAGCCCGGTTGTCAGACGGTACAGGGGTCATCACACGATCCCCCGGACGGCCCGCCTGGGCTGATAAGCATTTCTTGTTTTCTTCTTTGTGCAATACCTAATAGCGGCACGGCGCACCCGTCAAGCGCTATTTATCCTACAATACGGATATTAGTCGTACAATTCATTGACACCTGTCCGACGTATGGTAAATCCGCCATAATGACAAAGGGAGGCAAGCGGACCGGTGGCAATTCTCGAACTTACCAACATTTCAAAACATTTCGGCGCAATTCAGGCCGTCAATGACATTTCGCTTTCCCTTGAGGCGGGCGAGGTTGTGGGCCTCATGGGCGATAACGGCGCCGGCAAGTCCACCCTGGTCAAAATGATCGCTGGAAATTACCGCCCCAGCCACGGCACCATGCGCATGGAGGACAAGGAACTGGTCATGCACCGGCCGGTGGAAGCCCGCGAACACGGCATTGAGATCGTGCACCAGGACCTGGCGCTTTGCGACAACCTGACGGCGGCGGCTAATGTTTTTCTCGGTCGCGAACAGCGCCTGGGGGTTGGCCCCTTCAAGGTTCTCGACTATGCCAGCATGTATAAGCGCGCCGGCCAGATTTTCGCCGAACTGAAGTCCGAAACCCGCCCCCGCGATCTCGTCAAGCAGATGTCGGGCGGCCAGCGCCAGGCGGTAGCAATCGCCCGCACCCGCCTTTCCAACCCCAAGATCGTGCTCATGGATGAGCCCACAGCCGCCATTTCCGTGCGCCAGGTCGCTGAAGTTTTGAACTTGATCCGCCTGCTGCGCGACCAGGGCATTGTCGTGGTGCTCATCAGCCACCGCATGCCAGACGTGTTCTCGGTTGCCGACCGCATTATTGTGCTCCGGCGCGGGCGCAAGGTGGCGGACAAGAAAATCGCCGCAAGTTCGCCTGAGGAGGTCACCGGGCTTATCACCGGGGCCATCGAGCAGGTATGACCGGCACCCGATTATAGTATTTGGAAGGTATCACATGTCGACGACGGCAAGCACAATGGCCAAGACAATTGAACAGAAACAGCAAAGCTGGCTTTCGGAAAAACTGAGCAGCCAGACCTTCTGGGTCTTTATCGCGGTCGTCCTCGCCTGCGTGTTCCTGTCTTTGTACACGGACTCCTTCGACACCACGAAGAACCTCTACAACATTACCCGCAACGTCACCTTTGTGGCCATCATCGCCCTGGGCATGACGCTCGTCATCATTACCGGCGGCATCGACCTTTCGGTGGGCTCCGTGCTGTGCCTCTGTAGCATGGTGCTGGGGGTCACCATGCATGCGGGTTACGGCATCGAGGTCGGCATCGCCGCCGCGATTGCCACGTCCCTCCTGATTGGCTTCGTTCACGGTATACTCATCGCCTATGTCGGCATGCCGTCCTTTGTGGTCACACTCGGCATGCTTTCCATTGCGCGAAGTCTCGCAATGGTCGCATCGGGAAATACCGTGGTGTTCCAGTTCGGGCCCGACCATGATTTGTTGCTGTCATTGGGTGGTGGCGCCTGGTTCTTCGGCATCGCAAACCCGGTACTTTACATGATCATTCTGGCACTGATCACCGGCTTCGTCCTGCGCTGGACAAGGTTTGGCCGCTATGTCTATGCCATTGGTGGCAATGAACACGCAGCGACTTTGACCGGCGTCCCCGTGAAACCGATCAAGGTTGCGGTTTACATGATTTCATCGCTTTCGGCAGGCATCGCCGGCATTATTCAAACCGGCTGGCTGGGGGCGATCACCACCAACATCGGCGCGGGTCTGGAACTTCAGGTCATTGCCGCAGCCGTTATCGGCGGCGCTGCCCTTGCAGGCGGCGTGGGCACGGCAACGGGCGCCATCATCGGTGCTGCCCTCATCGAAGTGATCCGCAACAGCCTGGGCCTTCTCGGCATCAACGCCTTCTGGCAGGGCTGCTTCATCGGCGGGGCTATATTGCTGGCAGTTTCGTTCGACCGCGTGCGCAAATTCCGCCAGAACAGCGAGTAGGCCCCAAGTGGACAAAAGCACGGCACCGCTTCCCACCGCCGCCTCGTTGCATCGCAAGAAGGCCCCGCCCAAACTGAAACGCGGGCCCGGCAGCGTGCATTCCTCGGTGGCCGAAGCGATCGGCATGCGCATTGTGCGCGGCGAATTTGCCCCCGGAACCGTCCTGCCCAACGAGGCGAAATGGGCCACCGATTTCAAGGTGAGCCGCTCGGCCGTGCGCGAAGGCATCAAGATCCTGATGGCCAAGAACCTGCTCATTTCCAGGCCAAAGGTTGGCAGCCGCGTGGAACCCCGGGAACGCTGGAGCCTGCTCGACCACGACATTTTAGCGTGGTACGCCACCGCCCCCAACCGCGAAAAATTTCTGCTCTCGCTCCAGCAATTCCGCTACATCTTGGAACCGGAAGCCGCAGCGCTTGCCGCCGAACTTCACACCGAAGATCAGATGCACGAAATCAGCGCCGCCTGCCACGACATGGCCACGGCTCCGTCGCTCCACGAGCGCACCGAAGCCGACGTGCGCTTTCACATCGGCATTCTCAAGGCCACCAACAATGAGCTGCTCCTGCCCTTAGGCGTGATCATCGACCAGGCGCTCAACAACCTGTTCATCTTCATCACCCGCAAGGCCCACGACCTGCACCACGCCCAGGACCTCCATGAAAAGATCGAGCGCAACATAAGGCTGCGCAAACCGCAAGCCGCCCGCATCGCTGTGCGCAACCTGCTCGCCAATTCCGACGAGATTATCCGGCGGACGGCTGCAAGGAATTCACGGAAGAATTGAGCAGGACAAATAAAATCTTTGGACAGAAAAATTGGTGAGTTATCGCGCATGGACAGTAGTGAGAGTATTGTGGATCTGAGTGGGTTGGGTAGATACCCAACAATTGTCAGAGCTAATTGAATGTTGCACTCGGACTCTACGGCTTCGCACTATCCCACGGGATAAAGGCGCGGCAGCCAGCGTTCGACAATTGAAATTGGAAAACCAAGGCGAACCTTGCCGCGCAATGTGGGTGAAACAAGCAACCCCTTTTTGACAAGCGCCTTCAACACTGTTCCAGCCTGCCGCTCCTGATAGCCCGTGATCTGGGCCGCCTGGCCCCGGCCGAATTCTCCCGCCACGACCGCTTCGCGCAGCAGGAGCCAGCAGCCTTTTGGAAGCCGCCGGCCACGCACTTCTTCCTCACACCAGATTTCAATGCGGTTGAGAAGCTCCTGCGGCTCCATCAGGCTTTCCATGAAGGTGACCTGATCAAGGCAACTGCGAAGGAAGAAGTCGCAGAAGTCAACAAGACCCGCTTCCGTGAGATTGCCCCTGCCATCAAGATCGCCGCGCCGCGGTTCATCGGCGGCCATCAAAAGCATCTTGTAGGTTTCAACTTCGCGCGCCAGCCCCCGCGAAATGGACCATAACTCGGAACCAACGCCAAGCTCACGCAGCATGGCGTGCGAGAACAGGCGCATGACGCGCCCGTTGCCATCAATGAAGGGATGAACCCAGCCAAGCCGATGATGCGATGCCGCAACGGCGACGATCTTCTGAATACGCGACAGGCCTTTGCTGCCATAGGCTTCAGCAAATCGCTTCAACAGATCGTGCAGCGCCGTGGGTTCCGGCGCCACATGGCGGCCCACCTTCACAAGCTGCGTGCGTAATTCGCCGGGAACAACAGGAAGCCGCTTTCCCGTATCAGGGATTTCGACCCACAACAAATCAGCTGGCATGCGCGCGCAAAATTCACGGTGAAGCCACTTGATGCCATCTTCAGAGATGAGCGGCACGGGCATTTGGCCGTTATCAATCAGCGCTTGCACCTCAATATGAGCGCGCGCTTCCATTTGAAGATTGCGCTTTTTTTGTTCCCTTGAATAATCGCCGTTGAGCGCGCGGTTGATATCGATGGGATGGGTGTTGTGCCCCTCGATCAGATTTGAATAATAGCAATTCATTGACCTGACGAGTTCGCCGACGGAACTGCGCAGCACCGGATGCAGCCGCGCCGTAAATGCACTCGCCTTGCTCACAAGTTCCACCACGAGATCTTCGAGATCGCGATTTCCCTCGGGCGGCAACATCGGTTCCAGGGCGGATATTGCGGTCAATTTTGCGCCTTCCTTTGCGTGTATTTGTGATGATAAAACAATACCATAATATTAAATATTCTAAAGAATTTGCGTCTGTTTTTACGCCTCATGCTTGTTCAGTTACAGTTAAAATCAAAGTACGGAATTAATCCCCACTCCTTAACTGGCATGAATCTCGAAAGGCTAGCGCTGAAGTCCGTATTCGGCACAGCATTTGTGGCCGAATGCGGGTTGCAGGCTGCCATCATGGTTAACGATACGTAAATCCTTCGTTCCGCCATGGCACAAATTGTGTTAGCGTCAAATTCGTGAGAGGCGGGGGCGGGTAATCATGACAATCAGAATTTTCGGCGGGTCCTGGTATGTGGGCGATGGCGCAAGCGATACCCTGCTGCTCAGCGCCGCAAAACTTTCCAAAGCCCGGATTGATCTCGGCGGAGGCTTTGACACCCTCGCCATCACCGCGAGTGGCGATTACAGTTTCAACTCCGCAAGCTACAGAAGCCTGAAAGGCGTGGACGCCTTCGACTTCTCGCGCCTTGGCAACGCCACCCTCTCCGTCACCATCAGCAATGGCATGCTCAGCCAATCGGACAGCCAGCGCCTGACGGTTGTAAGTGGCGTGAACGGCATCGACAGCCTTGCGGCCACTGGCCTTACGGCGGGAACCCTTGTGGTGGCAGGCGTTGGCCAGGTTAATCTGGCAAATGCCGTGGTCAACAAGGTGACCATCGCCAATGGCGCGCTCGTGCAAGTCCACGGCGGCAGCGGCAATGACACTATCACGGCGGCGGCCACGGGCTCAACACTGGACGGCGGCGGCGGCGCGGATACGCTGATCGCAGGTGCAGCCGCCGACACGATCGCGTATGGCGCGAGCTTCGGCGCGAACACGGTTTCTGGCTTCAACGTGGGCACCGACACGATTGCATTCACAGGGGTGGCGCTGCCCACCCTCAATGCGCTGATGGACGTGACAACCGATACGGCCTCCGGCGCGCTGATCAATTTCGGCAATGGCAACAGCATTCTGCTTCAGGGCGTCAACAAGGCGGCCCTTGAAGGAGCCGTCATCACCGCCGATGGCGTGCAGCTCATTCATGTGCCACCCACCATTTTGATCGGCATTGATACGACGGCGGCAGAACTCAACGCCATGATCGCCAGCGCGGAAGCGGGCACAAGTTTTGTGCTCGCCGATGGTGTCCATGAATTCAACGAGGCCATTGTCATAGCCCGCGACGACGTTACCCTGCGCGGGCAAAGCGAAGAAGGCACTGTTCTGCGTTTCAGTTTTGCGCCCGGCACCGAAGCCGATGCCATTCAGCTGACAGGCGGCGCCAAGACCTATGTGGGTCTTGCACAAGCCATCATAACCGCGGGGCAGGATGTGATCACGCTGGCCGATGGCCACGGCCTTGCCGCTGGCGACGCGATCTATCTCTACCAGCCCAACACGCCTGAATATCTTGCCGCCAACGGCTGGACCAATGTGCTCTGGGAAGATGCCGACCAGCGGCCCTTCCGCGAGTTCATCGCCGAGATCGAAAGCGTGGATGGCAACACCATCCGTCTCAAAAGCCCGGTGCCCTACACCATGGAACTGGGCGAGACCCGCGTGTTCGAAATCGGCATGCTGCGCAATGTGGCGCTTGGCGACTTCACCGTGACTTCCAATCTGGGTGCTGCAAACCCCTATGACTTCGTCAACACGCAGGCGGGTTATGACGGCCTGAGCGCCATCCATCTCACCGCCGTATCGGGCGCTGCGCTCACCAACATCTCTGTTTTGGATGCGGCCAGCAATGGAATTTCGCTGACCTCAACCGTCGGCGTGACAGCTGACAATATTCTCATCGATGGCGCCCACAACAAGGGCGGCGACGGCAATGGCTATAACATTCTGCTGTCGGAATCTTTCGGCAATACATTCGCCGGACTCGTTTTGTATAATGGCCGCCATTCGGTGGTGTTCTCCGCCTGGAATGCCGAAACCGGCAACACCATCGAAATCGCCAACACCAACCGGGACATCAACTTCCACGGCTCGCCCGACACTGGCAACGGCATCAGCGTAGCGCGCGCCATGCTCGATTACAATCCGGCCCTTGATACCAGTGGCGAAAACAGCACCTGGGCCCTTGTCAGCGGCGGCGGCACAAGCCACGCGGCAACTGATATCTTTGGCGATAATGCTGTTGCCTTTAACTACGCCGTCGGCAGCACGGCAAATGACGTGATCCACGGCACCGATACAAACGACTATCTCAATGCGGGCTTCGGCTATGACACGATATTAGGTGGCGGTGGCGATGACTATATCGTAGGCGGCACCCGCAAGGACACGTTGACCGGTGGCGAGGGCTCCGACACTTTCCTTCTACGCATGGGCGACGACCTGGACACGATCACCGATTTCACCTTCGGCGTGGACGGCGACACTATCATCTTCTCGGGCAATGCGGCCGTGACCAGCATGGCCAACCTCACCTTCACCCAGAACGGCGTCGACCTTTACGTCCGCTACGGCTCAAACAGCACCGTGATCCTGGCTGGCCACACCTTGGCCGATGTCGACGCCGCAAACTTCGCCTTTGATCCGGGCGGAGTGCAAACGCTGCCCGCATATAATGGCGACTTCCTGTTCTGAATCCTGAAAAATACCGCGTAAGCAATCCTTTACCACAAAACACAGTGGGGCTGGTTTGCCGCAACAATTCACCAGCAGTTAAGTCCGCCACCCTAACTTGAATAAAATTTTCAAGTCTGAAGGACCAGTCAGGTCTTGTTCTGCCCGGGGGGAGCGGAGGAACGGTGTGGGAAAGTATCGCGTAAAACAGGCTGCGGGGGCGCCTGAAAAAACAACTCTTGAAACGCTGGCAAAGTTGCAGGTCGAGCAGCAGGATTTCCTTGCGCGCGACCAGCAGGATAGAATTGCGACCCTTGAAGCGCAAATGCTGCGCTACGAAACAGCCATCGAAAAGATATCGCAGGGCATTTGCTTTTTCGATGCCAACCAGCGCCTGATCCTGAGCAACCGCCGCTATGCGGAAATTTATCATCTTGCACCCAACGACGTGAAGACCGGTACGACGCTTCGAGAAATCACCGAACGCCGCGCAGCGCTCGGAACCTGTCTCATGAGCGTCGTTGACGACTATCTCCGCTGGTGCGCTGAGGTAAATTCCGGCAGCACCGCAAAAACCTGGACCGCCGAACTCAAGGACGGCCGGACAATTCATATCTGCCACCAGCGGATGGCGGATGGCGGCTGGGTGGCAACCCACGATGACATTTCCCAGCTCAAGCCCCGGCGCGCCGTGGTCAACGAGCTCATCTCGCTCCAGGCCCTGATCGACTTTGTGCCCGATTACCTATGGGTGAAAGACACCGAGAGCCGCTTCCTCGTCGCCAACAAGGCTCTCACCATTGACAATGGCAGGAAATCGACAAGCGAAGTGATCGGCCAATCCGACTTTGACTTTCACGCGCCGGAAATTGCCAGCGAGTTTCGCGCCGATGAACTGGAAGTTCTGCGCAGCGGCAGGCCGATGATTGACAAGGAGGAATATGTCGTCGAAGCGGCGGGCATCACCAAGTGGCTGCTCTCAACCAAAGTGCCGCTCCGCGATGAGAACAATGAAATCTTCGGTCTCGTCGGCATTGCCCGCGACATTACCGAACGCAAGCGCGCTGACAGACTGCGAGACGGACAGGCGCAAATCCTCGAAATGATCGCCATGAGCGCCACTCTTGAGGATGTGCTTGACCGCCTCATGCATCTCGTTGAATCCCAGTTGACCGGCATCTTTGGCTCCGTCCTGCTGCTTGACGTCGATGGCCAGACGTTGAGGCATGGCGCAGCGCCAAGCCTGGCAACAGAATATACAAAGGCCATTGATGGCGTGCAAATTGGTCCCACGGTGGGTTCTTGCGGCACCGCCGTCTATCACCGCAAAGCCGTGATCGTGACTGACATCATGAGCGATCCCCTGTGGAAGGATTTCCGCCATGTGGCCGAGCCCCATGGCTACCGCTCCTGCTGGTCAACGCCCATCCTCGCCCATGATGGCGCTGTGCTTGGCGTCTTTGCCATGTATTCGACCACCGTGCGCGAGCCGACACCGGTCGAGACCCGCCTGATCGATATCACCATCCGCATTGCCGGCATCGCCATCGAACGCAAGCGCGCCGAAGACCGGATTAGGTTCCTCGCCCACCATGATGCCCTGACGGGCCTCCCCAACCGCAGCTTGCTTAACGACCGCCTGACCCAGGCAATTCTTCAGACCCAGCGCCGCAACCCCTGGGTTTCGGTGGTGTTCGTCGATCTCGACCATTTCAAGAATATCAATGACAGCCTCGGCCACAATGCCGGCGACCAGCTCTTGAAAGTGATCGCTGGCCGCATGGTGGCATCAGTGCGCTCGACTGACACGGTAATGCGCCTCGGCGGTGACGAATTCATTATCCTGCTGGTTGACCAGCCCGCCAGTCCAGCCATCGTTTCGGCAACGCTCAGCCGCATCAGGGCAGCAGTCGCCGAACCCGTCGTCCTTGAGGGACGCACTCTCTACATTACATGCAGCATGGGTGTTGCCACCTATCCCGCCGACAGTGAAAATCCTGAAACCCTGGTCCGGAATGCCGATGCCGCCATGTACAAGGCCAAGGACGCCGGCCGCGACAATGTGCAGTTCTACACCGCCGAAATGAATGCCAGGATTCATGAGAGGCTCACCCAGCAGCAGGAAATCCGCAACGCCATTGTGGGCTCGGAGTTCGTCCTGCACTACCAGCCGCAGGTCGACTTGCGCTCGGGCCGCATCTTCGCCACCGAAGCACTGATCCGCTGGCAGCATCCCACCCATGGACTTCTGTCTCGAATCAAGTTCATTCCCGTGGCCGAGGAAACCGGACTGATCGTGCAGATCGGCGCTTGAGTCCTGCATGAGGCCTGCCGGCAGAACAAGGCCTGGCAGGACCAGGGCCTGCCGCCCGTCAGTGTCTGCGTGAACGTCTCGGCCCGGCAATTCCGCGAAAAGAACCTGATCAACCGCGTGATCAACGCCCTGAGCGAGAGCGGGCTGGACGCCAAATACCTCGAACTCGAAATCACCGAAAGCCTCATCATGCATGATGTCGACCAGGCGGTTGCCACAATGCAGGCACTGCGCAAACTCGGCGTGCAACTCGCCATTGACGACTTCGGAACCGGCTACTCCAGTCTTAACGCGCTGAAGACTTTCCCTGTCGCCAGGCTGAAGATCGACAGGTCGTTCATCAGCAATCTCGCCACCAATGACAGCGACAAGGCCGTGGCCGGCGCCGTGATTTCACTGGGGCAGAAGCTGAATCTGAGGGTAATCGCCGAAGGCGTTGAAACTGCTGAACAAGTCGAGTTCCTGCGAACCAACAATTGCGATGAAATCCAGGGCTACTATTTCAGCAAGCCGATAGCCTCCGATGCCATCCCTGCTTTGCTCAGGCCGCCCACCTGACTTTAGGGCATTACAAAATCCGTTTGCCGAAGGCCGAGAGGATAAAGTGGGTGGTGGTGGCGCCAACCCGGGGCTCAAGCGTTGCTGGGAGCGGCGAGACATCCATGGAAATCATTTTGCCTGAGGTGGCGATGGCTTCCATCACCTGATGGGTTTCGCGCACCGTGATACCACCTGAGCCTTCGATGCTGGCCGGAATTTCCGTGACCGTTGGCGAATAGCTGACATGAATACTCTTCGTTCCAGCGGTTGCAATGCGGATGGCTTCGCGCATGACTTCACGGATACCAGTGGCGTCAATCTCCACCATAGTAAAAACGGTTATGCGCGAGGTTTTGAGAAAGGTGGCGTCTTCAGCACTGGCCTCGCGCAGGCCTACGAGCACGATATTTTCCGGCGATAGGTGGGAATTCAACGCGGACAAGGTATTCTTCAGGATGTCGTGAGGTGCATGGCTATCAATCCAGATAAGCCCGATCTCGTCCTTTTCGCCAGCCGCCCATTGCAGGGCTTGGCCAACAACGCCGCGGTCCTCGCCTGCAAAAAGTGCAATAGCTCCCGATGTGACCTTGGATGAGACTTCAAAACCAATCGCCTCCAGTTTTTCCGCCAGCGATTGCGCTTCCAGCACCTGCGCGGATTGAGGCGTGGCAATGATGGCCGCGCGCTTTTGTGGGGGTGCAACTTCAGCATCATGCATGGGGGCTTTCTCCACATATTCCGATGTCATGACCGCCAGCATGGCACCATAGTTCAGGCGAAAATCCACGCGGTCACCCACACCCAACGGCGGCTTCGCATCGGTGAGATCGAGCACGAGATGATCGCTCGAAGCGCCCAGCACCCGCACGCCGGGATTGGTCGGCGTCATGCCTTCAACCATCACATCTTCCCGGCCGATATTGGCAATGCCGCGCAGGCGGTCGCCCTCGTCGGTGAATTGCGGCCTTTGCCCAAAGGCGTCAATGCCGGATTTTCCGATGGGCATGGAGGGCTTGGTTTTGACCTCCAGCAATTCGCCGGAAAGTCGGAAGGCATCACTGTCAAGTTCATCCCAGGGCTGCTCAAGAAAAGTATCGCGCCCGCCTTGCAGGATGGCTTCGCCGATGCGCAGGTTGTTGATGCCCTTCGGCATGCCGCCGGCCAGCAGAAGGGGCAGCGAAGAAGAGTTGCCACCCGACACCCAGTCAAGCCGCAGGCCCGTGAGGCGCTCGACTTTGTAGGCATGGCCCTCAAGCTGGTTCAGGTTTTCCCGCGTGGGCACGATGGCACCAAAGCAGGTGAGGTTCGTGCCAACGCCGGCAACACGCACGCCACGCATTTCCAGTATTTTCTCAATCGTGGGCAGAAGTTCATTGGGCCAGATGCCTTCGCGCAGATCGCCGAGATCAATCATTAGAATGATATCATGCACGCGGCCAAGCCGTTCGGCGATCCGCGCCAGTTCCTTGATGATGGTGAGTTCCGATTGCAGGCTGATGTCAACCGTGCGCACCACTTCCTCGGCCCGCGACAGCGGCGGGCTGCGCAGCAGCATAATGGGGCATTGAATGCCGCTGTCGCGCAGCCTGCGGATATTCTCAAAGCGCGATTCAGCAATGCCCACAACACCGCCGCGCAGCATGGCACGCGCCACTTGCGGCATGCCGCAAGTTCCCTTGGTGACGCCAAAAACCTGAATGCCCGATTGCGCGCAGCGCTTCACCACGGCTTTCGCATTGCGCTCAATGCGGCTGAGATCAATGGTGATTTGCGGACCGGACATTTTGTTTCCTAGTTCTGATACAGCAGGCCCTGCGGATCGATGTCAGGTTTCCGCCCCGCCACGAGGTCGCTCACAAATTTCCCGGAACCACAGGCCATGGTCCAGCCGACATGGCCGTGGCCCGTATCGAGATAGAGATTTGCATAACGGGCACGGCCATGGACGGGCACGGAATTGGGCATCATGGGCCTGAAGCCCGCCCAAAGTTCCGCCTTGTTTTCATCAATCAAACCGGGGAATAAATCTTTCGCCGTCTTGAACAGGGCGTTGAAGTCAGATGGCTTGTGGCTGCGGTCAAAGCCTGCAAATTCAGCAGTCGAGGCCATGCGCAAACGATTGCCAAGGCGCGAATAGGCAATGAGCCTGTCCTCATCAACGCCGCCCATGGTTGGGCCCTCATTGCCACCAATTGCCATCGTGGCGGTGTAGCCCTTGACAGGATAGACGGGGAGATCAATGCCGAGCTTGCGGCCCATGAGACCGCTTTCCGGTCCAAGGGAAAGCACCACGGCATCGCAGGGCATAGCACCCCTGTTCGTTTTCACGGCGCGTATGACATTGCCTTCGATATCGAGACCATCAACGGTGGTGTCATAAACAAATTTCACGCCGAGATTTTTGGCAGACCAGTCGGCGAGCGAGCGCACGAAAAGCGCTGAGTCTCCCGTCTGGTCCATGGGCGAATAAATGCCGCCGGCAAGCTGGTCCTTCACGGCCGCAAGGCCGGGCTCAATTTCGACAAGCCTGTCGCGGTTGGCAATTTCAATTTCAAGGCCGCGGTCGGCGATGAACTGCATGTGCTTGGCGCCCGCATCGAAACTTGCTTGCGAGCGGTAGAAATAGACAATGCCCTTGCGGCGCTCATCGTAGGTGATGCCGGTTGCTTCCGAGATTTCATTGATGCATTGGCGCGCATAGAAGGCAAGCCGGAGCTTCACCGCCGTATTGGCATGGGCCCGGGCCGTGGTGCACTGGCCGAGGAAACGCAGGGTCCACAGGATGAATTGCGGATCGAGGCTGAAATGCACTTTGATGCCAAGGCCCGGCGTGTAGAGCGACTTCATGAAAGTGGTGAGTGCGGCGGGCGAGGCCCAGGCGGTTGAGTCCCCCGGCGACACCAACCCCGCGTTGCTCTGGCTCGTGCCCATGGCAGAATCCGCATAGCGCTCGACAACCGTGACGTCGTGGCCGTCCCGCGCTAGATAATAGGCTGCCGCCGTTCCAACGACACCTGCGCCGAGGACCATGATTTTCATAACGCACCTTTGGGAATGTGAACCCGTTTGAGAGGCGGAGCGCGGCCACCCTCTGCCATTTCATCGAAACTGATGGTGTGGCTGCCTTCGGTGAAGACGGCGCAGGATTGCGGCCAGCGCGTGCCCGGCCAGATCAGTTCGGCGGAAGCCGTGGCGGGGTAATACATTGCCGTGTAGAGCGTGCCGTAGCCGCGCCCATAATTTGTTTGATAGACCGGCGGCAACATGAAGGCCTTGAGCATGGCTTCCGCATTAATGTTGTGGTTCAAGGCGGCAGTGAGCGCCTGTTCGCGCTCCACGGATTTTGTCGCAGCCGCATGGCGCTGCCATTCCACCTTGTGCTGGTGATTGGTTGTGACGAGGCGACCTACCACTTCGGCTTTGCGATCAGCACTTAAGAATACCGTGGCGTGATGTCCCGCCCTGTCCATGAGTGCAACCGTATAGGCCATGTGCACAGGGATACGCTTGAGCATGGCGACAGCTTCAGCAACGGTTGAGGCAAATTCCAGAACATACCGGAGCACGATGGGAATGCCGAAACCCTTGCCTGATGTCGTGCGCCCGCCGAAGGCGAGTGACACCGCAAGGCCATCCTCATTGATGCCATCGAGCACGCCCCACAGGCAATCGACAACGCCCAGCACGCGTTTGCCATTCAGCCGCGAGGCGAACCAGGTGCCCTCAATAAGCTGTGGGCTGTAGTCATAATTGCGGATGAGAACCGGCGTCGGCCCCGCAACAATCGCCTGCGAACAGCCCCCAACGTAAGTCGGCGGACACCACATGGAAAGGAAGCGTGCTTCAAGATCGCCGCCCCCCGTCATTTCAACGATCGACTCATAGGCTGGCAATAATTCCGGCATGTGGGCTTTTAGTGACTTGAGGCTCGCCAGATAAGTGGGACGCGAACGAATGCCATCCCGCAGAAACCAGTGGCTATAGGCATGCCAGTGACGGTCGTAGACGGAGCGCCATTTCGGCCCCGGCCTGTCTTCGGCAATCGCTTCAAACACAATGTCCATCAAACCTACAATATCTTGAATGAACCCGCAGTGGGAGCCTCTTCGCGCTGCGCCTCAACCAGCGGCTTTGCCGCATAGAGTTTTTTGATGCCCCGGATCCAGTTTCGCGCCCGGTCATTCAGATCGAAGTCATCGCCCATGACGCGGCCACGGGTGATGAGAATGCCGAGGTCGGCCCCTTCATAACGGTAATCGCCGGGTCCGGTAATGCGCAGGAAAAAGGCCTCGCGCTCGGATTCAATCGCCTGGCGGTCATAGTCGAAGCGGTCATAGGATACGGTGCCATCAATCGCCATCTTGTAAACCCCGGTCGGCGGCGCGTTGGAGACGATATCCACGTTCTCGCTGGTTGATTTGATCACGAGTTGCGACCACGAGTCGATGAATTCCTTCTGGGCCCAGCGGGCGTTCAATTCCTCCACATCAATCTTGTATTTGAGCCCGCTGAATTCCATGAGGTGGAAGAGAAAGAGTGGCGCATCGGCATAGGCGAAGGCCGAGTGATTGGTGATCGAGCTTGCCCCGCAAATGCGCGGATTGAGTTCGCCCAAGTAAACTTCACCATCTTTCTCGTCGATCAGGAAATCCAGGTCGAAATAGCCGCGATAGCCTTCCTTGATCAACTGGTTGCCGAAACGGTAGGCCATGTCGCGGGCCTTGTTGCGGATGCGCTCGGAAAACGCGCCGGGGAAAATTTCGTTGCCGCACCAGCCACCCTTGTAGGGCGTCAGTTCCTTGCGGCCCACCACTTCGGTGAGCAACGGCCCGACAAGTGTACCGGAGCGCGTGGCGCAGGCTTCCATGGTAGCTCCCCGGCACTTGATGCGCTTCATGATCTTCACTTCGCTTTCCGCCGCAAGCTCCTTGGCGTGGCGGGCATATTCCTGCTCGTCGGAAATGAAAAACGTCGTGTGGCCGGAATCGCCAAAGGCCGTCTGCACCACGAGATCAGTGCCGATGCCTGCCTTCTTGGCGGAGGTCATCAATTGCTCAAATGTTTTCGCTGGCCCAAGCGTATTGGGAACCGACGCCACCTTCGCCTTGTTGCCGATGCGCACGGTTTCCATCTTGTTGTCGCAGCGCTGGCGGAGCTTGGCTTTCGGGAACCACACCTCAAGACCGATATCCTTGCAGATCGACTCTGTCTCTTCATCGAACATCAGAAAAGTAGCCACAGGCTTGCCGCCACGGCGCTGAACCTGGTCCACCACATCCTTGTGCTGGAGCAAATAATTGTTGATGTCCTCAATCGATTCAAATTCCGCGTGGGGCTGCCTGGAGGGCACCATCACCTTGGGATGCCGGCCATCAAAGCAATCGATGTAGCTGATGAACTTGAAATTCCGCACCCACTGGTCAATGCCCAGCAGATTGAAATTGGTGGCGGAGATGAAATAGATCGGGCGCTCATTGCGGTGCATGACCACGCGAAGGTCCGAGACATTGCGGATGGTTTTGACTTGCATTTTCTCCCCTTAACTCACGCTTGCAGGCGCGTGGTTTTATGTTTGACTTCGAGATAGGCGGAAAGGCCCCAGGGGCCGAGCTCACGGCCGATGCCGCTGGCCTTGAAACCGCCCCAGGAAGTTTCGACAAAGATGGTTTGCGGGCTGTTGATCCAGACATGGCCCGCTTCCACCGCATCTGCCACACGTTGGGCCTTTGCTGAATCACTGCTCACGATTGTTGCCACCAGCCCGAATTCGCAATCATTGGCGAGAGCGATGGCTTCCTCTTCACGCTCGAAAGTCTGCACACACAGCACAGGGCCGAAAATTTCTTCACGCCAGAGCGGACTTGATGATGGAACGTCAACGAAGATGGTGGGTTCAAGGAACCAGCCGCGATTGATGCCACCGGGTTTGCCGCCACCCGTGATCAGGCGATGCCCAAGGGCTTTGCCCTTGGCGATATAGTCCAGAACCTTGTCATATTGCGCCTTGGTTGTAATCGGTCCCATGGTGGTTGCGGGATCAAGCGAGTCGCCGTTTTTCAAATCTTTGGTCATCGCCACGACGCTTTCAAGAATGCGTAGTGCCACGGATTTCTCAATGACAAGCCTGGAAGTAGCCGAACACATCTGGCCCGCATTGTAGAAGATGCCGCCAACGATGAGGTCGGCTGCAAGCTGTTCATCAGCATCAGCAAAGACGACAATGGGGGACTTGCCACCAAGCTCGAGGCCAACGGATTTTGGCCCCGCCGATGCCGCCTGCATGACGCGGCCCCCCACGCCATTGCTGCCGGTGAAAGAAATTTTGGCCACGTTGGGGTGCATTGTCATGGCGGCACCAACAGTGCCGAGGCCCGTGATGATATTGACGACACCCGGCGGCAGTCCAATGTCTGCAACGATGCGTCCCAATTCGAGTTCAACGATGGGCGTAATTTCCGAAGGTTTGAGAACAACCGTGCAGCCCGCAGCAAGAGCTGGGGCTACTTTCCAAGAGGTTGTCACCAGCGGAAAATTCCACGGCACAATGAGGGCGGCAACACCTGCGGGTTCGAGCCTTAACTGGGAACGGTAATTGTTGTCGGGAACCGCCACATCGCTATTCTGGCGGGCTTCGAGCTCAACAGCTTTCCCAGCGTAATACTCGAAGGAAGTGGCGGCATCTGCCATATCTACCCGTGCCTCAGCGAGTGGCTTGCCGTTGTTGCGCGATGACAACGTGCCCAGTTCCTCCGCCCGCTCCCGCAGCTTTGCGGCGATGGCATTGAGAAAGCGGCCACGCGCTGCTCCGCCTACTCTCTTCCATCCCGGCAAGGCGGCTTTGGCGGCAGCGACTGCCTTGTCAACATCGGCGGGCCCTCCAGCGGCGACACGATGCAGCACCTCTTCCGTGCACGGATTGAAAACGTCAATTGTGCCTGGTGTCAATGGTTTCTGCCATGTGCCATTGATGAAGAGTTCACTCAACATCTCGTGCCTCACGCGGACAGTGCTTTGGCGAGCGGAGACTCGCTGCGGATTTCAATCAGTGTTGGCACATCCCGTGTTGCCGATGCACGCAACTCGGATTCAAGCGCTGCGAGATCATCGGGTCGTGATGCGGCGCACCCCATGGCCTTCGCAAGTCCGACAAATTCCGGCGTGAAGATATCAACGCCGATGGTTGGAATCTGGCGCTCAAGCATGAAATTCTTGATCTCGCCATAGCCGTTGTTGTTCCAGACAATGATGGCAACCGCAATCTTGGCTTCAACGGCGGAAGCCATTTCGGCGTGGGAAAACTGCAAGCCGCCATCGCCGATCAAACAAATGACAGGGCGTTTTGGCGCGCCAAGCTTTGCACCGAAGGCCGCAGGCAACCCGTAACCCAGCGTGCCATAACCCGTGCTGGCATTGAAATAGGAGCGGGGCTGCGGGGCCTGATAGGTCTGGTTGGTGGCATAGACGGGTTCTGTCTGGTCGCCCGCCACGATCACATCGGGCAAGGCTTTGGTCACAATCTCCATCAGCTTTCCGTGAGTCCGGCAGGCTGGCCACAAGCCTTTCTGCACGGCCTCTCGGATCGCCTTGGCGCGAACCGCACCCGGCTGCGTCACGGACTGTTTTTCTTTGCCCAATGCACCAAGGATGGCGGCAGCGGCGAGCTTTGCATCCGCCGTAATCGGCACAGCCGAGCGAACGCCGGTTGCCAACATTAGGGGATCAACGTCAATGCGGATGAGCTCGCCATTGATATGCAAGGAACGTGGCTCCGGGTACATTTCTGTTTCGCTAAATTCCGTGCCGATCGCCAAGACCGCATCAGCTGTGTCAAGCTCCTCGAGAAGTGGCGGCATGCCGAGATTTCCAGCAAGCGATAGCGCATGCCCGGGCGGCAAAATACCCTTGCCATTGATCGTCATGAAGACGGGCGCATCAAGGCGCTCGGCAATCGAGCGGATTTCGGAGGCCGCATCTGCGGCACCGCCACCGGCGATGATCAGCGGGTGCTTTGCCTTGCGCAGGATTGCCACCGCACGAGCGATACTATCCGGAGCCGGAGCCACACGCGACGGCGGGGCCCAGCGCTCAGGTTTCTTGTCCTCAACCTGTGCCACGATGACATCCAATGGAATTTCGATGTGGACGGGACCGGGTCTCTGGCTATTGAACACGGCAAAGGCCTTGGCCAGCACATCCGGCAACTGCGCGGCATCCAGCAATGTGTGACTGAATACTGCAACACCCGCAGTGAGTCCGCGTTGGGACGGCAGCTCATGCAAGCGCCCCTGCCCCATGCCGAGATGGGAACGTTCGTTCACTGCAGAGATTACCAACATGGGCACAGAGTCGGCAAATGCTTGGCCCATGGCGGTTGAAATGTTGGTCATGCCGGGGCCAGTGACGATGAAACACACGCCGGGCTTTCCCGTCACGCGGGCGTAGCCATCGGCCATGAAGCCCGCTCCCTGCTCATGGCGGGGCGTGATGTGGCGGATTTTGGTGGCGGGAAGGCCGCGATAGAGTTCAACTGTATGAACGCCAGGAATGCCGAAGATAATTTCAACGCCGTAAGCTTCGAGCAGTCGGACCAGATATTCGCCACATGTTGCCATTTCCTTGACTCCCCTTATCTTCTTTTCACACCGGGAAGGACGCAGAGCATTTCAAACAGCAGGTTGGCTGCCGTCAGCGACGTGTTTCCCGATGGATCATAGGGCGGTGAAACTTCAACGAGATCGCAGCCCACCAAATTCATGCCCCAGCAGCCACGGATGATTTCGAGAGCTTGTATTGTTGTGAGGCCGCCAATTTCCGGCGTGCCGGTGCCGGGCGCAAAGGCAGGGTCGAGACTGTCGATATCAAAAGTCAGATAGACGGGGCCATGCCCCATTTGCTTGCGCACTTCATCCATGAGTGGGGTGAGTGACTTGTGCCAGCAGTCTTCTGCCTGCACTACTCGGAAGCCCTGTTGACGCGGCCAATCGAAATCATCGGCGGCGTAACCTGTGGCACGCAGGCCGATCTGGATGCAGCGCTTGGTGTCGAGAAGACCATCCTCAACCGCGCGGCGGAACGGTGTGCCGTGGGCAATGGGCTCGCCAAACATGGCCTCATTGATATCCGCATGGGCATCCACGTGAATGAGGCCGACAGGTCCGTGCTTCTTGGCGATGGCACGCAGGATCGGATAGGCAATGGTGTGATCGCCACCGAGAGTGAGTGGCTTGCAACCTTCGCTCAAGATTGCGTTATAGGCATTGGTGATGATGTCCATGCATTTCGGCAGGTTGAATGTATCGATGGCCACATCGCCGATATCAGCCACCATCAGGCTGTCGTAAGGAGCAGCCCGGGTTGCCATATTGTAGGGGCGGATCAAGCAGGATTCGGCTCTGATCTGGCGCGGGCCATGTCTTGTTCCAGCGCGGT
>CAZHCO010000016.1:0-2493 GCA_964530965.1 uncultured Aestuariivirga sp. | reverse complement strand
TCGCAGCTGGCTTCCTGCACCATCGACGGCAAGGTCTGGTGCGTACCGGTGAATCTGCATTCAGGCCAATGGATGTGGACCAACCGCAAGGTATTCAAAGACGCTGGCCTGGAGCCGCCAAAGAATTGGCATGAACTCGTCGCAGCTGCGCCCGCATTGCAAGCCAAGGGTATCATTCCATTGTCAGCGGCTGAAGGATGGCCGATCCGAATATTACTTGATGACATTGCGGTCGCGGTTGGTGGCTCGGCCTTGAAGGTCAAGATTTATAAGGGTCGTGATCTCGAAGCCGCAGCAAGCCCCGAAATGCTCAAGGTCTTCCAGGCCATGGACGCGGCGCGCAAGCTGGTTGACCCCAAGACCATGGTTCCCCAGTGGAACGAAGCGGTTGGACTCGTGATCAGCGGCAAAGCTGCTGCCAACGTGATGGGCGACTGGGCTGGTGGCGAGTTTGCGGTCGCCGGCATGAAGGCTGGCGAAGACTATGACTGCCTGCCGGGACTTGGCCTGGACGATGTGCTTGATACGGGTGGTGACGTGTTCTACTTCCCGAAAAATAGCGATCCAGCTGTAACAAAAGCTCAAATGGAAATGGCTTCGATGATGGTTTCAAAGGAAGTCCAAGTGGCATTCAATCTTAAAAAAGGTTCGTTGCCCATGCGCGCCGATGTGGACCTTGCGGCCGCCAATGATTGCATGAAAAAGGGCCTGGCCATTCTTGCTGATCCCAGCAAGGTGTTCCCAGGCGAAATCCAGATGATTGACCGCGATTCACTCAACCAGCTTCGCGACAACTACAACGAGTTCTTTGCCAACCCGGCGGTTACACCGGAAGAGGCACAGGCCCGGTTTGTGGAAATCATCAAGAACGCGCCTCCGCTCTAAAACGTTCGCAATACCTTAAGGAAAGCGACGTGAAAATCGATCCGGCAGAAATGCCGGATCGGTTTGAGTTTACGAGATCGTGCCCGGAGCGCAGCAACCATGAAGAGGCCCAATCCACTTTTCCGCAATCTGAATTCAAAGATTGCCTCATTGCCGATGATCTTCATCGTGCTGGTCGTATTTATTGGCGGCACGTTCTGGACGGTGGCTTCGTCTTTCACGAATATCAAGACGCTGCCGATTTTTACACCCATGGAATTTTACGATGCCTATGTGGGGTTGGCTCAATACCAGCGGTTGTGGCGCACGCCGCGCTGGATAATTTCAATCACTAATCTTGGAATTTATGGCTCGCTTTACACGATTTTTGCCTTTGTCATCGGATTCTGGCTGGCTGTGTTGATGGACCAGAAAATCCGGCTTGAGGGCGTGTTCCGCACGATCTATCTTTATCCCTTCGCACTCTCATTCATTGTGACCGGCCATGTGTGGGCATGGATCATGAACCCGGCCTTTGGCCTGGAAGCCACGGTGCGCGGGCTGGGGTGGGAAAGTTTCTCTTTCGATTGGCTGACCAACCGGGAAATGTCGATTTACGCCGTCGTGATTGCCGGCCTGTGGCAGGGCACCGGACTTGTTATGGCGCTTATGCTGGCGGGCCTGCGCGGCATTGATGATGAAATCTGGCGGGCGGCCCGCATCGATGGCATTCCCAAATGGCGCACGTACATCCAGATTGTACTGCCCATGATGCGGCCAGTGCTGGTCACCACATTTGTAATTGTCGCTTCGGGTGCGGTGCGGGTTTACGATCTCGTGGTCGGATTGACCCAAGGCGGCCCCGGGCTGTCATCGCAAGTTCCTTCCATGTATGTCTACGAGAACTTGTTTGTTGGCGCATTAGCGCAAGGCACGGCGGCATCCTCCATCATGCTGCTCGCCACCGCAGTCATCCTCATCCCGTGGGTGGTTGTTGAATTTGGCAAGAAGAAACAGGGCTGAGGCACCATGGCAAACACAGAAACTCTGGCCGTTGAACCATTCGGCCGCAAGCCGAGGCCGCTTTTCGCGCCAAGCCGGGTCATAATCTATGCCTGCCTGGCCATTACATCGCTTTACTATCTGATTCCGCTCTATGTCATGATCATCACATCGCTCAAGGACCTGGACGCGATCCGCTACGGCAATATTTTCATTCCAACCTCAAATCCCACCTTTGCGCCATGGGTGAAAGCCTGGTCGGAAGCCTGCACCGGGCTCAAATGCACCGGTCTTGCTCCCGGTTTCTGGAATTCGGTTCAGATTACGATTCCGAGTGTGATCGTGTCGATCGCCGTGGCCTCGGTTTCCGGCTATTCACTGGCGAACTGGCCATTCAAATTTGCTGAATTCTTTTTCACCGTGTTGCTGGTGGGCTCCTTCGTTCCATACCAGGTTATGCTCTATCCCCTTGTGATCATTACCAGGGAGATGGGGATTTACTCCACGCTCTGGGCCGTGATTTTTGTCCATACGGTTTTTGGCCTGCCTATTCTCACGCTGCTCTTCCGGAACTATTTTTCGTCGTTGCCGCCAGAGCTTTTCAAGGCGGCACGTGTCGATGGCGCT
>CAZHCO010000015.1:0-5062 GCA_964530965.1 uncultured Aestuariivirga sp. | reverse complement strand
GCATTGGAGCGGATTTTGTCCTGCTTGCCCTTGCGGTGCATGATGTTTTTGAACTGTGAATGACCCGCCATAAAACCCTCAAGAAACTGTAATTCGGGAGAGGTATAGGCGTGGGGGCCATGGAGATTCAAGCCACCCCCGCCCGTTTACCCGCTGTTAACACCCATCGGTCAACTTAAGCAGATTAGTCGGTGGAGTATGAGTGATGACAATCAAGTCGCGTCTGGTGGAAGAGTTCAAGTTTTCGAGTGAAGATAACCTTGCTGGCGTCTGTTCCAGCGCCCTTCGAAAGGTCCGCAGCTTGGCAGATTCAGCCCCCATCGGTCGTCTTTTCGCATCCATCGCAACGCTTTCCGACATGTCAAACCAGATCGGCCAATCGCTTGCCGCTGATGATCTCAACGGGGCTGCAAAGCTCATGAAGGCCTATGCAACCCCCACCAGCATGGCCGAAACGGCAACCCCGCTTCCCATGCATTTCAAGCGCCAGGCCTAACCCTTAATTCCACGCAGGCGCTCGCCCCGGCGGCGCAGGAGTTCAACCGTCACAAGCAGGATGGTTGAAAACACAATAAGCACGCTTGCCGCGGCTGTAATTGTGGGGCTGATCTGCTCACGGATACCGGAGAACATCTGCCGCGGCAGCGTGCGCTGTTCCGGCCCGCCGATAAACAGGATCACGATCACTTCGTCAAAGGACGTGACGAAGGCAAAGAGCGCACCTGAAATAACCCCGGGTAGGATAAGCGGCAGCACAACTTTGAAAAACACCGTTTGCGGCGGTGCTCCGCACGAAGCCCCTGCCCGCATCAGCGTGCGGTCAAAACTCATCAGCGTTGCCGTCACCGTGATCACCACAAAGGGCGTGGCTAGTGCCGTGTGGGCCAGAATGATGCCAATGATCGTGCCGTTAAGGCCGACAAACGCATAGAAGAAGAAAAGCCCGATGGCCGAGATGATGACCGGGACGATCATCGGCGAAATCAGTATCGCCATGACCGTCGCGCGGGCGGGAAAATTGGAACGCGACAAGCCTAGCGCCGCAAGCGTACCAAGGCAGGTCGCGAGAAATGTCGTTGCCAGCGCCACAATAACCGACAACCTGAGCGCGTCGGTCCAGCGGCTGTTGGTGAAGAAGCCCTGTTCGCCAAGATACCATTTGGTCGAGAAACCAGGCATCGGATAGCTGAAGAAGCTTTCCGAATTGAACGACAGCGGCATGATCGCAAGGATCGGCGCCATGAGGAACAGCAGCACCGCGCCGACGAAAACCCGCAATGCATAATAACTGACGCGCTCGGATGTTGTTGCATAAGCGGGAATGGACATGGGTTTATCTTTATCCCAGCTTCATTTTGTCGATGCCGATAAGCTTGTTGTAGATGTAATAGAGGATGAGCGTCGCGGTGAGCAGCACGACCCCGAGCGCCGAAGCCTTGCCCCAGTTGTTTTCGACATTCATCGTCGAGTCGATGAAGCCTGCGATCATGTTGTCGGACGGGCCGCCGACCAGCGCCGGTGTGATGAAATAGCCGAGACTGAGGATGAACGTGAGCAGGCAGCCTGCGGCCACCCCGGGTAAGGTCTGCGGCATGTAGACGGTCCGGAAGGCATGGAACGGCGTTGCCCCGAGCGATTTGGCGGCACGCATGAAAGTGGGCGAGATCGTCTTCATCACGCTGTAGATCGGCAGCAGCGTGAATGGCAGCTGGATGTGGGTCATGGCTAATACGGTCGCAAAGCGCGACTTGTTCAGTTGCGGCGGGCCGTCTGTCAGGCCGAATGCCTCGAGCAACCAGCTGATGCCGGTAAAGCTGAGCAGCTGGGATAACGCACCGCCGTCCTGCAACAGGATCGTCCATGCCGTAGTGCGCACCAGAAGCGATGTCCAGAACGGCAGCAGCACGAAGATCATTAAAATACTGGCATGCCTCTGCGGTAAAGTCGCCAGCATGAAGGCGACCGGATAACCAAGAACCAAAGTGCAAAGTGTGACGAGAAGGCTGATGCCGAGGGTGCGCCCGAGAATCTGCACATAAATCGACCGTTCAGCCGGCATGTGCTCGATGCCGCCATCTGCGGTGGTTCGAAGATCCAGCACGCTGAGCAGGTAGAAGGGTGTAAGCGAGCTGGATGACCGCTTGATCACCGCCCACGTGGCCACATCGTTCCATACTGGATCGACCGCGATGAAGGCCTCCTTCCAAGGACCCGCGGTCACTTTGTCGATTTTGCGTGCGGTCGACGTGACCTTGGATTTCAAGGCCGATATCTCGTAATTGAGTCGTTTGCCAACGAGGCCGATAGTCTTGTTCTTATTGGCGGTTTTCATGTCGGCGGCGAGTGCAGCAAAGGTCGCTTCGCCAGGCACCGCAAGGCCGTCCCAAGCGGATAGGGCCACAGCCGTCAAGGGCAGATTTTCCCTGATATCCGGATCATAAATGGCATTGCGCAACATGACCCCGATGGGCAGCAGAAACGAGATCACGATAAACAGGAAGAGCGGCGCCACCAGCATGAGCGCGCGCATCCGCTCGCGCTGTTCGGCCTGGCGCAGCTTCTTCTTGAGAGGCATGCCATCGGCCGTGCGCATCACATCAGCAGGCATTACAACGTCCGTTGCAGCCATCGTCTCCAACCTCTCCGAAAATCGACGGGCGGGAATTTGAAATTCCCACCCGACGTGTATCGTTTACTGCGCGAGCCAGGCGTTGAACCGCTCGTTGATCTCGTCCTTGTGATCGGCCCAGAACTCTGAGCTGAGGTTCCATGCCGTCTTTAGATTGTCAGGTGCTGTCGGCAGATTCGGTAGCATGTCGGTCGGGACATTCGGAATGGCATCGGTGTTGGACGGACCATAGGAAATGTAGTTGGTCTGGTCGGCCATGCGCTTAGCATCGGACGCGAAGGCGATGAAACGATAGGCTTCCTCAAGCTTCGGCGTGTCCTTGGTGATTGCCCACCAGTCCCAGTCCAGCGCTTGATGGTCCCAGACGATCTTGAACGTCTTGCCATCCTCTTTGACGGCGTTGTAGAGGCGTCCGTTCCAAGCCGAGGTCATAACCACCTGGCCATCGGCGAGGAGCTGCGGAGCTTGAGCTCCCGCCTCCCACCACACAATGTCCTTCTTGATGGTGTCGAGTTTTGCGAAGGCGCGGTCCAACCCTTCCGGCGTGGCGAGCACCGTGTAAACGTCCTTGGGTTCAACGCCATCGGCGATCAGTGCCCATTCGAAATTGACCTGAACGTTCTTCCACAGGCCGCGCTTGCCCGGATATTTAGCAGTATCGAAAAAATCGAAGATGCTGGTCGGCGGATTCTCGGGATACTTCGTCGTATCATAGCCAAACACCGTGCCGTAGATGATGTTCGGAACGGCGCAGTCAAGAAGATCGCCACCAATGAATTTCGAGCGGTCGAGACCGAGCTTGCCCCAGTCGATGGTTTCGAGCGCGCCCTCGGCGCAGCCCTGCAGGCCGGTCGGCGTATCAACGTCAATCACGTCCCAGGTCACGGCTTTAGCTTCAACCATGGCCTTGATCTTGGCCACTTCGCCGTTGTATTCGGCTTCGGTCACCTTGTTGCCCGCTGCATTATATGGATCAATAAAAGCCTTCTTCTGGCTCATCGAATAGGCACCGCCCCAAGACACAACCGTAAGCTCATCGCCGGCCCGGGCGGAAGCAGCAAAAGCTGTCCCAGCGAGCAGTGCGGCAGCGAATAGAATTGAAAGTTTCTTCATGTAACTCCTCCAAATGCGCCGGACATCCGGCTGAAAATAGCGTTAAGGAGAAATCGCCCCACGGGCTGTAGCAGCGCGGCAATAATACCGGCCTTCCCGCCACAGCGAGCCAAGACGTCCTCCCCTGATCACGACTCCGCTGACTTGATGAGTGCCACCGCAACCCTGCGGGCAGCACTGACTTCAGTTCTTATTTCGAGGCGCTGGAAAGGATACTAAGCACAGCGTGAGAAAAGGTCACTAGAGTTTTTTTACGCCTGAGGCGGAATAATTGTCATATCTGGCGATTTCTCACCAGAACGGCACATCCACCTGCGACAACCTGCCCCCGATGCGGATGGGAGAAATCTGGGTGGCAAGACCAGTCTTGTCATCGGTTTCAACCGCCACGCCGCAAACGGTCGCTGGCCCTTCGCCGGGCTTGAATTTTTCCACCGGCAACTTGCGCAGGAAGCGATTGAGGGGTTCCACCTTGTCCATGCCAATCACCGAGTCATAATCGCCGCACATGCCCGCATCCGTCATGTAGCCTGTGCCACCAGCCAGGATATGATGGTCCGCCGTGGGTGAATGGGTATGGGTCCCAACCAGCAGGCTCGCCCTGCCATCCACAAAGTGCCCCATTGCCATTTTCTCGGAACTGGCTTCGCCATGAAAATCAATGAGAATGGCATCACAATCCCGGCCCAACCGGCATTGGTCGAGTTCACGCCCTATCGCCGGAAAGGGGTCATCCAGCACGGGCTCAATCATCACCCGCCCCATCGCGTTCATAACCAGCACACGCTGCCCGCGAGCGGTTTCCACCATGCACGTACCGCGCCCCGGGCAGCCAACTGGCCAGTTCAAGGGTCGAAGAAGATTTGGTTCACGCTCGATGAAAACCAGCGTCTCGCGCTGGTCAAAGGCATGATTGCCAAGGGTGACGACATCAGCTCCGCAAGCGAGCAGCTTCTGATGAATGTCCTGGCTGATGCCAAAACCGTGAGCGGCATTCTCGCCATTCACCACCACGATATCGGGCTTGTAGCGCTCGCGCAGCAATGGCAATTCGCGCGCGATGGCATCGCGCCCCGTTTTTCCCACCACGTCGCCCAAAAAAATCAGCCGCATTTGAAAGTCTCTCGCTCCGTCATGATCCAATCCAATGGCTGGTCGTGGGCGTCGTGGGGCACAGCATCAATTTCCTGCCCCGCATAAGCAACACCAATAGCAGTCACCAACTTAACCGCCCGCAGCTTCGCCAGCGTCCGGTCATAAAACCCGCCGCCATACCCCAGCCGGTAGCCCTTGCGGTCAAAAGCGAGCATCGGCACCAGC
>CAZHCO010000014.1:0-43333 GCA_964530965.1 uncultured Aestuariivirga sp. | reverse complement strand
TCATCGAGTTCAAAAGCCGTGACATCGGTTCCCGGCAGCAAGCGGCAAGAAAACGGGCGCTGGAAATTGCGCTGCAGGAAGCGGGCGTTGTTCACCCTGCCGTCAACCAGAATAAAAGCACCCGGCAATAAAGCAGGCTCCATGAACAGGAGGTCGGCTCCCATGACTGTACGATCTTTCGCTTGGAAGCTCAGGCCGCGAACTTGGCCTTTTACATCCTCGGGCGCGGGACCATCGAGGTAAACGAAGTCCGGCACGGTGTCGGGCAGCGTATCGTAGAAGTGGCACAATCTTCCGTTCCATGTGCCGACGCTCACGTTGCTGAGACAAAAGTGAACACGCGAAGCAAGTCTTGCCGGAAGCCGGCTCTTTGCCCGATCGAGCCAGATCTCGCTCGCATCCACGCTGTGCAAATGAAACGGTTGCGGCGTACGCAGCTGGGGCCCGTCGGGGAGCGTCGCATAATCCCGTTCATTTTTTTCCAATGCATCGGCGAGAACAATTGTCGAAAAGCCGACTCCAAATTCAAGCACGCTCGCCGCCATGCGCATGCGAACAAGCCGATGAAGGCGAACGAGATCAACGAGGTGCGGCGGAAGGGCCCCGTCGGACACCTTGTTGGGCTTGTGATCGACCAGCCCCTCTAGGCCTTCCGCACACCAGTAGTCCTGCACCGCGTCCAGTTCAAGATCGGTGTAAAGGGAAGATCGAAAGGCAGAAACATTGGTGTTCACGGGGGCCGGCCCTTGTGTTTGAATTTCTGGAATGGAGGTGGGTTTCACGCTATTAACCTGAAACCAGGGTGAAAATGTTGGGCCGCATTTCGACGACTCTCGCTGCCTTCGTGCCGGTTGTCATTTCGAGCGATCGTACTTTTTCCCTGACTTGGCTCAAAGTCATGTCGGGAAATTTGTGCAGTGTGTAGGCGCGGCTGGATGCGCTGGTCTTGATCCGGGTTGTGATGCTGCGGGATAGCTTTCGGAAATAATGATGGCTTAGCGCCTGCAGTTTTGCCTTGACGCTGACGGAACTCGGGGCTGCGAGCGCGCCCTGGAACTCCTCGAACGAAGTGAGGATTCGGTCGGACGAGAGCGGTCCGGTGAGGCAGGCGATATGGTTCTCCATCACCGCCACCTGTTGCGGCGTTGGCCCGCCTGCTGGTGCGCTGTTGCGTGAAAGTTGCATCTGGCAAGCCTTGATGACGGCCGGTGCCGCATCAATTTCAAGGCTCAGCTTGTTAGGAAGATCGAGATCGTGGGCCGAACGCACGGGCCTGTAGGCGATCGCCGGGGTTCCGAGAACGCCCGCCTCAATGGCACTGGTACAACCGTTGTGGACAAGTACGTTGGCAGCCATCAGCCACGGGGCCATCGGCCCTTCGTGGAGGACATGCACGTTGGCAAGCCCTTTGGCGGCGTCCTGCCAGGCCGCCGCATTTTCGGATGGGTGGGGGCGGATGACCAGCGCATGCGGCGCGATGGCCTTTGCAAGGATGGGGACCAGCGCCAGAAATTTCTCGAAGAGTGCCTTCTTGTGAGCCGTAAACCCCGATTTCACGACGTCGGATTTCGCCTTGTTTGCCGACCTGGCAATCCGGTGGCGCACATGATTGGGTATGAAGTGATTAACGAACGCAAAGTTGCTGGAGAGCAGCACGAAGCGTCCGTACCGTTGCTGAAGCGCTACGCAGTCGTTGCGATAGTATTCCCGGATTTCAGGTCTCAACATGTCGATCCGGGGATTTCCGGCTTCGATCACCGGAGCTCCGCGGTAGTCGTGGAAACTGCGCCAGACGTCGGCGTTGCTCTTTCCCCAAGCATAGAGGAGGCGCGGCCGGTTGAATGTTTCAGGATCGAGCTTCATGTGAAAGGCCTCGTCGGGAAAGCGGACGAGAGCTTCCTCATCAAGCGCCACGATCACGTGCCCGAGCGCTTCCAGCAGGGAAAAAACTCTTGCCGACCCGCTCCTCGCGCCCTTGGCAAGATAGATCGATCTTGGCAGCGAAGGCAGGACGGCATGCATGGCTGTGCGGCTTCCAATGATCGGTTCGTACCCAAGTTCAAGTGCCTTCAATGCAAGCAAAAGCTTGCCGTCGAATTCGCGATTCGTCGTCTCAACAGGAAGCAAAAGCGAGCGAGGCAGAACGTGGTCAGCCATATCGATTTAGGCCTTCACGATGTGCGGTGAGCGGATTCCGGCCCTGGCGAAGGCGTTACGGGTATCGACGCACAAGCGCGCGTGTTTCGCCACGAAGCTGTAGTCGACAGCATCGTGATCGGTAGACACCAGAACGAGATCATAGCTGCTGATGATCTCTTCGTTGAGTGGCACCGAACTTCGCCCAGCCAACGCAATATGATCACGTGTCTTGGGTACGGTAGGAACGTGAGGATCGTGGTAATCCACGCGGCTGCCCTGTTGTTCGAACAGTTCGATAAGCTTCAGCGACGGACTTTCGCGAATATCAGCCACATTCTTCTTGTAAGCCAATCCGAGAATCAGGACTTTCGCGCAACTGAGTGCAAGCTTTGCCTGGCTGCTTAAGGCTTCTGTAGCGCGCTGTACCACATACCGGGGCATCCAAACGTTGATTTCGCCAGCAAGTTCGATGAAGCGCGCGGGGCTCTCGAATTCACGCGCCCGCCAGGATAGATAGAACGGATCGATGGGAATACAATGCCCGCCGAGTCCGGGCCCGGGGTAAAATGGCATGTAGCCAAAAGGCTTGGTCTTGGCGGCGTCTATAACCTCCCAGATGTCGATATCCATCTCGGCAAAAACCATCTTGAGCTCGTTAACCAGCGCGATATTCACGGCGCGGAAAATATTCTCCGTGAGTTTTACGGCTTCGGCGGTTTCGGTCGAGCTAACCGGAACAGTAACGTCAACGACCGCGCCATAGAATTGTTCCACCAGGCGCAATGCAAAGGCACCATCTCCAGATACTACCTTGGGAATAGTTGATGTGCGAAACATAGCGTTGCCTGGATCTTCGCGCTCAGGCGAAAATCCGAGGAAAAAATCCTGACCGGAACGAAGTCCAGTTGATTCCAGAATGGGCTTCAGAAATCCAGTTGTCGTGCCGGGATACGACGTTGATTCAAGTATAATCAACTGACCAACAGACAAGTGTGCAGCAATATCGCGCGCTGTCGCGCCGATGTATTTCATTTCGGGCTCACGCTGAGGTGTAAGAGGTGTTGGCACGCAGATGACTATGACATCACACTTCGACAAAGCGGTAAAATCTGAAGTCGCTGTCAAGCGTCGCGTTTTAATAAACTCTGTCAGGTCGCTGTCCTTCACCGCGTTGATGTAGGAGCGGCCTTTGGCGAGGATCTCGATCTTGGCAGGATCGATATCGAATCCCGTTACGGTAAAGCGCGCGCGGCTCGCGGCAACGGCGAGGGGCAGACCGACATAGCCAAGTCCAACCACACCAACATGGGCGGAGCGGGTATGAAGCTTTATTGCAAGCTCATTGCTAACGATTTGATGTTGGTCCAGACTCGACGTGATGTTGTTCATGCTCAAATGTTCTTTCCGATCCTCCTTAGGGCGTTTTTGCGCAACAATGTGATTGAATTTGATCAGACACCCCGAAATTGAAATTCGTTTGAACTAGGAACACGGTTCTATAGGGCCAACTGTGATGGCGATCAATTGCCAAACCGTTTGTCATCTGCGGAACTTGAGGTGGGTCCCTGACATGGCATCCAATTTTTATGGATAGGCAGGCCGTCAGTTTTCCTGCCTTACCAAATAAGTGGGTGGTCCGGCACTGGCTACTCCAAATGTATCGACTTTCTGAACATGACGTATGGTTTGTCACATCCCCCGATATCTTGTGCGGTATACGGGCCATTAGTTATGATAATAGAAGTGAAACGGTAACGTAGGTACAGGTTTTGTCCAAGTTTTCAGCTCAATGCAACCGACCATGTTCCCGGAAGATGGATAACTTAACTTCCGGGATTCCGGCTAATGGCCGCAACTGATACACACAAGCGCCGTACGCTACCATCAATGAACTGGGATAGGCACTTGGCTGCGTGCTACTTGTGTTATATCCATTTGAAATGATGCGATATTGTAGGGTCTGGGTCTAAAGGAAAAACTGGAGGAACGCTTGGCCAACGGGAAGCAGTTCATATGGATATTGCAAACTGCGCGCGCCGGAGATAACTCTCAAGTTCTTGAAATTGCTCGACGGCTGGGCGGCAATGTGGCCGTCAAGAAAATTGCCTTCAACGCCCTGCATAACCTGCCAAATTGGGCCCTGGGGGCTAGCCTTTCCAGTCTTACACCGGAGGCTCGGCAGCAGATTGTGCCGCCATGGCCCGATCTGGTCATTGCAGCCGGCAAGCGAACTGTGCCGATTGCACTCTGGATTAAGGCAGCTTCAGGCCGGCGGGCGAAGCTGGTTCAAATAGGCCGTCCACGGGCCGCGCTTTTGAATTTTGATCTTGTGATCTCGACACCGCAGTATGGTCTACCGAAGGAGCCAAACCTTGTCGAATTGGCTCTGCCATTTGCGCCGCCGCGGTCTTTTTCCGAGCAGGAGGTTTCATACTGGCAGGGGGAATGGAAGAATTTGCCACGGCCCTGGATTTTGGTGTCCATCGGGGCTGGCAAGTTTCCACTAAGCTTGGGAAGGCGGGAGATTCGTGATTTCAGCGCAAAGCTTTCGAGGCTTGGTGCTGGTCTGATTGTGATAGCGTCGCCACGGACGAAGCAGGATGTACTTACTGCACTCGCGAAGCATTTGGGGCGCTGCCCTGCTAAATTCTATCCCTGGAGCAGGGGTGCAAATCCCTATCAGGTGGCCCTCGAGCTCGCTGATCGAATCGTTGTGACCTCAGACAGCATGTCTATGGTCGGCGAAGCAGTAAATAGCGGAAAACCTGTCAGTATTTTCAGACTTCCGGTATTTAAATTTTTTCCATCATGGTCCGCGAAACGAGGCTTTGCTGCTTGGCTGTCCCGGCAGGGTCTGCTGCAGGCCCCGCGCGACATGGCGGCCGTTATCGACTCGCTCATTGCCCAAGGCTACGCCACCCCCCTTGGCGAACAGCCAGTTGCGCATGACGCGTTGCAGGCGGGCTATGAGATAGCCATTGATCGAGCCCGAAATCTGTTTGTCCCCAAGACATAAACTGGGGAGGAGTTAAGCGATCCATTGAGTGAAAATCTAGATCGCTGTCGCAACGAAAGGAAAATGCAAACCAAGTTGGGATTGTATTGAATCTATCGCTCAATTGACGGCGAAGTGTCCAGTTGCAAAAGCCTCTTGGTGGCCAGTTTAACTGAGATCATTCCAGCCACCAGGATCAAGCCAAGGCCGGTGAGCGTGGTCCAGAGCGGGATTTCTTTGAAGAACAGGAAGCCCCAGAGGGGCGCCCAGATCATGCCGGTGTATTCGAACACGGTGACGAGGTTGGCGTCTGCCATGCGATATGCATTAGTGAGGAGCGACATGGCGACAGCCGCGATCACACCACAGATACTCATGAGGAAGAGATCGTAATTGTTGGGCCACGCCCACGGCCGGACCAGGAAATCCAAACTTGGATGGGCCGCGTTGTCAATCCCAAGACCTGCAAAGACAGCGGCAATCATCAGGGCGCCGGAAAGGTAGACGGCATTCTGATAGAAAGCCATGACGGTTGCCGGCTCGGTGACGCCGAGCTTGCGCGCAATAATCATGGCCAATGCGTAGGTTGCGGCGCTTATGAGACTGAACAACGCTGCGGGATTAAACAGGGCAGTTCCCGGCTGCAAAATGATCAGTACGCCAATGAAACCTATGGCAATCGCAGCCCAGGATTGGCCTGAAACCTTTTCACCCAGCATGGGCACGGAAAGCAGGGTCACAATAATGGGGGCAGCAAAGAAAAGGGCGATGGCTTCTGCCAGAGGAAGGGCCGGCAGCCCCATGTAATAAGTTGTGTAGGCTACCAAAAGAATGCAACCACGTAATATGAGTGCCAGAAAGAGTGGCGAGCGGAGCTTTGCTATGCCGCACTCGAATTGCACCAGGAGAAGTAGAAGTGGCAGGGCAACAATGCAGCGGATGGCCATGGCAAGGGTGACGGCATGGTCATCACTAATGGACTTGATGATAGCGTCCTGGGTTGAAAACAGCATGACGCCGAATATGAGCGAGAGGATGCCAAGGAGATTTCGGTTGGGGCGCACGGTCAGGTCTCAACGGCAACGGCGTTGTGTCGGCGCTCGCGGTGGAAAATGTAGAGGCCTGACCCGATGATTAGGGCGGCTCCAATCCACGTCCAGAAATCCGGCCAGTCGTTCCAGATGACAAAACCGAAGAGGGTGGCCCAAATTAGCGATGAATAGCTAAAGGGTGCGACGACCGATGCGGGTGCCAGACGCAGGGCGCGGATCAGGCAAAGGTGGCCAAGGGCCCCCGCCAATCCGCTGGCGATCAACAGCATCCAGTCGAATGCACTAGGCCAGGACCAGAACCAGGGAACCATCAGGCTTGTGACGACTGCTCCCGCTGTTGCGGTGAAGAGCAGGGAAGTCAAGGGATCATCGTCGCGCACCATGCGGGTGACGATCTGGTAATTGGCGTTGAGCAAAGAGGCCAGCAGCAGGAACAGAACACCAAGGCCAATTCCGCTGAAGCCGCTCTGCCAAGGCTGAACGACGATGATGGCTCCAAGGAAACCGACAATGATGCCAGCCCAGCGGCGGATGCCCACTTTTTCGCCGAGCAGCGGAATGGACAGGAGCGTCACCAGAATGGGGCTGAGGAACATGATCGTCGTTGCCGTGGCGAGCGGAGTTGAGCGGATGCCGGCATTGAAGACGCCGGTTGTGGACATGAGGAGCAGGGAGCGGAGCGCCTGCTTTCCGGGTGCTGTGCTTCTGGCCAGCGCACCAAGGCTTCGGCCGCAGACAAGGGCCGCAATTATGGTAGCGAAGAAAAACCGACCCCAGGTGACCTGCACCAGAGAATAGCTTTCGAGCAGATGCTTCATGATGGCATCAAGGGCGATAAAGCAGAACATGGTGGCCAGCATCCAGAGGATGCCGCGCTTGCGATTTTCGTGGGAATCCGCTGGAGACATGCCCCTCTATAGAGCGCTACTAGGCACTATCCCACTATGGCTGAAGGGCTAGCACGCCTGCACTAATTGCATGGCGCGAGTTCGTCTTCGATATGAACACGGATGATGTCTTCGAAGCTGTTTTCGGCCTTAAAGCCCAAGGCGAGGGCCCGTTTGGGATCAAAATTGCGGGGCCAGCCGGCAACGATTTTGATGATCGTTTCATCGGGTTCAAGGCGGATGAGATTGACAGCATCATTGCCGGCGACCATGCGGAGCGCCTCGATTTGCTCGGCTACCGTGCAAGAAAGTCCCGGCAAGGTGAGCGTGCGTCGATTGCCCAGTTCGCTTCCGCGCAGCTCGGCAGCTTGGATGAGGTAGTTTACTGCCGTGCGTGGGGATACGTGCCAATGGCGCACCGTGTCGCTTACGGGTAGTACAGCCTCCTTGCCCGCGAGTGGTTCACGAATGATGTTGGAGAAAAAGCCGGAAGCGGCAAGATTAGGCTTGCCGGGGCGCACGCAGACGGTGGGCATGCGAAGGGCAACACCATCAAAGAAGCCGCGGCGGGAATAGTCATTCAGCAGGAGTTCGTCGATGGCCTTCTGGGTACCATAGCTGGTGAGAGGAGTGGTAAAAAATTCATCATCAATGGCTTCGGGGAACGGCGCACCGAAGACTGCGATGGAAGAAGTGAAAATGACGGTTGGTTTGTAGCCGTTTCCGGCTTTGCGAATGGTCTCAAAGAGAATGCGTGTGGCATCAAGATTGATGCGGTAGCCCTTCTCAAAGTCTTTTTCCGCTTCACCGGATACGATGGCTGCAAGGTGGAAGATAAACCTTGGTCTTGCGGCAATGAGTTTTTCAGCTTCGCCTGCGGTGGAGAGATCGCCCACCAAAGTATCAATAGGGAAAGTAGAGGACGGCGGCGGAGGTGGGACGACAGCATCATATCGCGTGATGCGTGATATTGATCCTACGCCCAAAAATGGCTGAGCGCAGAGGCGTGCTATAAGCTTTGCGCCGAGCATGCCGCCAGCGCCGATGACCAGGATATGCAAATGAACCTCCGATATTAAATGATGCCGGCGGAGGCAACCCCACTGACCGGTCTTTCCTTTGCTTTCGCGGCACGATAGCCGGAGGTGCGGTAGAGGCTCAAGGGGTCAATGGCGCCGCCTTTGCGACGGCGGGCTTCGGCGAGGATGGGGCCCACATCGGTGTTGAAGGCCTGCTTGATCAGCCGGTGACCCGCCATGACGTCGCTTTCCTCCTGTGCGGTGCCGAGGGCTTTGCGATCTATCAGAGAGGCCTGCACGTAAGCCCTGACGATTTCAATGGCTGAGGCGATGAGGCTTTCGATGGGATCAGTTACATTGTGGGACTGGTCGATCATGTAGGCGGGCGCAAAGCCTTTGGCGTTCCGCAATTCCGCATCGACGAGTTCATTGAAAATCAGGAACAGGCGGAATGGGTCTACGGAGCCTGAATCCAGATCATCGTCGCCATATTTTGAATCATTGAAATGGAAGCCCGCAAGCTTCTGGGCGCGGATGAGGCGGGCTACGATCTGCTCGATGTTTGTGTTGGGGGCGTGGTGGCCGAGGTCCACAAGGCATTTTGCCTTGGGGCCGAGTTCCGACGCCGCCATGAAACTGGAACCCCAATCGGAGATCACAGTCGAATAAAAGGCTGGTTCATAGAGCTTGTGTTCGAGAAACACGAGCCAGTTCTTGGGCAGCTTGTCATAAATCGCGGTGAGCGATTCCATGTAGCGGTCAAAGGCTGCGTTAAGATTGGATTGACCGGGGAAGTTTGCGCCGTCGGCGATCCATACGGTGAGTGCGGTTGATCCCAACTTCTGGCCGATTTCGATACATTCGATGTTGTGTTCAACGGCCTGAGCGCGGGTGGTTTTACTGGCATGAGTTAATGAGCCGAATTTATAGGAGTTCTTCTGGCCGCTTTGGTCCTGAAAAGTGTTTGAATTCACCGCATCGAAACCGAGTTCGTAGGATGCCGCTTCCTGACGAAGCGCGTTGTAATCTGCAACCTTATCCCAGGGGAAATGGGGAGATACGCTGGGTGCGGCGCGCGACAGCTGATGCACCACGCCACAGTCGGCGAGCTTGTCATGAATATTGCGGGGTTCACCTAATCCCGGGAAACGGGCAAAGCGGGTTCCGCCGGTTCCCACGCCCCAGGTTGGGATGGCAACTACGTAGTCCATGGCGCGCTGGGTCATGGCTTCAATGTCTATGCCACGGCGCTGCAATTGGCGTCCGAGGCTCAGATAGTCGTCGGCCAATGCCGGCTCGTGCTTCTTGTTTTCGGTGCCGATGAGATCAGCCGAGATTGAAAAAGTCATCGCTTACCTCGAGAAAGAAACGGCATTGCCGGCATCGACATTCAGGAAATTTCCTGTGGATTTGTTTGAGAGATCGGAGGCGAAGAAATAGACTGCTTCGGCTATGTCTTCCGGAAATACTGAGCGCTGCAGAAGCGAACGCTTGCGATAGTGCTCCTCCAGTTCCTCTTCTTTCACCTTGTTGGAGGCGGCGCGTTGCTGGCGCCATTCGCCCTGCCAGATTTTTGAACCGCGCAACACCGCATCAGGATTGACTACGTTTACACGAATGCCAAGCGGAGCGCCTTCGAGTGCCATGCAGCGGGCGAGATGCACTTCGGCGGCCTTCGCCGTGCAATAGGCAGAAGCGCCAGGCGATGCCGCAATGGCATTCTTCGAAGCAATGAACACCATGGAGCCGCCGAGGGCCTGGCGCTTCATCAGGCGGTAGCCTTCGCGGGCCACGAGGAAATAGCCCGTGGCCATGATGGACATGTTCTTGTTCCAGAGATCGAGGGTTGTGTCCTCGACATTGGCAGCAAGGGTTATGCCCGCATTGTTGACGAGGATATCCACGCCGCCGAAGGCTTTTACCGCGTCATCCATGGCCTTGATGACTTGGTCTTCGTGGGTGACATCCATCAGAAATCCACGCACATTGTCCTTGCCGAAGGACTTGCCGAAATTTGAGACGGTTGAGTCGAGGGAGGCTTGGTCAATGTCGGCCAGCGCGACGCTGGCACCCTCTCTCAGGAAGCGTTCGGCAATTGCCGAGCCGATGCCGCCTGCGCCACCGGTAATGAACGCCACGCGCCCGGCGAGGCTCTTGGGTTTCGGCATGCGTTGCAATTTGGCTTCTTCAAGCAGCCAGTATTCAATGTTGAAGGCTTCCTGTTCGGGAAGTCCCACATAAGATGAGACAGACGACGCGCCACGCATGACATTGATGGCGTTGACATAGAACTCGGCGGCAATGCGGGCGGTGGCCTTGTCCTTGGCAAATGATAGCATGCCGACTTGCGGCACGAGGTAAATCACGGCATTGGGATCGCGGATCTTGGGTGAGTTGGGGTGCTTGCAACGATCATAGTAGGCGCCGTAGTCGGTGCGGTAGTCCGCAATCAATTTGTCGAGAGTCGCACCCTCGGCATCATGGGGAACGATTACGGGGCGAATCTTGGTGCGCAAAAAATGATCGGGGCAGGAGGTGCCCAAAGGAGCAAGCTTTCCGAGCATCTTGCTGTCCACGAATTCCAGGACCTCTGGCGCATCGGTGAAGTGCCCGGCTTTCATTTCTTCCTTTGAAATGCGTCCGCGAATTTCCGGGAGCAGGCGCAATGCTGCTTCCTGTCTTTTGGCGGAGTCGAGCGACTTTACGGCTTCACCTCCGAACGCGGGCTTCATGCCATTCTTGTCGAGCCAGGTGGCGGTCTTGTTGATGATGCGCAGTGTTGTTTCATAGCAATCCTTGGCAGTCTTGGCCCAAGTAAACAGGCCATGGCTGCCGAGGACTACGCCCACATACTCTGGATGGTCCGTTGCCATTTTTCCGAGCTTGATACCGAGATCAATTCCGGGGCGCTGCCAGGGGAGGTAACCCATTTCAGAACCAAAAATTTCTTTGGTGAGTTTTTCGAAGTCCTTTGAAGCTGCAATGGCGATGACGGCATCGGAATGGACGTGATCCACATGGGCATATGGCACATAGCCATGGAGGCAGGTGTCAATCGATGCGGCGCGGGAATGGAGGTTGAAAGTGCAATGATTGAGGTTGTGCACCATTTCGTCTTCCTGGGAGAGGTCTTTGTAGAGCCCCTTCAGGGCCAATAGCCTGTCCATGTAAAGCGTGGCGAAACCATCGAGTTTCATGGAGGCGATATCGCCGCCGGAACCCTTCACCCACAGCACCTGCACCGGTTTTTTGGTGAGGGGATCGGTCATTTCCACCTTGGCGGATGTGTTGCCGCCGCCGAAATTGGTGATGCGCAAGTCGCTGCCCAGGAGGTTGGAGCGATAGAGCAAAAGACCGGGCTCATCGAGATTTTTGGCGTGGGCGTCATCCCAGTGGGAAGGGATCAGAATTGAAGATGTCATGTAGGCGTACCCGGTTAAACTCGTTTCCAACGTATGATCAAGTTCGCTCAAGGTCAATCACAAATCTACATGTTGCAGTGCAATGACGTTTTGCAGTGCGATATCTATTGACGTTTGTGATTGTTAATGATTAGTTTTGATTATCTTGGAGGAAGAGATGCACGAACGCGAACGCTGGCAAATGATATTAGGCGCGGTCAAGGATCGCGCCGTTGTCACGGTTCGCGAACTCATTGAGCGCACTGGTGCTTCGCCCGCAACGCTGCGCCGTGATTTGGCGAAGCTTGAGGAAATGGGCCAGATCAAGCGCGTGCATGGCGGTGTTGAGGCGCTTAATTTTGCAGACCGGCCACATCTGTCAACGCGCGCCTTCGATGTGAGCCAGACATTGAACGTAAACAGCAAGCGGGCCATTGGCAGGGCAGCGGCGGCGTTATGCCTGGATAACGAATCAATCATCATCAATGCCGGAACCACCACATTTCAAATGGTGGACTTCTTGCGTGAACGCAAAATGCAGATCCTCACCAATTCATTTCCCATTGCGGAGGCCCTGGTGGCGCGCAGTGAAAACCGGATCATCATGCCCGGCGGCGAAATCTACCGCGAGCAGGGCATTGTGCTGTCGCCGTTTGATGGTGATGCCGCGCAGCATTACACAGCTTCGAAAATGTTCATGAGCTGTTTTTCCTTTGGTCCCCTTGGGGTGATCGAAGGCGATGCGTTGATTGCGCGGGCCGAGGCCAAGCTATTGGGCCGGGCCGACAAGCTCATCGTTCTTGCCGATTCATCGAAGTTTGAAACCCGCGGCAGCATGGCGGTTTGCCCCCTGTCTCGGGTTCACACACTCATCACTGACGATAAGGCCCCTGAAACCGTTCTGGAGCAAGTCCGGCGGGCGGGGGTGAATGTCGTTGTCGTTCGTGAGGAGGGGGACAGCATTTCTTCTGCCGCATGAGGCGGGGAAAAATGAACTTTAACCGGATGGCGAAAATGCCATTCACATCGTAACTGGGAGGACTACATGACGAAAACAACACGCAGACAGACACTTCAAATCCTGAGCGCAGGCGCCTTTGCCGGTCTTGCACCTGGTCTTCTTTCAACAACGGTTCTTGCTGCAACGCCGATTCGCATTGCGATGGTTGTCAAGGCTCTGGGCATTGGCTTCTTCGATGCCTGCCGCGATGGTGGGCTTGAAGCCGCCAAGGAACTCGGAGACTGCGAATTGATTTACACCGGCCCAACCAAGACAACCGCTGAAGAACAGATTGCGGTGATTGACGCGCTCATCGCGCAGAAGGTTGATGGCATCTGCATTTCAGCCAATGACAACACCGCCCTCGTGCCCGTGTGCAAAAAGGCCATGGAGCGGGGCATCAAGGTGATCTCGTTTGACTCCGGTGTGGCCACGGAAGGCCGCATCATGCACCTCAACCCATCCAACAACGCGTTGATTGGCTCGAAGTGCGTGCAGATGATGGCCAAGACCCTTAACAATGAAGGTGAAGTCGCCATTCTCTCTGCCACGGCACAGGCCACAAACCAGAACATCTGGATTGAGGAAATGAAGAAGGAATGGGCCAAGCCTGAATACGCCAAGATGACGCTTGTCTCCACGGTTTATGGTGATGACGTGGCTGACAAGAGCTATCGTGAAACGGAAGGCCTGCTCAAGGCATTCCCGAACCTGAAAGGCATCATCGCACCGACGTCGGTTGGCATCGTTGCTGCCGCCAAGGCGGTTGAAGACAAGGGCCTTGTTGGAAAAGTATTTGTGACCGGTCTCGGCCTTCCTTCCGAAATGAAGGGTGCTGTTCTTGCCGGTTCTTCCGATACTTTCGCCATCTGGAACCCGATTGATCTCGGTTATTCCGCAACGATGATTGTTGGACGCATTGTGCGGGGCGAAGCCACCGGTCTTGCCGGAACAAAGGTGAATGCTGGCCGCATGGGTGAAATCTCGGTTGGTGATGGCAATGACGCTGCCATGGCGGATCCGTTCACTTTCGACAAATCGAATATCGAGCAATTTGCCAAGATATTCTAATCCAACCATAGTAGCTGGGGCCCGTCCTTTTTCGGGGCGGGCCCTTTTTTTGAGGTCATGCCGTGGTGGATGAACCCATTCTGCAACTCGATCATGTGTCCAAACAGTTTCCCGGTGTGCGGGCGCTGCACGATGTGCATATGGCGTTGTATCCGGGGCAGGTGACAGCCCTTCTCGGCGAGAATGGGGCGGGAAAATCCACCATCGTCAAAATACTGACAGGCATCTACCGGCCTGATACGGGTGCCATCCGCATCGGCGGCAAGCTACAGTCCTTCTCAAGCCCGAGGGACGCCTGGGGTTCTGGCATTTCGGCTATCCATCAGGAAACCGTGATGTTTGATGATCTCACGGTTGCCGAGAATATTTTCATGGGCCACATGCCCCTGCGGACGGCGAAGCGGATCGACTGGCAACTGATGAAGACGCGTGCCGCCTCGCTTTTGAAAAGCGTGGATGCTGATTTTGGCCCCGATGTCCTATTGAAGCGGCTCGGCGTGGCGCAGAAGCATCTGGTGGAGATAGCGCGGGCCCTATCTCACGACTCGCGGATTGTGATCATGGATGAGCCGACATCGGCGCTGTCGGCGCGCGAGATCAGCGACCTGTTCCGCATCATTGCGCAACTCAAGGCAGAGGGGCGCGCAATTCTTTTCATCTCACACAAGTTTGACGAGATTTTCCGTGTGGCTGACCGTTGGGTGTGCTTACGCGATGGCGAGCATGTGGGCGAAGGTTTGATTAAAGACGCGAAGCCACAAGGATTGGTGAAACTTATGGTTGGGCGGCCAATCGATCAGGTATTCCCCAAGCGCGAGATTGAAATTGGCGCGCCGGTTCTGGAAGTGAGCGGCTTGAGCAATCCAACGGAATTTGCTGATGTTTCCTTCACCCTGCACAAGGGTGAAATTCTTGGTTTCTATGGGTTGGTGGGGGCTGGGCGCTCGGAGGCCATGCAGGCGTTGTTTGGGGTTAGCACGGCCACATCAGGTGAGGTCAAACTTAACGGAAAGAGTTTGGCCATTTCCTCAACGGCGGATGCGATTGCTGCCGGCATTGCCTATGTGCCGGAGGACAGGCAAGTGCAGGGCGCGGTCTTGCCCTTTGGCATTCGGGAAAACATGACAATTGCGAGCCTGCATCAGCATACGGACAAAGGTCTTTTGTCACGCGCCAGCGAGTGGAAAATTACCCGCAGGCTTGGCGAGAGGCTTTCGGTCAAGGCGGCACACTGGGAACAGCGCCTGAATGAACTTTCCGGCGGCAACCAGCAAAAAGTCGTGATTGCCAAATGGCTGGCAACGGACCCAAAGATTCTGATTCTGGATGAACCGACGAAAGGCATTGATGTGGGCTCCAAGGCGGCAGTTCATGAATTCATGGGTGAACTGGCGGCCGAAGGATTGGCCGTGATCCTGATTTCCTCGGAACTGCCGGAAATCATGGGCATGGCAGACCGCATCATGGTGATGCACGAGGGGCGCATCGTGAAAAGCCTGACGAGAGCAGAGGCTACCGCCGAGGCTATTGTAACGGCGGCCACAGGTGGAGAGCACCATGCAACTGCTTAAGTCGCGCGAGCTTGTGCTGGCACTGATTATCCTCGGTTTGGTCATCGCCATTGGCATTCGTGCGCCGGTTTTTGTGACTCCGGAAAGCCTGCTCAACATCATCACTGATACATCCTTCCTGTTCATGCTGGCGCTGGCCCAGATGATTGTCATTCTGACGCGCGGCATTGACCTTTCGGTTGCGGCCAATCTCGCCATGGCCGGCATGCTTACGGCACTGGCTTCGCGTGCCATGCCGGAAATGCCTATTGTCCTGATTATTCTTCTGTCGACATTTTGCGGGCTGGTTCTTGGTGTGGTGAATGGTGCGGTAATTGCCGGGCTTGGAATTCCGCCGATTGTTGTGACGCTTGGCACGCTGGCGGTTTATCGCGGGTTGATCTTTGTCGTGGCGGGCGGCCAATGGCTGACCTCTGACGACATGACGCCACAGTTTCTGGCATTCCCCAAAGCTACGTTGTTTGGCATTTCAAGTCTTGTATGGATTGCCGCTGTGGTGATCGCGGGGTTCTGGTTTTTCCTGAGTCAAACACGAACGGGCAGGGCGCTTTATGCGGTGGGCGGGAACCCGGTTGCGGCGCGCTATTGCGGCATTGACTTAGCGCCGCAACAGCTTTTGGTCTATTCAATTGCCGGAGCTGTCTCCGGGCTTTGCGGTTACTTGTGGGTGTCACGCTACGGCATTGCCTATGTGGATATCGCCCAAGGCTATGAACTCACCATCATCGCCGCCTGTGTCATCGGTGGCGTTTCCATTGCTGGCGGCGTGGGAACTGTTTCAGGCACGCTTCTTGGCGCGCTGTTCCTTGGCATCGTTGTCAATGCACTGCCGGTGATCAATGTTTCTCCCTTCTGGCAGATGGCCATATCGGGTGCGATCATCCTTGCTGCCGTCATTGTGAACGCGCGGGCCGAACGCAGGACAGGCAAGATCATTCTGCCGGAAGCACGGCTGCTTGCGGGGACCGCGAAATGAGCCAGGCTCCGCGTTATGATGTTGCTGACCAGGCCCCGCGAACCCTGAGTGATTTCCTGCTGCGGTGGGAAATCATCCTTGTCGGACTGCTTGTCGCTGTGGTGATCGGCAACACGATGATCTCGCCCTATTTTCTTGATATCTACAATCTTTCGGATGCGACCTTCAATTTTTCCGAGAAAGCCATCATCGCGCTTGGCATGACGCTGCTTATTCTGGTGCGTGATATTGATCTTTCGGTAGCCGCCATCATTGCACTGGCTTCGCTTGCCATGGGGCTCGCTGCCGATGCAGGAGCAGGAACGGGCCTGCTCATTTTGATCGGACTTGGCGTTGGGGCTTTCTGTGGGGCCTTTAACGGCCTGCTCGTAGCACGCATTGGGCTTCCCTCAATCGTTGTAACGATTGGTACGATGTCATTGTTTCGAGGAATTGCCCAGGTGGTGCTCGGCGACCAGGCCATCACGAAGTATCCAACAGATTTCCAAACCCTGGGGCAGGGCTATTTGATCAAGTGGCCGCCCATTCCCTATTCATTCGCGCTGTTTTTGCTGCTGGCCGTTGTCTTCGCCGTTGTGCTGCACAAGACGGCATTTGGGCGAAAGTTTTTTGCCATGGGAAACAATCCCATAGCGGCGCAGTTTTCGGGCATTCCGGTGAACCGCATCCGTTTCTGGCTTTTTGTTCTGACCGGGCTGCTTGCAGGCGTCGCCGCCGTCTTACTTACTGCAAGAATTGGATCCACGCGGCCCAATATCGCGCTGGGCTGGGAACTTGAGGTAATCACTGCTGTGATCTTGGGCGGAGTCTCCATTGCCGGTGGTTCAGGTACGATACCTGGCGTCGTGTTGGCAGTGTTTATTTTGGGGCTCGCAACTTTCGGACTGTCGCTGGTGAATGTGCCAGGTATCGTGATCAGCGTGTTGCTCGGGTTGCTGCTGATTGTTTCAATTGCAATGCCTATTGTTGTGCGGCGATTGATGAGGCATCGGACGCAGTAGACTTTTAGCGGTTTGCAGATGATTGGCAGGACAGACGTGTCACCAAGATCAGGAGGACTTTGCAGTTCGGAGAACTTCCCGCAGTTTTTCCATGGCTTTTTTTGTTGTTTTCTCATCGGCTGCGGCAAAACCCATCAGCAGGCCGCGTTGGACATTGCTGTGCCGGTATTGGATTGACAGGGGTGAAACGTTTACGCCCTGTTCAAGTGCGGCGCGTGCGATGACTTTGTCATCGCGATCTTCATGAAAGAGTCCGACAAGTTGTATGCCTGATTCGGTGCGGCGCAGGCGGAGCCAGGGATTGAGGTAGTCCTCGCAGATTTCCATGAAATATTGCCGCCGCGTGGCATAAAGCCGGCGCATGCGGCGCAAGTGCCGGGCGAAATGCCCTTCGTTGATAAAATCAGCAAGTGCCGCCTGGGTGACGAGAGGCGCAAACTGCCCCGTTACGCTGAGCGCCGAGGTAATGCCTTCACGAAGGGCTTCAGGAACAACGAGAAAGCCCAGACGCATCGCCGGGAATAGAATCTTGGCAAAGGTTCCCACGTAGACAACGCGGCTTGAAGCGCTGATGCCCTGGAGCGCCGGAATGGGCTGTCCTTGAAAACGGTATTCGCTGTCGTAATCATCTTCGATGATCCAGGAATTCCAAGCCTCCGCCATGTGGATGAGATTGAGGCGCTGTTCCATGGGCATGGTGACGCCCAGGGGATGATGACAGGAGGGCGTTACAAATATGAGGCGCGGTACGACAGGGGGAGGTTCAAGATTCCAGCCGCTGTCACTGACCTGCAAAGGCGTAAGGTTTGCCCCTGCCGAAAGAAAGGCGGCACCTGCACCATAATAGCCGGGCTCCTCCATCCACACGGTATCGCCGGGATCAATAAGCAATCGCGCCAGGAAATCAAAGGCGGACTGAGCGCCATTGGTCACCACAATCTGTTCAGGCTTGCAGGTCATCCCGCGCGACGCCGTAAGGTAGCGTGCGATGGCTTCGCAGAGGGGCGGATAGCCACCGATGTGATAGGTTCCAAACAGGTCGTGGCGCGCCAGCTTCGCTCTCTTGCCGAGAAGTTTCGACCATGTCGTAAATGGGAAATTATCTGAATCGGGGAGGCCGGGATGAAAGGCAACAAGCCCCGGACTGCCATAGTGATGGGGCTGTGCCAGCATGATCTTTCCGCGTGCTGATATGGTGTTGCTTGTCTCGCTGCGTGTTTTCTTTGCGGCGCTGGCGGGAGCGGGAAGGTCCATCACCAGGGGCGGTGAACCGCGCCGCATCAGCAGATAACCTTCAAGCGCCAGTTGCTCGTAAGCTGCGATGACGGTGTTGCGGCCAACCGTCAAGTCTTTGGTGAGAAGGCGGGTGGAAGGAAGTGCTGTGCCGCTGGGCAAGATCCGGTGTTCGATGAGGCTGCGGAGCTGGCTGTAGAGCTGGCGGTGCAGATTGGTGGGGATGCTGCGGTCAAGGGTTATGCTCTCAAGGGGGAAGGTGATTGCCACGGTGGTTCCCAAAAATTATTGTATTCTGGTTCTAACATTAGAACCAATGCGGACATAAGCTCAAGCCCAATGAAGTGACAAGTTTCAGTCCAGGGTGGACGCAATGCAGCGCTTAAAGGTTGGTGTCGTCGGTGCGGGTGGAATTGCCCAGATCGAGCATATTCCGAACCTGATGAAGCTGAAAAACCAGTTTGAGATTCTGGGCATATGTGACCCCTCGGCAAAGGTGCGCGCCTTTATCGGCGAGCAATTTGGACTTGCGGCGTTCGAAAGCATCGATCAGCTCTTGGCCCTATCGCTTGATGCCGTTGTTATCGCGTCGCCCGATCCGCTGCACCACGAACAGGTTCTTGCTGCGTTGGCGGGTGGACTACATGTCTTTTGTGAGAAGCCGCTGTGCTATTCAGTTGGCGACATTGATGATTTGATTGCGGCCCGTGACCGCGCAGGCAAGGTGCTGCAGGTGGGCTACATGAAGCGTTTTGATCCGAGCTACGAAGCGGCCCTTGGGCGCATGCCCGGCACGGCAAAAACCTTGCGCTATGTGGCCGTTGAAGTGAATGATCCCGATGCCTGGCCTTTCATCAAGCATCATACATGGTGCCACGGCAACGATGTGCGTCCGAATTTGATATCCTCCGTGCGTGCCAAGCAGCAGGAGCAGGTGGCGCGCGCTGTGCCTGTACCGCTTGATACGATGAGCTATCGCGGCTTCACGGGCGCCTATTGTTCCTCGCTTGTGCATGACGTGAATGCGGTTCATGGACTTCTCGACGGGCTTGGAATTCCTGATGGTGAAATTGCAGGAGCCCAGCTTTTTGCCAAAGGCGAAGGCGGGCAGGGCGCGGTGCGTCTGCTTGAAGGCCAGGCCCTGTGGAACATGGTTCACCTCAAGGTTCCGGCCCTTGCGGATTACCGGGAACATATCACCTTCTATTTTGATGATGGCGTGCTTGAGCTTGAATTTCCGTCACCCTGGCTCAATCACCAGCCGACGCGGCTGACGGTCAGGAAGAGCAACGGTTACACACTGGTCAGTGAAGATGTGAGAACCGGATACGAGGAAGCCTTCATTGAGGAACTGAAAGGCTTCTGGTCTGCCGTGGTTGAGGGAAAGCCCGTTCGCAACACCGCGGAACAGGCGCGCCGTGACATGAAGCTACTCGGTGGCCTTGCCCAGTATCATGCAGGAGTACGTCCATGAAGGTCCGTATCGGCATCAATCCCATTACCTGGAGCAATGACGATGCGCCGGAGCTTGGCGGCGAAATTCCGCTCGAAGTCTGCCTGAGCGAGACAAAGCAGGCGGGATATGCGGGAACTGAGCTTGGCGGCAAGTTCCCGCGCAAATCGGCGGAGCTCAAACCCATCATGCAGCGCCACGGACTTGCCGTGATTTCCGGCTGGTATGATGGCCGGTGTGATGAAAAAGACGTGGGCGCAGAAATGGATGCGATCGGCCCCCATCTCCAGCTTTTGAAAGACATGGGTGCCACCCATGTGGTCTATGCCGATACGTCGCGGGGCCGCCATGGGGCGATCTGGGGGCCCATTTCACAGCGCCCGGCGCTGCAAGCGCAGGAATGGCCGGTCTATGGCCGCAAACTTACGCAGCTTGCCGAACACATGGCTGATTTCGGGGTGCGCATGGCGTTCCATCATCATATGGGAACCATCGTTGAATCTGATGCGGATGTGGGCCTGCTCATGGAGCATACGGGCGAGGCAGTCGGCCTGCTCTATGACACGGGGCATTCGACTTTTTCGGGCGGCGATCCCCTGAGACTTATCAAATCCCATGTGAAGCGAGTCGTGCATGTGCATTGCAAGGATGTGCGGAAAGCTGTGTTCGAGAAGGCCCGCGCCGAAGACATGAGTTTCATGGGTGCCGTGCTGGAAGGAATTTTCACGGTGCCGGGCGACGGCTCCATCGATTACCCCGCAATCTTGCGTGTGCTCGCGGAAGCTAACTATTCGGGCTGGCTTGTTGTCGAAGCCGAGCAGGACCCCAGGAAAGCTCACCCACTCACCTATGCCACGATGGGTTTCAAGAACCTGTCGCGAATGGCTGCGGAGGCGGGATTTACGGTCATGAATTAATGGAGGCGGGTTTGACCCGTCATCGAAAGGAACCAGTGCGAAAGCGTAAACTAGAAACTGAAAATGCAACTGGTCTGCCAGCCGCGATCACGGCTGGCGGAGATAATGAACAGGAGGAAACATGTTCTCGCTTGCGAAAATTATGAAACCCGTGCTTGGCCTTCTGGCTGGGCTGACGATGTTGTCGGCGGCTGCAGGAATTGCTGCCGCCGATGAAACCCGCGTTGTGTTTGTAACCCATGGCCAGAGCGGTGATCCCTACTGGTCTGTCGTGAAGAATGGCATGGACGATGCGGCCAAGACGCTTGGCGTGAAAGCTGAATACCTGGCGCCTGAAACTTTCGACATGGCCAAGATGGCCCAGATGATTGATGCGGCAGCGGCCTCGAAGCCTGATGGCCTTGTAGTTTCAATTGCTGACCCTGCGGCACTCAGCGAACCCGTCAAAAATGCGGTTGCTGCGGGTATCCCCGTCATCGTGATTGACTCGGGTGGCTCGAAACTCACCAAGGAACTTGGTGGACTGCTCTATCTGGGGCAGAGCGAATATGAGGCGGGCGTGATGGCTGGCGAACGCGTCAAAAAGCTCAATGTTACCAAGGCCGTCTGTGCAAACCATGAGGTTGGCAACGTCAGCCTTGATGACCGCTGCGCCGGATTTGCCAAAGGGCTCGGTGTTGACGTGCCGGTTCTCAACGGTGTGATGGACCCAACCGAAATGAAGAACCGTATCGTTGCGTTCTTAAATACCAACGCGGATACGCAGTTCATCCTCACCGTTGGCATCGGCAGCGCTGAACCGGGCCTTGTTGCCCTCGAAGAACTTGGCCTTACGGGCAAAACAAAGATCGGCACCTTCGATCTCTCGCCAACCATCCTGCAGGCCACAGCCGACGGCAAGATGGAGTGGGGTATTGATGCCCAACAATATGCGATGGGCTATGTTCCTGTCGTCATGTTTGACCTGTGGAAGAAATACAAGATCGCGCCGATTGCCGATTATCCTACGGGACCTGGCTTTGTCACCGGGGAAACGGCGGCTTCGGTTATCGATCTGGCAAAGCAAGGCAAACGCTGATCATTTCATGGCGGCTGGCTATCTGCCGGCCGCCATGTCACTGATTCATTGGAGGATGGCATGAGCCTTGAGGTGAAGGACGAACGGGTCCGCGCTGTTCCGTTACTTGGCCGGTTGCTAAGCCGGCCTGAACTTGGCGCCATCGCAGGAACGGTTCTCATCTTTGTTTTTTTCGGGATAACGGCGGGCAACAGCGGCCTTTTCAGCGCCAAGGGTATCGTAAATTTCCTGGAAGTGTCCGCCCAACTCGGCATTCTTGCGGCGGCTGTTGCCTTGCTCATGATTGCCGGCGAATTTGATCTCTCGGTGGGCTCGATGATCGGTTTTGCCGGCATTATCATTGCCATTCCACCGATCATGTGGGACTGGCCCGTTTGGGCTTCGGTCCTGCTCGCCTTCACCAGCTGCGCCTTCGTCGGCTATCTCAACGGGCTTATTGTTGTACACACGGGACTTCCGTCGTTTATCGTAACGCTGGGCAGCCTGTTCATGCTGCGCGGCCTCACGCTGGGGGTGACGCGCGGCATCACCGGACGTACCCAGGCTTCGGGCCTCCATGAATATTCCGCTGGCGACTGGATTACGCCGCTGTTTGCGGGCCAGGTTTTGAAAACGCCTATCCGCTGGCTTGCGGAGCTTGGCGTGATCGGCAAACGTGCCGATGGGTTGCCGGCGATAAGCGGCATTCCAGTTTCAATTGTCTGGTGGATTGGACTCACCTTGCTCTTCACCTGGATTTTGATGCGTACGCGTTTTGGCAACTGGATATTCGCAGCGGGCGGCGAGGCCAATGCGGCGCGCAATATGGGCGTTCCGGTTGCCCGTACCAAAATCACGCTCTTTATTTTCACCGCGCTTGCTGCTGCCCTTTTTGCAACCATCCAAGTTCTGGTGACGGGGTCCGCCGATACGCTGCGTGGCAATCTGAAGGAATTCGAGGCGATCATTGCCGTGGTCATCGGCGGCACGTTGCTGACAGGCGGCTATGGCTCGGCGATCGGGGCGATGTTTGGCGCCCTTATTTTCGGCGTGGTGCAGATGGGTATTTTCTACACCGGCATCGACACGGACTGGTTCAAGCTTTTCATGGGCGCCATGATGGTGATAGCGGTTCTGTTCAACAGCTATGTGCGCAGCCGTGCCATGAGGAGCAGGTGATGGAAGCCCCACTTGTCGAACTCAAATCGGTCAGCAAGTATTTTGGTTCGGTCATCGCGCTCAAGGATGTGTCTTTTGATGTCCGTCCCGGCGAGGTTCATTGCCTTCTCGGCGACAATGGAGCTGGCAAGTCAACCCTCATCAAGGTGCTTTCCGGGGTTCATCTTCCCGATGAAGGCGAAATTCTTGTGGGCGGCACGCACACACGCTTCAGTTCGCCGAAGGACACGCTCGATAAGGGGATTGCCACGGTCTATCAGGATCTGGCGCTGGTGCCGCTGATGAGTGTTGCGCGTAACTTTTTCCTGGGCCGTGAGCCCCTGAAGAAAACCGGATTCCTGCGCCAGCTTGATATCGAATACGCCAATCGCACGTCTTTTCAGCAGCTCTCGGATATGGGCATTCAGTTGCGTGATCCCGAGCAACCGGTGGGAACGCTGTCGGGTGGCGAACGGCAATGCCTGGCAATCGCGCGGGCCATTCATTTTGGTGCCAAGGTCTTGATCCTTGATGAACCCACCTCGGCGCTCGGGGTTCATCAGGCTTCCGTCGTTCTGAAACTTATTGTGCAATCCAAAGCTCGCGGCATCGGCGTCATCTTCATCTCGCACAATGTGCATCATGCCTACGTCGTGGGCGACCGCTTTACACTTTTGAAGCGCGGCAAGAGTGCGGGGACCTACCTGAAGAACGAGATAAGCCGCGACCAGCTGCTCAATTTGATGGCGGGTGGCAAGGAACTTGTCGATCTCGAGCAGGAAATTGTCAAACTCAATAACGGGAAACGCCAGTCATGAATCGCATTGGCGTTGGGCTGATCGGCACCGGTTTCATGGGCAAGTGCCACGCCATGGCCTTTGGCGCGGTTAAGGCCGTGTTCGGGGACGTTCCCGCAATTGAAAGGGTAACGTTATGCGATGTGGATGCGTTCAATGCCGAACTGAAAGCAGACGAATTCGGGTTTTCTCGTGCGACAACAAATTGGCGAGACCTGCTTGCTGATCCCGCCATTCAACTTATTTCAATCACATCGCCTAACGGCATGCACCGCGAGATGGCGGTTGCCGCGCTTGAAGCCGGCAAGCATGTGTGGTGCGAAAAGCCCATGGCGCTCACCCTTGCCGATGCCGAGGCGATGACGTCTGCTGCAACAAAGGCCAAGGGGCGGGTCACGGCTCTGGGTTATGCCTATTTGCGCAATCCCGCGCTGCAGTATGCCAAACAACTGATCAGTGAAGGTGCCATTGGCGAGGTATTTGATTTCCGCGGCAGTGTTGACGAAGACTATATGGCCGATCCTTCATTACCGTGGTCATGGCGACTGACGCGTGAGCAGGCAGGCCTTGGCACGCTCGGTGATTTAACATGTCATTTGGTTTCACTGGCCCATGAACTTGTGGATGAAATCGGAAGTCTCTGTGCCATGGCCGATGTGGTTCATGAGATGCGGCCCATCGCGGGCGAACCGGGTAAACTTGCGAGTGTTGAAAATGATGACATCGCCCATGCGGTTGTGCGTTTTCGTGGCGGTGCGCGCGGCGTGCTCAGCTCAAGCCGCGTGGCCCATGGCCGCAAGAACGGACTCAAAATTGAAGTGCATGGCTCGAAGGGCATGCTGTGGCTCGACAATGAGCGCATGAACGAACTGAACCTGTATGTGGCTGAGGGATCGGTCGCGAGCCGCGGCTTTCGCCGCATCCTCTCGTCGCCTGCCCATCCGGCCTATGGAAAATTGTGTCCAGCACCGGGGCATGGCCTGGGTTTCAATGAGCTGAAAGTTATCGAGCTGGCAGAAATTCTTCATGCCATCCAAGGTCTTCCTTCCAATCACATCGATTTCACGCGCGGCATTCGCATTGAGCAGATCATTCACGCTTTTGCACAGTCGTCAACAGCCCAGGGTTGGGTTAGCATTGAATGATTTTGGCGCCAGAGCAAATCCCGGCGAAGTTGAAAGACTTCGCCGACAAGGATTTGCTCCAGCATATTAACCTGGCGCGAGTCCTTTTCGGCGGGATGATTCCATCCCGCCGGGACGCGCGCTAGGTCCTATCCAACGGAGCATATTTGGCACCGTTGACGACCGGGGGGCGTCCGTCAATTGCCAGCGTTGAAATGCTTTCCGGTGTTTCCGCGATGACCTTGCCACCCCGCACCACTTTGAGCCGGTTTGCCTTCAGCCTGATCGCTTCGATTGGATCCCTGGCTTGCAGGATAACGAAATTGGCTTTGCGGCCCTTTGCTAGCCCATAGCCTTCGAGGTGCATGGCTTTGGCGGGGTTTATTGTGACCGCGTCAAAGGTCCAGCGCATGGCATCCCGGCTTGTCATGGGAACGGCGTGGATGCCCATGCTGGCTACCTCCAGCATGTCCGCCTGGCCCAGGGGATACCATGGGTCCATCACGCAATCATGGCCGAAGGAAATGTTGATGCCAGCGGCGCGCAGTTCCGGAATGCGCGTCAGGCCCCGGCGCCGGGGATACGTGTCGTGGCGGCCCTGTATGGTGATGTTGATCAGCGGATTGGGCGTGGCATGAAGCTGGGCTTCCGCCATGAGCGGAATGAGTTTTGAGACATAGTAATTATCCATGGAATGCATGGAGGTGAGATGTGAACCCACCACACGGCCCTCCAGGCCCAGGCGCTGGGTTTCATAGGCCAGCGCTTCCACATGGCGCGACAGGGGATCATCGGTTTCATCGCAATGGATATCAACCAGCAGCCCGCGCTTTGCTGCAATCTCGCAAAGCTCTTTCAGGCTTGCGGCACCATCGGCCATGGTGCGCTCGAAATGCGGGATGCCGCCAACGACATCAACGCCCAGATCCAATGCGCGCAGGAGATTTTGTTTTGCGGTTTTTGAACGGTAGAAGCCATCCTGCGGGAAGGCCACGATCTGCAGCTCGATATAGGGCGCGATCTGCTTTTTCACCTCGAGAAGAGCTTCCACGCAAAGCAGCCGGTCATCGCAGACATCAACATGGGTGCGGATGGCGCCCATGCCTTTGGAAACCGCAAGATCGCAATAGCGTAGCGCCCGCTCGATTACCGCTTCATGGGTGAGCAGGGGTTTAAGCTCACCCCATAACCCAATTCCTTCAAGAAGGGTGCCCGATACATTAAGGCGCGGGATTCCGAGCGACAGCGTTGCATCCATATGGAAATGGGAATCGATGAAGGGCGGCGAAACGAGATAGTTTTTGGCATCGATCGTCTTGAGCGCCTGGCCCTTTATGGCAGGCGCAATTTCAGTGATGAGACCGGATGCGCAGGAAATGTCCATGCCGGTTCGGCCATCGGGAAGTGTTGCGTTGGTGATGAGAAGATCAATCATGATTCAGCGTTCGCCTTTCCGGTAGGGCACCATCAGGGCGCGGGGGTAGGCGGCGCGGCGCGACATGATGATGAGTGCGATGATGGACAGGATGAAGGGTAGCATCAGAAACACCTGGTAGGGAACATAAGCACCCGCCAGCTGCTGCAGGCGAAGCTGATAGGCATCGAAAGCGCCAAACAGAAGGGCTCCGGCCAGGGCCTTTCCCGGCCGCCACGAGCCAAAAACCACGAGTGCCACACAGATCCAGCCCCGCCCGTTCATCATTTCAAAGAAAAATGAATTGAAGGCCGAGAGTGTAATGAAACTGCCGCCAATGCCCATGAGCGCGCTTCCCAGCATGACGGCGCCCATGCGAACCAGGGTGACATCAACGCCTTGCGCTTCGGCAGCGGAAGGATTTTCCCCAACCGTGCGGATGGCAAGGCCGATGGGAGTTTTGTTGAGGAGCCAGGCAACAAAGAGAACAGCAGCAAAGGCCAGGTAGGTGAGCGGTGTTTGCTTGAACAGGGCTTCGCCCAAAACCGGAATATCCGAAACGATGGGAATGGGCCAGGGCTGGAAGGGTTCAATTTTGGGCGGCGAGGTGACCGATGGAAATATCAGGCGGTAAAAATAATAGGAAAGCGATGTGGCAAGCAGGGTGATGCCAATGCCTGTGACATGCTGCGAAAGGCCCAGAGGCACGACGAGAAAACCATGCAGCAGGCCGAACAGGGCACCAACGACACCTGCTACGACAACCCCGAGCCATAGATCGCCACCCAGGAACACCGTGAGCCAGCCGGCAAAGGCGCCCGCCGTCATGATGCCTTCAATGCCGAGGTTCAGAACCCCGGCACGCTCACAGATGAGTTCGCCAAGGGTTCCAAAAATCAGAGGTGACGCAATGCGGATGGCTGCGGCCCAGAGCGATGCGGTGAAGAGAATTTCAATTGCTTCCATGTTCACCTCCAGCGCACGTGGTAGCGCGTAAGCATGATGGCGGTTACCATGGTAAGCAGCGATGCCGCCACCATCACATGGGCAATATAGCTGGGAACCCCGGCCGTCCGGCTCATCGCATCAGCGCCCACGAAAACGGCAGCCACAAAGATGGCAGCGGCAATAACGCCCAGAGGATGCATCAAGGCGAGCATCGCAACGACAATCCCTGTGTAACCAAAGCCGGGGGACAGATCGAGCGTGAGGTTGCCCTTGAGGCCAGTGACCTCCGACATGCCGGCAAGGCCTGCCAGGCCACCGGAAAGCAGGGCGGTTTTTGCCAGCACGCGATTGACGGGGATGCCGGCAAAGGATGCGGCCTTTGGACTGTGGCCAACAGCGCGCATTTCATAACCCAGCGCAGACTTCCGGTCGATTATCCAAACGGCGAAGGCCGCCGCAATGGCGATCACAAAACCAAAATGCAGGCGCTTGCCTTGAATGAGTTTTGGCAATTGGGCCTCGGCAATCACCTTTTTCGATTGTGGCCAGCCCAAACCAGTGGGGTCTTTCAAAACACCTTCCAGCAGCATGCTGACGAACAGGATGGCGATAAAGTTGAGGAGCAGGGTGGTGACAACTTCATCAACCCCGAAACGGGTTTTGAGAAATGTCGGGATGGAAAGTACCATGGCGCCACCCAGCATGGCTGCCACCATCAGAACGGGAATGAGAACGGGCTGCGGCAAGGGAAGGAAACCTGTTCCCAAAACAACCGTCATCACCGCGCCAATGTAAAGCTGCGCTTCACCCCCGATGTTCCAAAGCTTGGCCCGAAAAGCTACGGCGGCGGCAAGGCCTGTAAAAATCAACGGCGTGGCCCGGGTGAGGGTTTCCAAAAATGCAAACGTCGTTCCTGCGGCACCCTTCACCATCAATCCAAATACGGAAAGCGGAGAGGCACCGGACAGCATGACGAGAGCTGCGCAAATAATCACCGAAGCCAAAAGGGCGAGAGCGGGGTAGAGGATCAGGATTGCGAAGGAGCGCTGCTCGCGCGGTTCAAGCCGCATGGGATTGCCCTGCCATCATCAGGCCCAGATCTTTTATGGTGACACTTTCGCGGGGGCCGGCTTTTGAGAGCTGGCCGCGGAACATGACAGCGATACGGTCTGACAGGGACAGGAGTTCATCAATGTCTTCCGAGATCAGCAGAATGGCAGCGCCCCGTTTGCGCGCCGCCAGCAATTGTTCATGCACATAATTGACGGCCCCCACATCTAGGCCTCGCGTGGGTTGGTTCGCCAAAACCAAACAAGGGCTATTTGCCATGACGCGGCCAAGAATGAGTTTCTGCATATTGCCACCGGACAAGAGGCGAACGCGGGCCTCGGGCGACGGGCATTTGACCTCGTAGGCCGTGATAATCTCCTGGGCAAAGCCACGGGCCTTTTTCCACTTGATGAGCCCTCCGGCTGCAAACTTCGCAGAGCGGTAACTTTCCGAAATGACATTCTCCGTGATGCTCATATCGCTGATCAGACCTTCGGCGTGGCGGTCTTCCGGAATGCGGGCAACCCCGCGGCTGATCATGGCACGCGGATTTATGCGCGAAACGGTTTCGCCGTTAAGCGCCATCACGCCCTGGGCTGGCGCCACAACGCCGCTCACCACATCGGCAAGCAGGCTTTGGCCATTGCCGGATACGCCCGCAACGCCAAAAATTTCACCGGCGCGGATATAAAACGTGATCTCGCTGAGTGATTGGAACAAGTGCCGGGTATTAACACCATCCAGTTTTAAAACCACTTCACCTGCGATTTGAACGTCAGACTTGGCTTGGGGAATGTTGCGGCCAATCATCAGCTCCGCAAGTTCGGCCCGTGTGGCCCCTTCAACCCCGCGCTCAGCCACCAGCTTGCCGCCGCGCAATACGCTGACGCGGCTGCAGGCGGCGAGGATTTCGCCAAGCTTGTGGGAAATGAAAATAATGGAGAGGCCCTTTGCCACAAAGCGCTTCAGGGTTTCAAACAGGGCGGTGGATTCCTGCGGTGTGAGAACGGCGGTAGGCTCATCAAGAACGAGAATTTTTGCTTCACGGTAAAGCGCCTTGAGAATTTCAACGCGCTGGCGCTCGCCAACCGAAAGCGAAGCTATGATTGCGTCGGCATTAACCTCCAGACCAAATTCCTGTGCCAATTGCTTTATGCGGGCCCGGGCCTTTTGTGAATTGGAGGATGGCCGCCACAGGGATTCCGTTCCCAGAACAATATTATCAAGCACGGTCAGATTTTCGGCCAGCGTGAAATGCTGGTGCACCATGCCGATGCCCGCACCAAGCGCGGCGGCGGGCAGGCCGGGCGGCAGAATCTGGCCCTCAACTTCGATCGTTCCCGCATCCGCCACATAATGGCCGAACAGGATATTCATCAGCGTGGTTTTGCCAGCGCCATTTTCACCCAGCAGCCCCAGGATTTCGCCACGTCGCAGCGTCAATGAAACGTCATCATTGGCGAGCAATGCGCCAAACCGCTTGGTGATGCCGGAAAGCCGGAGAACGGTTTCACGTCCTCCGGCTGTTGTCTTGCCCATGCCCGTTAGGAGGATTTGGGTTCGTTATCGTCAATGGCAACCGCGAAGGCGCCGGATTTAATCTCGGCTTCCTTTGCCGCGACCTTGGCCTTCACATCATCAGGAATCTTGGCCTCAAATGTTCCATAGGGCGCAAGGCTCGAGCCGCCAGCCTTCATGAAGGAATATTGGCCATAGTCATCGGCCTTGAAGGCCCCTGCCTTGAGAGCGGCAATCGCCGCGTCAAGGGTTGGCTCAAAATGCCACAGCGCAGAAGCAACGACAGTATCCGGATAATCGGCCTGCGTGTCGATTACGTTGCCAACGGCCAGAATGCCTTTTTCCTTGGCTGCATCGGAAACGCCAAAACGCTCCGCGTACAGCAGATCTGCGCCGGCATCGATCTGGGCCAATGCGGTTTCCTTGGCCTTTGGCGGATCAAACCACGAGCCGATGAAAGCCACGAGGAACTTGGCATCGGCGCGGCTTTCGCGTACGCCCGCCATGAAGGCATTCATCAGGCGGTTCACTTCCGGAATGGGATAGCCGCCAACCATGCCGATGTTGCCCGTCTTGGTCATGGCGCCGGCCACAATGCCGCTGAGATAGGAGGCATCCTGGATGTAATTATCGAACACCGCAAAGTTTGGCGCTGCCGCCGCATCGGGCTTGAAGCTTGAACCGATGAGGAAGGCGCGGTCGGGATAATCCTTGGCAACAGCGCGCGCCGCATCTTCAACGGCGAAGGCTTCGCCGACAATGAGCTGGTTTCCGGCTTCGCAGTATTCGCGCATGACGCGCTCATAATCCGTGTTGGAAACTTTTTCCGAGAAGACGTATTCGATGTCGCCACGGTCTTTGGCAATGGTTGCGGCCTTGTGGATGCGGCTGACCCACTGCTGTTCAACTGGCACCGTATAGATGGCTGCCGTCTTGATGGGGTCGGCAGCATTGGCAAACCGGGGAAACATGGCGGCTATGGGCAAAGCGGCCCCAGCGGCGGTGAATTTCAGGATGTCGCGTCTGTTCACGCGGAAAATGTTACTGGTCATGATCTGACTCCCTCCAAGGGCCTTATGCCCCGTTGATCTCAGATACTACACTTGCGGCAATTCTTGTCCAGACGGTCAAACCGGAAGCTGTTGCCGGATTTTGCGACTAATTGCGACACGATGGGAGCTTCCGTCGGCTTCCACGTAATTCACAAGGCAAACTACGAATACAAGTGACAAGCGACCTCGCGGTCCTGGGTAACCCGAAGCGCTGGTGGAGTGTGCTTGCACATGGCCATCACCTGCCGGCATCGCGGATGGAATGGGCAGCCCGGTGGAACGTCTTCGGGGTTCGGTGGATCACCAGTCAGTACGATGCGTTGCTTCTTTCTATTGGGGTCGATCTCCGGAATGGCGGAAACCAGTGCCTGGGAATAGGGATGAAGCGGAGCACGCAAGACTTGCGCCGTCTTGCCATGCTCCACAATCTGGCCGAGATACATGACCGCAACGTCGTCACTCACGTGTTCAACGACTGAGAGGTCATGCGAGATGAAGATGTAGGAAAGTCCCAATCGCTTTTTAAGATCAATCAGCAGATTCAGGATCTGCGACTGAATTGAGACATCAAGGGCCGAGACGGGTTCGTCGAGCACCACAAGCTTGGGTTCCAGCGCAATGGCGCGCGCAATTCCGATTCGCTGGCGCTGGCCACCGGAAAACTCATGGGGATATTTGGACGCCGCATTGGGATCGAGCCCAACGAGATCAAGCAGTTCAAGCACCTTGGCCTTGCGTTCCGCCTTGCTGCCAATGCCATGAATGTCCAGCGGTTCGGAGATGATCGAGGCCACATTCATGCGCGGGTCCAGTGAGGCATAAGGGTCTTGAAACACGATCTGAATATCGCGCCGCCGGCGCCGAAGTGCTGAGCTTGCGAGGTCAACAAGATTTTCGCCGTTAAAGTGGATTGTGCCGGCTGTCGGTTCAATCAAGCGCAGAATGAGGCGCGCCAGGGTGGACTTGCCACAGCCTGACTCGCCAACAATGCCAAGCGTGCGCCCTGTCTCCAGCGAGAGGCTCACGTCGTTGACGGCCTTTACCAGTCCATTTCCATCGCGCGCCGGATAGTGTTTCGAGAGATTGGAAACTTCGAGAAGGGCAGTCATGGCACGGGGTTCCAACAGGCAGCAAGCCGATCAGATATGGGAGCCAGTGGCGGAGCCTCAATGTGACATTTCGCTAACGCTCGCGGGCACCGATCCGCAAAGTTGCAGCCTCTTTCACGCTGTCCCGGTGGCGGCACCAGGCCCGGAATACTTGGGAGGCGTTCCCCCTTCCGTGCACGGCGCGGCGATGAGTTGATCAGACCAGCCGTGTAAGGATGGCGGGGGCTCGCGAAGACTTGGGCCGAGGGACCGCTTTCCACGATCCGCCCGGCATACATGACAACCATGTTGCGGCACATCTCGGCAACAATCCCGAGGTCGTGGGTGATGAGCAGGATAGACAGCCCGAGGTCGCGCTGGAGGGCCTGAAGCAGATCCATGATCTGCGCCTGAATTGTCACATCGAGAGCGGTTGTCGGTTCGTCGGCAATCAACAGCTTCGGCCCGCAGACGATGGCCATTGCAATCATCACCCGTTGCCGCAACCCGCCCGAGAGTTCATGGGGATATTGCTCCAGCCGCCGCTCGGCGTTGCCGATGCCGACTTTTTTCAGCGTATTGACGACGAGGGCTTTCGCATCGCCGTAGCCCAAGCCACGATGAAGCGACAGAACTTCCGCAATTTGCCGCCCAACGCGCTGGGTTGGATTAAGGCTCGTCATGGGCTCCTGAAAAACCATGCCGATACGGTCGCCGCGAATCCGGCGCATCCGCTGGTCGGGCAGCACAACCAGGTCTTCACCTTCAAACATGATGCGCCCGCCCTCGATGCGCGAAGGCGGGCTGGGCAGAAGCCGCATGATCGTCTGGGCGGTGACACTTTTACCGCAGCCGGACTCGCCGACTAGACCCAGGGTCTCGCCCGCGACGAGTTGAAAGCTCACGTCGTCCACAACGCGAAGCAGGCCTTGTTCGGTGTTGAAGGCGACGCTCAGTCCTTCGACGCTGAGCAAAGGCTCATTCGTCATTCAAAAACAAGGCGCGGAAAATAGAACGAGACGACCCAGTTTGGCATATCGACGATCTCGCTGATCCTGAGATCGCCGCACACGCTGCACAGCATGTAGGTATCAACCGGGTTCATCTTGTAGCGTGTGGAAAGGAGATCGACCATGCCGGAAACCGCTGCCTTTGCACCTTCCATAAGGTCAGGGCCAATCCCGGTCGTGACTTCGTAGCCCCTCACGTCCATATGCCTCGCCACCGGCCCTGGTGTTGTGAAGCGCGGGAAGGCGAGGTTTGCGTTTTTGATGAGTTCGAATTTGGCGGCGAGAGAACAAGGGCTTTCTATCGCCGTGCCGCAGACTTCGCCATCGCCCTGCGTTGCGTGGGTATCGCCGACACTGAACAGGCCGCCCGCCACTTCAACGGGGAGATAGAGTTCCGTGCCTGCCGACATGTCGCGGATATCCATGTTGCCGCCCATGCGCCGCGGTGGAACAATCGAATGGAGGCCCGCTTCCGCGGGCGCCAGTCCGATAGTCCCGCAGAAGGGCTTGAGCGGTACGCGTCCGCCCGGGCCGTACATGGCAGGCGCCAGTGTCTGCGCATCATATTTCCAGATGTGCAGCGCCGGGTCCTTGAATTGATCGGCGAGAAGGCCGAAGCCCGGGATATTCGCGGTCCAGCCCCAGCCCGATGGGGCAAAATGCAGGAGCGTCACCTTGATGGCGTCACCGGGTTCGGCCCCTTCCACATATACTGGCCCTGCCACCGGATTGACCTTGGCAAAATCAAGTGTTGCGATGTCCGCCACGGTGGACTTGGCCGTAATTTGCCCGCCTGACGAGTCGACAGGATTGAACTCGACCGTTTCGCCCGGCGCAATCCGTGCCACGGGTGGATTATCCTTGTTCCAGCCGAAGTGGCTCTGGTGCTGGTGAATAGTGTGATTGTGTTTGTGCATGTCTAACCTTGAGCGGGACGATTTCGGAATGAACCGTAACGAGAGTTCTCCCTCCCCCTTTGTGGGGAGGGATTAAGGGTGGGGGTCGGCTCCGGCCTGTCAGCAACTTCTTTTCTACAAAATTGCCGACACTACCAGACCCCCACCCCTAACCCCTCCCCACAAGGGGGAGGGGGAGTAACGATGCGGCCTGCACCCATCACAGTCTAGCAGTCGTTCCCTCCGGTGAGAAGAGAACGACTATTGGCCGGACGGTTACTGCACGTCCTTGGCGAAGATGTAATCGTAGTTGATCGGAATGTGGATGGGATCGGCATAAAGCGATGGGTCGCCGCCCAGCCTTGCCGAATGAAACGTAAAGCGCTTCTCGTTGAAGACCGGTGCCCATGGTGCATCCTTCAGGACGTCGTCGAAGACTGCTTTCCATTCAGCGATGCGGTCGCCCATCTGATCGTCTTTCACCATGGCGTCGGCGTTCGTGGCGCGGGCGTCGAGTTCCTTGTTGCAATATCTGGACCAGTTCCAGCCACCCTCGACAGCGCCGGAGCAGCCGAGGATGCCGTAATAAAAGTTGGCGGGATCGGGAAAGTCGGCAATCCAGGCCATGCCGCCCGACCAGATCATCGGAGCCTTGCCGGAACCACCAGCCGAGATCACTTCAGCCTGGGCCAATGAGCGGATTTCGGCCTTGATGCCGACGGCGGCGAGGTCCTGCTGGATGGACTGCGCGATGCGCGGGTTTGGATCGACATTCATCGCATAGAGCTCCGTGGTAATTTCGCCTACGCCCGCTTCGGCCAAAAGTTTCTTCGCACCTTCCGGATCATAGGCATAGCCCGTGTTGGCAGCATTGTAGCCTGGCATGGCCGGTGGAAGCGCCTGTGTCGCAGGTACACCACGGTTGTTGATGAGTCTAAGGATACGATCTTTGTTGATCGCCATGTTGACGGCTTGGCGCACCTTGACATTGTCGAAGGGCGGTTGCGTGACATTCATGGTCACGTAGCCCGTGTGCAACTGGTTGCCCTCAACGATCAGATCCTTGTTCGCAGGATCTGCCTGGGCCTCGACAAATTGTGCCGGAGGAATGCCATCGCCGACAATGTCCACTTCGCCCTTCTTGAGCCGGAGGATCGATACCGTAGGGTCTTGGCCGAATTCGAAAGTGAGATTGTCGAAATAGGGAACGCCGGCGCGGAAATAGTCCTTGTTGCGCTCAAGCTTGATGTTCTGGCCCGGCACCCATTCCACGAATTTGAAGGCTCCCGTCCCCACTGGCTTCTTGCCCCAATCGGCGCCGGCCTTTTCGACTTCTTCCTTGGGAACAATGAAGCCGAAGTTGATGGCCATGAGATGCAGGAAGGTCGCATCGGGCCGTGACAGTTTGAAGATCACCGTCTTGTCGTCCGGCGTTTCAATGCCCGACAGAGTCGTTGCCTTGCCGCCTGACACTTCATCGTAGCCGCCGATCATGCCGAAATAGCCGCCACCGGGACTCTGCGTGGCCGGGCTGACGGCGCGTTCGAAGGAATATTTGACGTCAGCCGAGGTCATCGCCCGGCCGTTATGGAATTTCACGCCGTCGCGCAGCTTGAACTCATAGGTCAGGCCATCGTCGGAAACCGTGTAGCTTTCGGCGAGGTCGGGCTCGAGTTCCGTTGTGCCGGGCTTGTAATCCATGAGCCCGTCAAAGATCGACTTGATCACCGACCAGTTCTGCCAGTCATAGCCCACCTGGGGGTCGAGCGTGGTGAGATCATTGTTGAAGGTGATCGTTGCCGCACCTCCCTGTTTTGGTGCAGCTGCGAAGGCGGCGGGCGCGGCGATTACCATGGCGAGGGTCGCTACAGCTGAAATCAGTATGCGTTTCATGTGTTTTCTCCCTGTTATTCTTGATACTTGCCGGATTTTACCGGCCCGCATATCAGCGCAAACGGATGCGGGGGTCAATGAGCGGCGCAATCATGTCTGCAATGAGATTTCCGAGCACGATAAAGCAGGCCGCGACCGTCGTTACCCCCATGATGATCGGGATGTCGAGGGACTGGATGGCCTGCCACATGAGCTGGCCGATACCGGGCCAGCCGAAGACATTCTCGACCACCACGACGCCCGACATGAAGATGCCCACGTCGAGACCGATCATGGCAATGATTGGCAGGAAGGCATTGCGCAAACCGTGCTTCAGGATCACCCGCCACTCGGGCATGCCTTTGGCGCGCGCCGTGCGGATATAGTCATTGCGCAGGACTTCGATCATTGACGAGCGCATCATCCGTGAATACCAGCCGCCGCCGGCCAGGCCCAGGGTGAGGGCCGGCAAGATGAGATGCGGGAAGCTGCCATAGCCGCCAAGTGGAAGCCAGCTCAGCAAATAGGCGAAGAGATAGAGCAGTGTCAGCCCCAGCACGAAATGTGGCGTCGATACGCTGGCAAAAGACAGCGTCATAGCGATCTTGTCGCCAAGCCTTCCCCTTCGGCTTGCCGCGTAGATGCCGGCAGGCAGGCCAATCAGCAGTTCCGCCATGATTGCCGCCAGCATGAGCAGCAGTGTCGGCGGGAGGCGCGAGGCAATAAGTGCGCCCACATCGGATTTCCGGGCATAGGACTTGCCGAGATCACCCTGCACAAGGCGGCCCAGATAATTGGCATATTGTTCCGGCAGAGGACGGTCGAGGCCGAGTTGATGGCGGATCTGCTCGCGCACTTCGGGTGTTGAATTGCGCCCGGCAATCATCGCGACGGGATCGGCCGGAATTATGAAGGTCAGGCCAAAGGTTACGACGCTGACACCGAGGAGAATGAAAAGCGAAGCCACCAGGCGCCTTGCAAGATAAATCAGCATCAGCTCCGCCCCCTTTGGGTCGGGTCAAGCGCATCCCGAAGGCCATCACCGACGAGATTGAACGACAGGGCCAGGATGAGAATGGCGGCACCAGGGATGAACACCAGCCAAGGGGCATTGAGAAAATAGGATTGGCTTTCGAAGATCATCATGCCCCAGGCAGGCGTCGGCGGCTGCACGCCGCGGCCCAGGAAAGAGAGCGTGGATTCAAGCAGCACCGTTGTGGCGATTCCAAGTGTTGCATAGACAATGACAGTGGGCACGAGATGGGGCAGCAGGTGGCGCAGGAGAATGCGCCCCGTGCCGGCCCCCATGGCGCGCGCCGCCTCGATATATTCCCGCTCTGAGAGCGCCACTGTCTCGGCGTAGATCACCCGGGCGATCTGCACCCAGTTCACCAATGCAATTACCAGGATAACAATATTGAGCCCCGGCTTGAGGATGGCGGCCAGTGCGATAGCCAGAAGCAATGGCGGAAATGCCATCATGAGGTCGGTAAAACGCATGATAACAGCACCCACAAGGCCGCGCACATAGCCCGCCACAAGACCAAGGCCGGCGCCGATGAACACGGCAATGCCATTGGCAACGATACCGATGAGCAATGATGTCTGGGCCCCATAGAGCAGTCGGGAAAACTGGTCGCGGCCGTTTGTATCGGTGCCAAACCAAAACCGCTCACTCGGGGGCAGGGGCGAGCCTTCCGGCGTCAGCCCATCGAAGAACTGCTCCGACGGATTATATGGTGCAAGCAAGGCCGCCGGGATTGCCGCTGCCACAAACAGGGCGATGACCCCCAGGCTATAAACGGCAAGCCGATCACGCCGGAACCGGTTCCAGAATTCAATCATGCCTGATTATCGCGTTGGAATTGAGGAGGTGCAATGGCTGGATTGAATACGAGTGGAAGCATGTGGCGAAAGGGGCCCTCATCCGCCCTGTCGGTCCCCCCGGTCAAGCCCACGGTTGTCCGGTTAACGACATGAGCAACGATCAACTGAACTGGGCTTTGCTTGGCCTTGTTTGTAAATGAACAAGACGAAGGCTCGAAACGAAAAATTACTAACAGCGTCTTCTCCTGCGAAGCGGGAGAAGAAAGGGGCCCGTCCTGCGAAGCAAAGCGAAGCAGGATGGGATAGATGAGGGCACTTTGCCGGCCAAGCGCCCTCACCTTTCCCATTGCGTTCCGCAATGGGCCCCTGTCCTCTCCCATTTCATGGGAGAGGACAATAGGCATGACCTTCAATTGCGCAACTTAACCGGACAACAGTGGGTCAAGCCAGGGGCCGGATGAGGGCCCTTCGAAGCAGGATTCAATCGGTGACAATCACGCTCTGGAAGCAATTATCACTATCGGCCTATACTCTCTTACAAACACAAGCGGGAGCATCGCCCTTGTCCAATCCTAAAAAGAAAATCCTCCTCATTGGCGAAACGTGGATGAGTTCCGCTTCGCATTTCAAGGGCTTTGACCAGTTTGGCAGCGTCACTTTTCATTCCGGTGCGGAGCCATTGGTCAAGGCGCTCGCGGGAACCCAATTCGATTTGATCCATATGCCCGCCCATGAAGCAGTTGAAAAACTCCCCTTTGATCTCCAGGGTCTGAAGGCATTCGATGCCATCCTGCTGTCTGACATCGGTGCAAATTCGCTGCTGCTCCATCCCGATGTCTGGATGCGCGGAAAACCCGTGCCAAACCGTCTCAAGCTCTTGCGCGATTGGACGGCAGCGGGAGGAGGGCTCGCCATGATCGGCGGTTACTTCAGCTTCCAAGGCATCGATGGCCGCGCCCGCTGGCATCGCACGGCGGTGGAGGAGGCCCTGCCGGTGGATTGCCTGCCCTATGACGACAGGATTGAAGTGCCGGAAGGCTTCAGGGCCGATGTCCACAGGCACCTGTCGCATCCCATCCTGAACGGAGTTGAGGATGAATGGCCGCTTCTGCTGGGCGCCAATGAAGTCAGGATCAAGAAGCTTGAAGGCGTTGAAGTTCTGGCGAGCCTTCCGGCAGAGCAAGGCGGGCACCCTCTGCTGGTCACGGGAAGATACGGCAAGGGACGCACGCTTGCCTGGACCTCGGATATCAGCCCGCACTGGCTGCCGGCCGGCTTTTACGAATGGCCGGGCTACACAATTCTCTGGCGCAATATCGTCGGGTGGTTGAGCAAAAATTGAGTAATGTGGACTTATTCCTTACAGTTAGATCGCCTGACTACAGACCAAGCCGACAAGATCGAACGCAAACGTGACAACTATGGGGAAGGCGGAGAACTGTGAGGGAAGTAGGAACAAATTCATCCTGTGATTGGGAAGTCTAAGGAGTCCATTTTAGGGATCGGGAGCTTAAGAGGATCTTTTTTTCGCATGGGTATAAGCCTCAGGTGTTACGGAGCAAATGCTAATTAAGCTCTATCTCGCTGATTAAAGTTCTGCACCAAGAGGAGTTTATCAGATAGTAAGCCTGACGTCAGTTCATTGGAACAGATCACAATGACTAAAAGTGACATGGAACGGCAACGAGCGGATTTTGACCAAGCGATCGCTGGTGAGGCTCAACCGGACGAGTGCTGGAAGGCTTTGCAGAGGCTGACTAGTGCCATTGGGGGTTTCAAGCTTTTTACCGTGATGACCGTGGATTTGACCAACGAAGTGGCGCGCCGTGCCTACAGCAGTCATCCCGTCCACTACCCGGTTTCGGGCACCAAGCCAATCCAATACAATAGCTGGTTCGAAATCGTGCACAAACAGCATAAGCTTTTTGTTGCCAACACCATCGCCGACATTGCCAAGGTTTTTCCAGATCATGAAAAGATCTGGTCGCTCGGTTGCGGCTCGGTTGTCAACCTGCCGGTCATCATCGAGGGACAACTGGTCGCCACCATCAATATGCTGCATGAGGAGCATTACTATAATTCTGCGCGGGTTGAATTGATCGAGAAGCATCTCGCCAATCCCGCGAAGCTCTGCTACGCGCTGGCCGCGCGGTTTGACACGCGAACCGGAAAGCCCGATTGAAGATGCAAGGGAGCAAAGTCGGGGCGATGCCGGAAGAAGAGAGAACAAGCTGGGTGAGCGGCGCGCTGCGGCGTGTCGGTTCCTTCGTTGCGACGCTGGGGCTGACCTTCCTCGGCCTCACCGCGGTCACCTTCTTCATCAGCCGGCTGACACGGATCGATCCGGTCCTTGCCATCGTTGGCGACAAGGCGACGAAGGCGGTCTATGACAGGACCTTCATCGCACTGGGCCTCGACCAGCCGCTGATCGTGCAATACGGCGTCTATCTCAAACGATTGCTGAGCGGTGATTTCGGCGTCTCGGTGCTGACCGCGCAACCGGTGCTCAGCGACCTTATCCGGGTGTTTCCGGCAACCTTCGAGCTTGCCACCATCGCCACCTTCATCGGCGTATTCATCGGCGTCCCCGTTGGCGTGCTGGCCGGTGCGCGCAAGGGCCGCTGGCCGGATCATCTGGTGCGTGTCGTGGGGCTCTTCGGTTATTCGGTGCCGGTGTTCTGGCTGGGCCTCGTCGGTCTCTTCGTCTTCTACGGCAAGTTGGGCTGGGTATCGGGCACCGGAAGGCTCGATGTCTTCTACGAAGATATCGTGACGCGCCACACCGGCGTGATCCTGATTGACTCCGCCATCGCCGGCGAATGGGAAATCTTCGGCAACGCACTCAGTCATCTGATCCTGCCCGCCAGCATTCTCGGTTATTATTCCCTGGCCTATATCGCCCGCATGACGCGCAGTTTCATGATTGACCAGCTGAGCCAGGAATATGTCACGGCGGCACGTATCAAGGGCCGCTCTTTCTGGGGTGCGGTGTGGCTGCATGCCTTTCCCAACATCATGGTGCCGCTGATCACGGTGATCGGCCTCAGTTATGCATCGCTGCTCGAAGGCGCGGTCCTGACCGAGACCGTCTTCGCCTGGCCAGGTCTCGGCCTCTACATCACGCGCGCCCTGTTCAACAGCGACATGAATGCGGTGCTCGGCGGCACGGTCCTGGTTGGGGCGGTGTTCATCGGCGTCAACCTGTTCTGCGACCTGCTATACAAGGTCTTCGATCCGAGGCTGCGTAACGCATGAGCGAGAGCCTGACACAATGGCTGATGAGCGAGGCGCCGGGGTCACGGCGCCAGGCGGTGCTGGGCAATATCTATCGCGGGTTCCTGGCAATCGTTTCCAATCCGGCCGCACTTGCTGGTCTCTTCATCGTCGCTGTGCTGATCCTGATGGCAATCTTCGCGCCAATGCTCGCGGGGGGCATCTCACCTATAGAACAGAACCTCGCCAGCCGGCTTGCGCCCCCATCAACCGACCATTGGTTCGGCACCGACGAGCTGGGCCGCGACATCTATGCGCGCACGCTTTATGGCGCGCGGGTAACGCTGACCATCGTCATGCTGGTGTCGGTGGTGGTGGCGCCCGTCGGGCTCGCGGTGGGAACACTCGCGGGCTATCTCGGGGGATGGATCGACGCGGTGCTGATGCGCATTACCGATATCTTCCTCGCCTTCCCTCGTCTCGTTCTGGCGCTGGCATTCGCTGCAGCACTCGGACCCGGCATTGAGAACGCAGTGATCGCCATATCGCTCACTGCCTGGCCGCCCTATGCCCGGATAGCCCGCTCCGAAACGGTGACCATCGCCAAGAGCGATTTCATCCTGGCCGTGGTGATGCAGGGCGCATCGACATGGCGGGTGCTGTTCAAGCACATCGTGCCGCTGTGCCTCTCCTCGGTCATCGTGCGCCTCACGCTCGACATGGCGGGGATCATCCTGACGGCGGCGGGTCTTGGGTTTCTCGGACTTGGCGCGCAGCCGCCGTCGGCGGAATGGGGTGCCATGGTCTCGGCGGGCCGCGACGTGATCCTCGACCAGTGGTGGGTGGCAACCATTCCCGGCATCGCGATCTTCATCGTCAGCCTGGGCTTCAACCTGCTGGGCGACGGATTGCGCGATGTGTTCGATCCGAAGTCATCATGAGCACACCCTTCCTTATCGTCGAAGACCTGAACGTCTCGTTTCCGGGGCGGGGGGGCATCACGCGGGCGGTGCGCAACGCCAGCTTCACGCTGGGGCGCGAACGGCTGGGAATCGTCGGCGAATCCGGATCTGGAAAATCCACCACAGGCCGCGCGCTGCTGGGCCTCATTCCGCATCCCGGTATCGTCACCGCGAAAACCATGCGGTTTGGCAGCGACGATCTTCTGGCCTGCACTGAGTCCGACTGGCAGCGGCTGCGCGGCCGCCGCATGTCGATGGTGATGCAGGACCCCAAATATTCACTCAATCCGGTGAAGAAGGTGGGCCAGCAGATCGGCGAGACCTGCCGCCTGCATCTGGGCTCGAGCCGCAAGGAGGCCAAACGGCGGGCGTTGGCCATGCTGGAGGCGGTGAAGATCCGCAATCCGGACGTGGTCTATCATCTCTATCCGCACCAGCTCTCTGGCGGCATGGGTCAGCGCGCGATGATTGCCATGATGCTGGTGGCGGAACCGGATTTCCTCATTGCCGACGAGCCGACCTCGGCACTCGATGTGACCGTTCAGAACGAGGTGTTGCGTATTCTCGACGATCTGGTGCGCGACCGCGGCATGGGCCTTATCTTCATCAGCCACAATCTCACCGTGGTGTCGAGCTTCTGCGATCGCGTGCTGATCATGTATGGCGGCAAGATTGTGGAGGAATGCGCCGCGAAGGATCTGCAGAGGGCGAAGCATCCCTATACCCGTGCGCTCATCGCGGCCTCACCTTCTCTTGATGTGCGGCGTGCCGAGCTTGCGACCGTTACGCGCGATCCGGAGTGGCTGCTGTGATCGCGGTGAAGGATCTCGACGTGACTTTCCGAAACGGCGGCCGATCGATCCATGCGGTGCGCGGTGTTTCCTTCGACGTCGCCGCTGGCGAAACCTTCGGCATCGTCGGGGAATCGGGCTCGGGCAAATCCACGGTGCTGAAGGCCATCGCGGGGCTTGTCACGTCGAGCAGCAGCGCGGTGGAAGTTGGTGGCCGCGCCGCCTCCAAGCGCCGCAGCCGGGAGGACCGGCGGCTGATGCAATTCGTTTTCCAGGATCCTTACGCCTCGCTGCATCCGCGCCAGACGGTGGACGATATTCTGCGTGAGCCCCTGGTCATCCATGGCATCGCAAGTATCGACGAGAAGGTGAAGGTTGCAATCGCCGATGTCGGCCTGTCGCCACTGCATCGCTTCCGCTTCCCGCACCAGTTGTCGGGCGGGCAGCGGCAGCGCGTCGCCATCGCCCGCGCCCTGATTCTCAATCCACCCATACTTCTCCTCGACGAGCCGACTTCGGCACTTGACGTTTCGGTACAGGCGGAGATTCTCAATCTTCTATCGAGGCTGCGGCAGAGCTATAGCCTCACCAGCATCCTTGTCAGCCACGATCTCGCGGTCGTCGCCCATCTCTGCAACCGCATCGCCATCATGCAGCTGGGTCAGCTGGTCGAGGTGGTCAGTGCCGAGGATTTGCGCTCGGGCGCCGTGAGCCAAGACTATACGCGCGAGCTCATAGCCGCCAGCCGCGGCTTCACCCGGGCGACGAGGTAGGAGTGAGCGCTTTGCCGCCAAAGTGCCCTCATCTATCCCATCCTGCTTCGCTGTCGCTACGCAGGACG
>CAZHCO010000013.1:0-15670 GCA_964530965.1 uncultured Aestuariivirga sp. | reverse complement strand
GCACTGTCACCACAATCCAATGTGGTCCCGTTTAGCACTTGTTGCACTGCCAACGTAATTCCCCGCCCAGAATCTAGGGACCTTCACAATGCCGAAAGCTTACTGGATCACCGCCTATCGCAAAATTTCCGATCCCGACAGGCTCGCCGCCTATGCCAAGCTCGCTCCGCTCGCCATCGCGCCGTTCGGCGGGCGCTACCTCGTGCGCGGGATGCCGGCGGCGGCTTTCGAGGCTGGCCTCAAGGAGCGCATCGTAATCTCCGAATTCCCGAGCATGGAAAGGGCAATCGCTGCCTACAACGGCCGTGCCTACAAGGAGGCGCTGCAGGTACTCGGCGACGACGCGGTGCGCGACATCCGGATCATTGAGGGGCTGGAATAACACCGATCCAATCGAGACCACGCCACGCGTTCCGGCTACGGCACGCTGTGCACGCGCACCACTGGCTCGGCACACGTAACACTACCCGGTTCAAAGGTTCAATTGTCGAGGAAACTCCGCAGCTTCCTAGACCTGCTAGGATGCTTCAGCTTCCGCAGCGCTTTCGCCTCGATCTGCCGGATGCGCTCACGCGTTACGCTGAACTGCTGGCCGACTTCTTCCAGCGTGTGGTCGGTGTTCATGCCGATGCCGAAGCGCATGCGCAGCACGCGCTCTTCGCGCGGCGTCAGGCTCGCCAGCACCCGCGTTGTCGTCTCGCGCAGGTTGGCCTGGATGGCCGCATCGATGGGCAGAACCGCGCCCTTGTCCTCGATGAAATCGCCGAGATGGGAATCCTCCTCGTCGCCCACCGGCGTTTCAAGGCTGATCGGCTCCTTGGCAATCTTCATCACCTTCCGCACCTTTTCCAAAGGCATGGAAAGTTTTTCCGAAAGTTCCTCCGGCGTGGGCTCGCGGCCAATCTCGTGCATCATCTGGCGCGAGGTGCGCACGATCTTGTTGATCGTCTCGATCATGTGCACCGGAATGCGGATGGTGCGCGCCTGGTCGGCAATGGACCGCGTAATCGCCTGCCTGATCCACCACGTGGCGTAGGTCGAGAACTTGTAGCCCCGGCGGTATTCAAACTTGTCGACAGCCTTCATCAAGCCGATATTGCCTTCCTGGATGAGATCGAGGAATTGCAGGCCACGGTTGGTATATTTCTTGGCGATAGAAATGACGAGGCGAAGATTGGCCTCCACCATTTCCTTCTTGGCAATGCGCGCCTCGCGCTCGCCCTTCTGCACCATGGCCACGATCTTGCGGTATTCCGGAATCTGCAGGCCCGTGGCGGTGGCGAGCTCGTAAATCTCGTCGCGGATGACGCGGATCGATTCCTTCTCGTCATTGGCAAATTTCTTCCAGCCGAACTTGGTGAGCCGCGCAACCCGCTTCAGCCAGTCCAGGTTCAACTCGTCGCCCTGATATTCCTTCAAAAACTCCGTGCGCGGAACTTTATAGGTCTCGGCCAGGCGCATAAGCCGGCCCTCAAGCGAATTCAGCCGCTTGTTGATGTCATAGAGCTGTTCAACCAGCGCTTCGATACGCGCGTTGTTGAGCGCCAGGGATTTAACCTCGGCGATGATATCATCGCGCAGCTTGCGGTAACGCCGCTCCTGGCTTGGTGAGAGCTCAGTCGACTCTGCCACTTCCTGGTCCTGCAGCTTGCGCAGCGATTTGTATTGCTTGGCAATCGAGTCAAAAATTTCCAGAACCTTGGGCTTCAGCTCCGCTTCCATCGCAGAGAGCGATACGCCGAGGTCATCGCCCTCATCGTCATCTTCATCCTCGATAACCGGCTTGTCGAAATCCTCTGGGCTCAGCACATCGCCATATTCATCATCGCGCTTGGAAGGCTGTGCCTGCTTCAGGCGCTCAGGCCGCTTCAGCTCTGCCTGCTTGCGCACTTCTTCCTTAGGCGGCACATAAGGCTGCGGCGCCGCAACAGGCTGATTGTTTTTAGCATCAGGCCCCGCATAGGTCGCTTCAAGATCAATGATATCGCGCAGCAGAATTTTCGCTTCGTTCAGTTCATCGCGCCAGATGATGATGGCCTGGAAGGTCAACGGGCTTTCGCAGAGCCCCGCGATCATCGCCTCGCGGCCCGCTTCAATGCGCTTGGCAATGGCAATTTCACCCTCGCGCGAGAGCAGTTCAACCTGCCCCATTTCGCGCAAATACATGCGCACCGGATCATCGGTGCGGTCCGTGGGAACCTTCGCCGCTTCAACCTTGATGACGGCGGTTTCGGTGCTCTCCTCGCCTTCCACCTTGGCGACGACGTTTTCGGTTTCCTCTTCGCTTTCAACAACCGTGATGCCCATGTCGGCAAGCATCGAATAAATGTCTTCGATCTGGTCGCTCGTCACTTCCTCGGAAGGCATGACTGAATTGAGTTCATCAAGTGTCACATAGCCGCGCGCCTTCGCCGTCTTGATCAGCCGCTTGACGGCGGCATCGGTGAGATCAAGAACGGGCGAGTCCGAACCTTCCGCTGGGGTATCGGCCACATTGTCCTGGTCTTCGGCCGCATTGGTATTGTCTTGATCTTCGGGCTTGGGTTCGCGGACTTGGGCGGCACGGGCCATGAATAATGATCCTTAGGTCGGGTAGGTGCGAGTGATTCGCACAAAACTGGGTGATTCGGGTGAAAACTAGGCCTTGCGACGTTAATTGCCGCTTAACCATGTTCTCGTGACCCCTTAAGAGATGGTGTCAACCTCTCGGCCGGACGCGGCACCGAACCCTGCAATGAGGGCCTCGGAACCAACCGCCGATAGTAATTGTTCACGCACCCCAGAAAGGGCGTTGAAATTCTCCTCCGTCGGTTCGACAGTAAACGCAGCTTCCGCCGCCCTAAGCTCCCGATCGAGCGTTACGGTTTTCCGGTGTAAGGCGAACATCTGACGAAGGCCAGTCCGCGCATCATCTGGTGCAGCCGCAGGACCAAGGAACCATTCGTTCAAACGCGTCGCCTGGTTTTCGAGGTGGTCCAGACAAGGGCCAAAGCCTCGTGACAACAGGTAGCCCCTGAGCCTTGCCGTATCAAGGCCCTGCTCAAGCGCGGCGCTATTTATGATTTGTGTACGGAGGGAGTCAAGCTCGCGGGAGGCGAATTCCGCTGCGGCAAACTCGTCCAGAAAGTCATGCAGAAGGTCAGGATGATTGACGAAAGTCAGCACAATCAGCCGTTCCCGCCGTTCCAGGGCCTTTTGGGCGCCTGCAAAGGCCGCCATGGCCTTAAGCTGGGGCGACGCGGGCTGTGGCGTTTCCCAGGGTTTTTGCCCCTTTTTCCGCGGTTTTTGGGGGAAATTGGGCGAGCGAGGCCTGAAATTGCCCCCCGTCCGGTTGCGCTGGAAAAGCTGGTCAAACCGGGCTGTCAGGTCCGCCATATAGTGCTTGCGCACCGTTTCATCGCCAATCTGGTTTAGAAGCCCCCGCAAATCCCGCTCAAATTGCGCTTTCCTCTCCGGTGTCGCCCGGTCATTTTCCGTCAGGGCCCGCCGCCAGATCACGTCGGACAGGGGCTCCGCCGCCTCCACCACAGCTTTCACCGCCCCGGGCCCTTGCGCCTTGAGCAGATCATCCGGATCCTGCCCCTCCGGCAAAAGTGCAAACTTCAACGAATATCCCGGCTTCAAGTGCGGCAGCGCCAAATCCAGAGCCCGGTACGCCGCCTTGATCCCCGCGCTGTCCCCATCAAAACATAGGGTCGGTTCCGCTGCAGCCTTCCAGAGCAATGCGAGTTGGTCCTCGGTCAAAGCCGTGCCCAAAGGCGCCACCGCATTCGGAAACCCCGCCCGGTGCATGGCGATCACATCGATATAGCCTTCAACTGCAATAATGGCCCCCAGCTCGTGGGCCGCCGCCCGCGCCTTGTCATGATTATAAAGAACCGCACCCTTGTGAAACAAAGGCGTCTCCGGCGAATTCAGATATTTCGCCTGGGCATCCGCCTTCAAGGCACGCCCGCCAAATGCAATCACCTTGCCGCGCGGATCGCGAATGGGAAACATTACCCGGTCGCGGAAGCGGTCATAGGCAACGGGAATATCATCCCCAGAAATCACCAGCCCCGCTTCGATCATCTGCTCCACAGTCACATTCTTTTCAGCAAGATGAGTGCGCAGCGCCGAACGGTCGTCCGGCCCATAGCCAATCCTGAATTCTTTTTGAATTGCAGGCGTCAATTGCCGATCAGCGAGATACCCCCGCGCCTTCGCCCCGCGCGCTGCCTGCAACTCCGCCTCAAAAAACTTCGCGGCAATTTCCATGACGTCATAAAGACTTGCCCGAACCTCTTCGCGCTTTACGTCAGCTTCCGAAAACTGGGGCATGGGCAACCCCGCCTCCTGCGCCAGCCGCTCCACTGCTTCTGGAAAACTTGCGCCCTCTTTCTCAACGAGGAACGTAAAAATATCGCCGGACTGCTTGCAGCCAAAACAGTGATATCGCCCCTTGCGGTCATCCACATGAAACGACGGCGACTTCTCATTGTGGAACGGACAGCAGGCCCAATAATCCCCTTTCCCCACATTGGTCTTGCGCCGGTCCCATGCCACACGCCGCCCAACCACCGAAGAGATCGAAACCCGCCCGCGAATGTCATCAAGAAAAGAAGGTGGAAACCGCATGGAAGTGTCATAGCGCCGTGCCGCTGCATGGGAAAGCATAAGAAATGGACAGTTCGGCCACTTGTTGACAAGCTGTCATGACAAATGTATATACATACTCAAGCAGGCAGCGCCTGGTGAGGATGAGTCCGATTCTGGTCATGGAATTTTGACGGGGGCATATGGAACTGGACTGGGAAGCACTCGAGTTCGATTTCACTGGATTTGAATGGGATCATGAAAAAGCAAAAAGTAACAAACGCAAGCACGGCGTCGGCTTCGAAGAAGCCGCGCAAATCTTTGGAAGCGGTAAACTCGCGCGGCTCGAAACCTACGAAACAGAAGACCGCTACGTTGCAATCGGCCTCGCCGAAGCCAAAGCGCTTGTCGTCGCCTTCACGCAAAGAGGTGAAACTATCAGGATCATCTCTGCGCGAAAAGCTACTCCGTCCGAACGCCGACGGTAAGGTGAGCATTTCGCTTGAAGACCTTAAACGCCTGCCCCCGCGCAAAACCGATTGGTCCAGATTTGATGCCCTGACGGAAGAAGACATCGCCCGCGCAGTCGCCAGCGATCCCGATGCGGCACCTCTTGATCTCGACTGGTCCAAGGCAAAAATCTACTATCCCAAAGGCAAACTGCCAGTGAGCCTGCGTGTCGATGCCGACGTTTTTGCTTTCTTCAAGTCGAACGGGCGCGGATATCAGACACGCATGAACGCCGTATTGCGTTCCTACGTGGAACACGAGCTTGGCAAGAAATTGAGCAAATAGCCTCTCACAGCATTATACTTGCGATGTGCAAGACCTCGTGACACTGTTGGACTTACAAACAAGGAGGCACCCATGCCGATCAAGAAACTTTACACCGCCCACGTCACGTCAACCGGAGGGCGCGGGCAGGGCCGGGCTAAATCCGCCGATGGTATGCTCGACATCAAGATCGGCAAACCGAAGGAGATGGGCGGCACCGACGATGGCCTCAATCCCGATCAGCTGTTTGCCGCAGCCTATTCCACCTGTCTCTTGGGGACACTCAAATATGTCAGCAGCAAGGAAAAGAAAGCGGTCCCGATTTCTCCGGACTCGTCCATCACGGCGCACGTGAGCTGGGGCACCCGCTCCGACAAGAAGGGTTTCGGCATCGCTGTAATACTGGACATCAGCCTCCCCGGTGTGCCCAAGGCGATAGCCACAAAACTCGTCAAGAAGGCCCACGTCGCCTGTGCCTATTCCAATGCGATCAGGAAGAACGTGAAAGTCACAACGAAGATTGTGTAGCTTCCTGCTCTCTCCATGGTCGGGCTTGACCAGACCAACCAGACGTAGCCGACAAACTAATGTTGCAGCACTGTACTGCAAGATCAGAAATGAAAAATCTGAACTTAAACAGCCGAAGGCCGGGTGGTCGGGTCAAGCCCGACCATGGAGAGTTTTAATTCAACCAAGCAATCCACTAAGAACTTGGAGAAGGCCCAATGTCGCTCACTGACCGTAAAGTGCTGACCTTCGATGTGGTCGGCACTCTCATCGATTTTGAAACCGGCATACTGGACTACGTTCAGGGCAAATCAAAAACCAACAGGGCGCGGGCCATCCTCGAAGCCTACGCGATTGCCGAAGACCGACAGCACCACGAAACCCCGCGCCTGCCCTTCCCCTCGATGATGGCGCCTATGTACCGCGAGATGGCGGCAAAGCTCGGCCTGCCAAGCTCGGAAGACGATGTGCAGGGCTTTCGCCTCTCCATTCCGCGCTGGCCCACCTTCCCCGATGCCATCGCCGCCTTGACGCGCCTGCGCAAGCACTTCCGCCTCGTGGCCATGACCAATTCGGACAATTGGGCGCTATCGCATTTCGCCAAGACGCTGGAACAACCCTTCGATGATCTGGTGACAGCGGAAGATGTGGGTTGGAACAAGCCCGACCCGCAGGTCTTCGCCTATGCCCGCGGCACGCAGAGCCTGCAGGGTTTCAAATTTAACGATTTCCTCCATGTCGCCCAAAGCCAGTACCACGACATCGCCGTGGCAAAGAGCCTCGGCTATCACGTCTGCTGGATCGAACGCCGCAAAAACAAGCAAGGCTCCGGCGCAACGCCATCAGTGGAAAACGCCGTCATACCCGACTACCACTTCGCAACCCTTGCCGAACTCGCCGATGCGGTGGATGCGGGAAGATGATGGCGCGCTAGTCGCAGTCCGTATAATTTGAGTCAGCGCAAATCTCGGCAAACGCCTGGGCCCGCGCGATCTGCAACGGCGTCATTTTCAGCGCCACCAGATCATGGTATTTGGCAGCGTCCGGTTGTTCAGCAGCCAATGCCAGTTTGAACCACATCAGGGCGCGAACATGATTGCGTTCAACCCCGCTGCCATAGAGATACCTGAGGCCGAATCCGATGCTTGCGGAAGCAATCGCCTCGTTACTGTTCGATGCGACCAAGCTTGTGTTTTCAAGTGCTCCGGCGCGCGCGCCCAAACCAATCAAGGAGTACAGAAGGACAAGAGTGATGACAAATTTTTGAATGAATTGCCTAGGCATCATGCACCTCCGTCAAGCAGGTGATGTCACAGTACGCTTGCATTTGGCGGCGGAACAAACGATACTATTTCACTTGCAGATGAAGAGGATTCAACTGCTATGCGCCGTAATCTACCGCCCTTCCCGGCTGTGCGCGCCTTCGAGGCCTCGGCGCGGCATGGTGGATTCAAACAGGCAGCAGAAGAGCTCTGCATCACACAGTCGGCAATCAGCCACCAAATCAAGGCGCTCGAAGAATATCTCGGCGTCCAGCTTTTTTACAGGGAGACCCGGGGCGTTGTGTTGACCAAGGAGGGCTCGCACTATCTCGCCGAACTCACCGATGTTCTCGACCGGATGGCGGCAGCCACCGCGCGCGTTCGCAACAGCGATACGAGTGGGCCACTTTCAGTTCGCGCCTCGCCGGGATTTGCCGCAAGGTGGCTGGTGCCGCGCCTCGTTGCGTTTCACGATACCTACCCGGCAATCGAACTGCATATTTCCGGATCGATCCGGCCCGCTGACTTTGGCACGGAAGATGTTGATATCGATATCCGGTGGGGTTACGAGCGATCGCACGGTTTGCGCGTCGATCCGCTGTTGGCGGCGTCCCGCTTTCCTGTTGCCAGTCCGGCACTTCTGAAAAACGGCCCCGCCCTTCATCGTCCCGATGATCTGCGTCATCACACTCTGCTTCATGATGAAACCGGCAACGACTGGGTGCGCTGGCTGGATCTGGCGGGGGCCAATTTTGGAGCTGCGATCAAAGGGCCGCGATTTGAGCATTGCGATTTGTTGCTCAACGCCGCCGCTGCGGGGCAAGGCATAGCATTGGCTTTTGACGTGCTGGTTGCGGGCGATCTGGCTGGTGGCCGCTTGGTCAGGCCATTTGATCTGAACCTGCCGCCCGCCATCATTTATTCCGTTGTAACTCCCGAGGCATGGTCAAGCCGCCCAAAGATCGCGGCCTTCCGGAATTGGCTATTGATGGAAGCAGGCATGGTCAAACAAGGCAAAGGCCACTCCTTGGCTGCGGCCTAACCCGCAAGCAGCCCCTTCACAATCCCGCCGGCTTTCGCCATATCCATCTGGCCCGCATACTTTGCCTTGAGCTCCGCCATCACCTTGCCCATGTCCTTGACACTCGAAGCTCCAACGGCAGCAATCACGCCAGCCACTGCCTTCTTCGCATCATCATCCGACAACTGCTTCGGCATATAGCTCTGGATAACGTCAATCTCCTCGCGCTCAGCTTGCGCCAGTTCCGGCCGTCCACCCTGCTCATACATCCCAACACTTTCTATGCGCTGCTTTACCATCTTGGCGAAGAGCTCAATCAATCCGGGATCTGCCGTCAAAACGGAATCATGCCCGTCCGTGCGGCTGTTGATGTCCTTGTCCTTGATCGCCGCATTCATCAGGCGCAGCGCCGAAACCTTGCGCTTGTCGCCCGCCTTCATCGCGGTTTTCAGATCGTCGTTTATTTGGGAGCGAAGGCTCATGGAATTCATCCTTATGGAGAAAACCCGCTGAATAGTCGGAAATGCAGCAAGCCGCAACCTTGACGCCACGGCCCGCCTCCCCCATAGAGTTCAAAATTCCGGAGATTCCAAGATGCCCAGCCCCAAAAAGGCCAAAGCCAAGCCGCGCGCCCAATTCAGCGATTGGGAATCGCCGCGCATAACTGGCCTGCTCGTCCTCGCCGATGGCACCGTCATCGAAGGCCAGGGTTTTGGCGCTGAAGGCGAAGCCGTGGGCGAAGTCTGCTTCAACACCGCTATGACCGGCTATCAGGAAGTCCTCACCGACCCATCCTACGCCGGCCAGATCGTCACCTTCACCTTCCCCCACATCGGCAACGTCGGAACCAACGACGATGACCTCGAAACCACCAACCTCGCCGCCTCCGCCGCGGTCAAAGGCTGCGTCGTCAAGGCCCCCGTCACCGACCCCGCCAATTACCGCTCAGCCAAGCATTTCGACAAATGGCTGAAGGCCCGCGGCATAATCGGGCTCAGCGGCGTGGACACCCGCGAACTCACCAACCTCATCCGCGACAAGGGCATGCCCAACGGCGTCGTCACCCATAACGCAAAGGGCAAGTTCGACGTGAAGAAGCTTGTCGCCATGGCAAAAGCCTGGGGCGGCCTCGAAGGCCTCGACCTCGCCAAGGATGTATCCCTCACCCAGCGCCTGGAGTGGGATGAAAAGGTTTGGGACTGGACCACGGGCTACACCAACGCCGAAGGCGGAAAGTACAAAGTCGTCGCTATCGACTACGGCCTCAAGCGCAACATCCTGCGTTGCCTGACGAGCGTGGGCTGTGATGTCACCGTCGTTCCCGCCAATGCACTGGCCTCGGATATCCTCGCCATGAATCCCGATGGCATCTTCCTGTCCAACGGCCCCGGTGACCCCGCCGCCACCGGCGAATACGCCGTGCCCGAAATCCAGAAACTCATCGCCTCCGGCAAGCCCATCTTCGGCATCTGCCTGGGCCACCAGATGCTCGGCCTCGCCCTCGGCGCCAAAACCAAGAAAATGCACCAGGGCCACCACGGCGCCAATCATCCCGTGCAGGATTTCACCACCGGCAAGGTCGAGATCACCTCGATGAACCACGGCTTCACCGTGGACCGCGACACGCTCCCCAAAGGCGTCACCGAAACCCACGTCTCATTGTTTGACGGCTCCAACGCCGGCCTCGCTCTCGACGGCCACCCCGTTTTCTCCGTCCAATACCACCCCGAAGCCTCCCCCGGCCCGCAAGACAGCCACTACCTGTTCACCCGCTTCGTCGGCGAAATGGAAAAAGCAAAACGGTAAGCCCCGCCTATGTCCTTCACCAAACTCGACGATCTCGGAAGAAAACTTGAAGCCCTTGAGCATGCCCAGGCCATGCTCAGCGTCGATGAGGCGGTGCAAATGCCATCGGGTGGCGGCGACAAACGCGCCGAGGCCATGTCCATGCTCGCCGGCATGTATCATGAAATGGCCTCGGCCCCACTAATCGCCGAGTGGATTGCCGAAGCCCGCAATGACGACTTAAGCGATATCCAAAAAACCGCCGTCAATGAATTCGAACGCAACTACATCAATCTCACCTGTCTCTCGTCGGATTTCGTCCGCCGCCAGGTGTCGGCGCGGGTACGTTCCGAGCAGCTCTGGCGTGAACTTCGTCCAACCGGAAACTGGAAAGACTTCCTTCCAGCCTTTGAGGGCATCGTGAATCTGGCCCGTGAGGAAGCCCAGCTTCGCAGCCGTGTTCTCAAGCTCGCTCCCTATGACGCGCTGATGGAGCAATTTGATCCCGGCAGCCGCGCCGTTGACATCACGCCGGTTTTCACCGAACTCAAATCCTTCTTGAAAGATTTCATCCCCGAAGCCCTCGCAGTCCAAACCGAACGCCGCGCCAAAAACCCCGCCAAGCCTTTCAACGCCCCCTTCGCGATCGAGAAGCAAAAATCCCTTGGCGAAGCGCTGATGAAGGCCATCGGTTTTGATTTCACCCACGGCCGCCTTGATGTCTCGCATCACCCGTTCTGCGGAGGCGTGCCATCAGACGTGCGCATGACCACGCGCTACACGACGAGCGAATTCCTCTCCTCCCTCATGGGTATTCTCCATGAAACCGGCCACGGCCTCTATGAGCAGGGCCTGCCCAAGGAGTGGGCCCATTGGCCCGCAGGCAAGGCGCGCGGCATGGCGGCCCATGAAAGCCAAAGCCTGTTTGTCGAAAAGCAGCTGGCCCGCAATCCCGCCTTCTGGGAATGGGCCATGCCTGTGGTGCGTAAACACTTAGGCGATGCCGCCATCGTGGGCTGGAGCCTCGAAGATATCCTCGCACATGTTCACCGCATTGAGCGCGGCCTCATCCGCGTCGATGCCGATGAAGCCACCTATCCCTTGCATGTCATCCTGCGTTATGAAATCGAGCAGCAATTGATTGGCGGAAATCTGGGCGCGAAAGATGTGCCCGAAATCTGGGATGCGAAGATGAAAGAATATCTCGGCCTTTCAACGATCGACAACCCGAAGGACGGCCCCATGCAGGATGTCCACTGGCCCTCCGGCGCCTTCGGCTACTTCCCGAGCTACACCCTTGGCGCCATGATGGCTGCCCAACAATGGGCCGCCGTCGAGCGCGAGAATCCAAACGTTCAGGACGACCTGCGAAAAGGAAATTTCTCCGGCATCAACGACTGGCGCCGCAAAAACATTTGGTCAAAGGCCTCAAACCTTTCAACTCCGGAACTGATGCGCGCCGCCACCGGCGAAACCCTGCAGGCCAAATATTTCACCGCGCATTTGAAGAAGCGGTATCTGAGCTAAACATCAACATCACTCCTTCGGATTGATTTTGTTTTTCCACGCCCCTAGTCTCGGGCGGGAGTAAAGCCAACCTCAAGCGGGAGCACACCATGGCTGGACGTCTCGAAGGTTTACGTGCCGTCGTAACTGAAGCCGATGATTTCATGGGTCCTGCAGTTGTTGATCTCTTCCGAGAAGAGGAAGCAACTGTACTTGCTGACCGGGGTGATCTCACTGATCTCGCAGCCGCTGATGCGCTTATTGCCCATGCAGGCCGGGTTGATATCCTCATTGTGAACCTGTCGATCCCTAATCCGCGCGCCTTGGCCCATGAGACAACGGATGAGCAGTGGTCGCGCGTCTTCGACAAGATCGTCCATCCCACGCACCGTCTGGTGCGCGCCGTCCTGCCACAAATGATCGAGCGCCACGCGGGTAAAATAGTGATTGTCGGAAGTGCGTCCGCGCTGCGTGGCACACCAACACGCACCTGCTATGGCGCGGCGCGCGGTGCGCAGCATGCCTATGTCCGAAATGTCGGCATTGAAGTTGCTCCCCATAATGTTCAAGTCAACGCCACAGGACAAATTTTTGTCGAGAACCCCACTTATTTCCCTCCTGAAGTCATGGGCAGCGCAAGACTGGCCGAACAGCTCAAAACTGTTCCCGCGGGCCGCCTTGCAACCGGAAAGGAAGCCGCCGAGTTCGTGCTCTTCCTGTCGAGTCCGGCCAGTGATTTTTTTGTCGGCCAGATCTTCGCCTATTCCGGCGGTTGGGTGAACGGCTGATTGTCACAAAACTGTCACGCCAGCGCATTACGCCCATTCACTCCATTCACAAAGGAGTCGGTCATGCGCCTTGTCATCTCAGCGGCTATCCTCAGTCTTCTCGCAACCCCAGCCTTCGCCGGCCCCACCGTTACGGAAATCAAGGCGCCTGACCTGCCGCTTCCAGAGGTTACCTACCCCGGCGGCAAGACGCTGAAGCTCAACCTCGGCATCGGCTCCGCAGCATGGCGTGATCCCAGGGATCCCGCCGGTGTCATCTGGACCATCACCGATCGCGGTCCCAATCTCGATTGCATTGGCATCGACAAGATCACCGACATCTCAATCGACAAGCTCTGCGCCGGTGACGAGACCGCCAAAAACTTCGCTTTGCCAGAATTCACCATCACCATCGCCAAGATCGAAATCGGTGCGGACAATATGGCAAAGCTCCTCGAAACCATTCCGCTGAAAGGCAAATCCGGCAAACCCGTATCAGGCCTGCCCTTCACCTCTCCCAATTTCAAGCTCGAAGCCGCCTATGATGTAAACGGCACACCGCTCGCAGGCGATCCGTCTGGGCTTGATACGGAAACCCTCGCCCGCCTGCCCGATGGCAGCTTCATCGTGGGCGAGGAATATGGCTCATCGATTCTGGAAATCGCCGCCGATGGCACCGTAATGAAGCGCCACGTCCCCGCAGGTGTTGAAGCCGAATTGAAAGCGGCTGACTATGAAGTCGTGGGCTCGCTGCCCGCCATCATCGCCAAGCGCACCCTTAATCGCGGCATCGAAAATGTCGCCCTCTCCGCCGATGGCGCAACGCTTTACGTGCTCATGCAAAGCCCGCTCGCCAACCCGGACAATGCCGCCTACAAGAAAAGCGCCGCCACCCGCCTGTGGAAAATAGAGCGCGCCACCGGCAAAGTCCTCGGCGAATATGTCTACATGTTGGATGACGCCGCAAGCTTCGCCACCGACAACAAGAAAGAAGCCCAGAAGCAGAACGCCGTTCGCCTGAGCGAAATGATTGCCCTCGGCCCCGACAGGCTCATGGTCATCGAGCGCATCAGCAAGACCACCAAGTTCTATTCCGTGAACCTTGCCAACTCGAAGCCTCTCGACGCAACCTATGACGACGTCGCCACCTCGCCGTCCCTTGAACAGCTCACTGCCGCCGAGATCGAAGCCAAGGGCATCAAGCCATTGGTGAAAACTTTGCTGTTGAATTCAGATGACGTGGAGAACATGCCGAAGAAGATCGAAGCCGTGGCCGTCATGTCACCAACCGAAATGATCGTGCTGTCTGACTCAGATTTCGGCATTGAAGGTGACGAAACCCAGATCCGCCGCATCACCTTCGAAGAGCCGGTGCTGCAGTAAGCCTCGCCGCACAAACTATACCGGGCTTCATCTGCGCCTACAGCTTTGGCGCAGATGGAGTGCCAACGCCCCTCTCGGAGTCCAGTCTCGAAGCTGCCGCGCGTGACGGCTGGCTTTGGCTTCATCTCAATCTGGGCGATCAGCGCTGCCTCCGCTGGCTCACGCAAGACCTGGAACTGCCACAAGCCACTGCCGCGGAGTTTACCGGGCCGTCCCTCCGCCAGCATCTCTCGATCCGCAGCGACTATCTCGTCGGCCACCTCAACGATTTCCGCCAGGAATTTGATCGCGACTGCACCGAACATGCCTGGCTCCACATTTTGAAGGGCAAGAACTTTCTGCTGACGGGTCGCGTAAAAGCTGTTCAATCGGCCGAGCACCTGCGCAAGGACTTGGCACACGGGATGATTTTCACCGAGCCCTCAAAACTCCTGTCCCATGTCATCACCAACTACCCGGACACGCTGGATGGCCTGCATCACAGCCTCCTCGACGAGCTCGAAATCATTGAGGATCATGTCCTGGATGAACGCCACCGCGGCGAGCGTAAGCGCCTCATGCTGGCCCGGCGTGAAATGGCCCAGCTCCACCGCCACATGCGCAGCCTGCGCCGCGCCCTGATCAATGCCGAAAGAACCATCACAAATTTCCCTGATGGCCTGACACCCGTCATCGCCAGGCTCGCCCACCTCGACCAGGATTTTGAAGTGATGGAAGCCCGCGCCCGTTTCTTCCACGACGAGATCGACGCCAAGCTCGCTTCCGAAACCAACCGCCAGCTCTATATCCTCTCCGCCCTCACTGCCGCATTTCTGCCACCAACCCTGGTCGCAGGCCTCTTCGGCATGAATTTCGAAGGCCTGCCCTGGTCGGGGTCGACGTGGGGCTTCTACATAGCGCTCGGTCTTTGCCTGTTGTCATCAGCAGCGGTGTGGCTGTTCCTGTGGAACGCGAGCCGCAGGTAATTGCAAATACACAAAATCGTGACCACCGGATTTGGAACACATTGTCCGTCTAATGTGTTGGGCTATCAGGTGGGATTGCGAAGCGTTTTCGCCTCCTCAACCGTGGCAGATTGGAGACACAGTCATGTTGTACAAATATACCACGCTAATTTTGGGAGCTATGCTGGGCATCAGCACCTTGGCATTTTCGGGTGCCAGCGCCTCCGCCGCAGCCATGCTTCCCCTTTCATCTCCTGCTTCGGGTGAAGTGAATGGTGTCAACGATGGCATCGTTCAGGTCAAAAATAAAAATGACTACGGCAATGACTACGGCAATGGGAGTTGGAACAAGAAGCATTTCAACAACAACTGCTATTACAAAAATGGCGGCTGCTACAACAAGCATCGCAACAGGCATCGCCGTAATCATTTCGACAATTCATATGTGTACTTGCCCTTCATTATCGGCGGCGGCTTTGGCGCATACAACTATTATGACTATGATGACGGTTATGGCGACGGTTATGGCTATGGCGGGGTGAGTAGCAAGCATGTGAGCTGGTGCCTGCACCGTTACCGCTCCTACAACCCGCGCACCAACCTCTGGAAGGCATATAGCGGCAAGAAATACCAGTGTGACAGCCCGTACTATTGATCGGACAGCATCATTGACAAATCCGGCGTCCGAATGGGCGCCGGTTTGCAAAAACGGCAATTCACTTCTCCTGTATCACTGACAGAATGTGGCCAGCGGGATTCTTGGACCAGGCGATGGCCTTTGGCCCCATCCCGCCACCTTCGTTCCGCAAAATGCCTTTCGCGTCGGTCTTCATCTCAGGCAGGTCGTAATGCTCGATGTGAACGCCACGCATCCCAAGCTGGTCGACGGCCTCATCAATATCGTCCACCAGAAAATTGAGAACCGTATGCTCGGGCACATGATAATCGGTTGAATGGTAGATAAAAACCGGAATGCCCCCGCCGGCAAGATGCAGTTCAATCCCCTCAGGAATTTCATTGACATCCAGACCGAGCGTCCCGGAATAAAACGCCTTCGCTTTCTTCATGTCATCAACCGAGAAACTGCTGAAGGCCTTGGTGCCTTTAAACATCAAGCCTTCATTCCCCAATGTATCCATTGCTTTA
>CAZHCO010000012.1:0-47325 GCA_964530965.1 uncultured Aestuariivirga sp. | reverse complement strand
GGCCGACGGCAGCCTGTTCAAGCACGCCTGGTCAAGCCTTGTTGTCATCAATCTTGGTTTCTTCCTGTCCTCGCTGATTGCCATTCCCTTGGGCATCATGATGGGCAGTTTCCGCATCGTGGCAGCAGCGCTTGATCCCGTAGTGAACTTCATCCGTTACCTGCCCGTCACCTCAATGATCCCGCTCCTCATCCTGTGGATCGGCATCGGGCTTGAAGAGAAGGTGGCGGTGATCTTCATCGGCACTTTTTTCCAGCAGATTGTCATGTTCGCGGATGTATCCGCCCAGGTGCCGGATGAACTTTTCAATGCGGGCTATACGCTGGGCGCCAGCCGCCGCCAGGTGGTGATGAAGGTGCTGCTTCCGGCAACGCTTCCCGGCGTCATGGATGTCCTGCGTGTCACCATGGGCTGGGCCTGGACCTATCTGGTGGTGGCCGAACTCGTCGCCTCAAACTCGGGCCTTGGTTACATGAGCATGCAGGCCATGCGCGGGCTTCATGCGGACCTCATCTTCGTGGCCATCCTGGTGATCGGCTTCCTCGGCATGGTCACCGACCAGATATTCAAATGGATCAAGGCCGTCTGGCTGCCTTGGGCCGGACAGCGCTGACAGGAGCACAGCATGGGTGAAGTCTCAATCGAACGGGTCGGCCTCAGCTTCAAGTCCCGCAAGGGCGATGACGTTGTGGCCCTCAACAATCTGTCGCTGCAGATTCCCGACAAGCAGTTTGCGGTGATTGTTGGTCCCTCGGGCTGCGGCAAGTCCAGCCTGCTCGACATCATCGCCGGATTGAAGGAGCCAACCGGCGGCCAGTGCAAGCTCGATGGCGAGCTCATCAACGGTCCGGGGGCCGAGCGCGGCATGGTGTTTCAGAATTACTCGCTGTTTCCCTGGCTCACGGTTCTCAAAAATGTCGAGTTTGGCTTGAACCTGAAGAACGTCGCTGCAAAAGAACGCATAGAGCGCGCCCGCTTCTACGTCAACGCGGTGGGGCTCAACGGGTTTGAAAATTCCTATCCAAAGCAGCTTTCCGGCGGCATGAAGCAGCGCGTGGCCATTGCCCGCTCGCTTGCCAATGATCCGAAGATCCTGCTGATGGATGAGCCCTTCGGGGCGCTTGACAGCCAGACCCGCACCGTGATGCAGGAACTGCTCCTTGGCGTGTGGGAAAAAAACCAGAAGACGGTCCTCTTCGTCACCCACGACATCGACGAGGCGCTTTTTCTCGGTGAAAAAGTTTATGTGATGTCGGCGCGGCCGGGCCGCATCATCGACACGCTCTCCGTCGACTTCCCGCATCCCCGCAACTACGACATGCTGACGTCGCCGCCTTGCCTCGAACTCAAGCGGCGCATTCACCACAATCTTCATACGGAAGTCCACAAGGCCATGGCAGCTGCTGCCGCCTGACCACAACGCAACATTGAGATAATTGGGTGGATCATGTCTTCCAATAAGGACTTGAATTTTGACTTCATCATCATTGGCGGCGGTTCAGCCGGCTGCGTGCTTGCCAATCGGCTCAGCGAAAAACCCGGCAACAAGGTATTGCTGCTTGAGGCGGGACCGCGCGATTGGAATCCGCTCATTCACATGCCGACGGGCGAGGTGTTCATGGTTGGCAGTTCGGTCGACTGGCAGTTCAAGAGCGAGCCCGAGCCACGGCTCGGCGGCTATCAGGTGCCCCTGCCCCGCGGCCGCGTTCTCGGCGGCAGTTCTTCGATCAATGGCCAGATCTATGTGCGCGGCCACCACCGCGATTACGACGAATGGCGCCAGCTCGGCAATACGGGCTGGGACTGGGACAGCGTATTGCCCTTCTTCAAGAAAGCCGAAACGTGGAATGGCGCCGCCAATGATTTGCGCGGCACAAAGGGGCCACTGCGCACCGCCTTCGGGCGTTACAAGATGCCGCTTTTTGACGCCTTCCTGAATGCGGGCAAACAAGCGGGCTACGAGTTCAATCCCGATTACAACAGCGAGGAGCAGGAAGGTTTCGTGTGGACCCAATACACCCATACCCATCGCTTTCCGATGCGCTGCTCGGCAGCACGCGCCTATGTCTGGCCCGCCTTGCGCCGCAAGAATCTTAGCGTGTGGACCAAGGCGCGCGTGCTTCGCGTGATCATGGATGGCAAACGCGTCACCGGCGTCGAGCTGGAACTCAAGGGGCGCAACCTGAAGGTCGCTGCAAATCGCGAGGTCGTGCTTTCAGCGGGCGCCTATCATTCGCCGCAACTTCTCATGCTTTCCGGCGTCGGCGATCCGGCGGTGCTGGCAAGCCAGGGTATTGATTGCGCCCATGCATTAAAAGGCGTGGGCAAGAACCTGCAGGACCACGTTGGCGGTTTTGTCCAGCATCGCTGCACTAGGCCAATCACTTACTACAACATGACACGGCCCCTGAAGCTCATGGCGGCGGTTCTGCAATATGTCTTCATGCGCAGCGGGCCGCTGGCGATCTTTCCGATGAACACCATGGCCTTCCTCAAAAGCGATCCCGCCCTTGAGCGCCCCGACATTCAATATTATTTGCTTCCCGCTGCGATGAATCCGAACGGCTCGAAAGATCATTTTCCAAAGTTTCATGGTTACAACATTCACTGGTGCGGCTTGCGGCCTGACAGCATCGGCCATGTAAGCTTGCGTTCACCTGATCCGCGCGCTGCACCTGTCGTCGTGCATAATTATCTCATGGCAAAGTCTGACCAGGCGCTGAACCGCTACGCCTTTCGCCTGGCCAGAAAGCTTCATGCGCAAACGGCCTTCGACGAATTCCGCGGCGAAGAACTCGACCCCGGCCCCGCCTGCACCTCCGACGACGAGATCGACAGCTATATGTCACGTTTTATCTCCTCGCATTACCATCCCGTGGGCACCTGCAAGATGGGAACTGATGATATGGCCGTCGTCGACCCGCAACTGCGCGTCCATGGCCTTCAGGGCCTCCGCGTCATCGACGCCTCCATCATGCCCAAGCTTGTAGGAGCCAACACCAACGCGCCTACCATCATGATCGGCGAAAAAGGCGCCGACATGATTTTGTCCTCTGCCGTGCACACTTAGCATCCGTGAGCTAGGCTGCAAGGTGGAGGCCGCCGGGATGACGGAAATGTCAGTTGGCTTGCAGTGCAGAATTTGCAAGCATATTGACAAAGCCCGCCACTGGCTTGATCGCTATCCTTATAAGAGCAAATTGGCCGTCGCTTAATGAACGAATTAAGGTGGGAAGCAAGATGTTTAGCAAAGAACAAGATCAAGCATTTTTACGAGCCGCGATTGAGGTGTCACGAAAATCTGTGGAGAACGGCAACCATCCATTTGGATGCGTGTTGGTCAATGAAACTGGCCAGATTGTATTGGAATCTCAGAATAATTACAAAACTGATAACAGGCTCGGCCACGCCGAAGCCAATCTGGCGCGAATGGCCGCAGTCCAATTTGAAGAAGATTATCTGCGGGGCTGCACCATGTACACAACTGTTGAGCCCTGTTGCATGTGCGCGGGTACAGCCTATTGGGCCGGACTCGGGGCTGTAGTGTTCGGGGTGACGGAGGCTCGGCTCGGAGAGTTAACTGGAAGCCATCCTGAAAATTTGACGATGGATCTGCCTTGCCGCACCGTGTTTAGCGCGGGCCGCCGGCCGGTTGAGGTCAGAGGTCCGTTTTCTGAACTCGAAACAGAAATCTTAAAAGTTCACGAAGGTTTCTGGACTTGACCTGGTGAACATAGAAATAGCATTTCGAAATATGCAAAATTACGCAGGGATAACCAGAATGCGGTCGTGATCTCGCACCGCTTTTCCAGTGTCAGAATGGCGGATCGCATATTGGTGCTCGCAGGCGGCGGGGTATCGGTAGCTCGTCCGCTAACGCACTGCTGCTGATGTCTTCTCCCGTGAAACGGGAGAAGAAAGGGGCCCGTCCGGCGTAGCGCAGCGAAGACGGATGGGATAGATGAGGGCACTTCCATTAAGTTCCCCTCACCTCCCCACCGCTTTGCGGTGGGCCCCTTCCTCTCCCGCTTTGTGGGAGAGGACGAAATGCGCTCGCTGGGATGAGGGCATATTCGCTGCAACAGTTTCCAAAACCTGCAGTTCCGCCGAAGCGCCCTCACACCCTCATCGCTGCCAAGACGCAACTCGATGTCTTCTCCTGCGAAGCGGGAGAAGAAAGGGGCCCGTGCCTCGCGTAGCGCAGCGAAGACGGATGGGATAGATGAGGGCACTTTGCCGGCAAAGTGCCCTCACCTCCCCAATCGCAGTGCGATTGGGTCCCCTCCTCTCCCGCTTCGCAGGAGAGGACAAAGAGCGTGCAAAGCCCCGGCCTTGTCAATGCCCGCCAAACGCGGCAATCTCGGCTCTGAAATCCGGTCATACGGCGAATATCGGTTTAAGCGCGAGGTCAGCAACCTCACCCAGGCTCTTGGGAGCAACGCACACGGGAGGCCTCCGATGGCGAACGCAAGAAAGAAACCGGCAAAGCCGTCAACCCCCGCCAGTGCAGGCGATTTGCGGACAAAAGCCACCGACGACGATCTTTGGGCTCATGCAATTTATCTCGAAGCGCGCAAAAAGATCGTTACGCCTGTCCTAGCTTTTTTCGCCGTACTGGCGGCACTTGGCCTCTCCGCAACATCTGAATTTTACGACCACCTGGAGAAATTCGCGGCCGAGCAGGCGACGACGTCAATCAGTAAAGGTATCGAAGCCGAAGTGCAGACGCTGATCAAAGCAGCCAGGCCAGATTTGGAGAAAAGACTGAAGGAGGCGACAGACGCTGAGGTCGCAAAGGCCGTCAGCGACACTAAAGCGAAGATCGCCAAAGTCAGCGAAGACGCCGAAGCAGCGATTGCCATTGCCAGAAAGGAGAGTGAGGCAGTGATCGCCAAGGCCAGGGAGAGTGCTGCCAACCTCACAGCGGAGACCGATGCCGCGGCCCAACGTCTGAAAGATATTGCGCTGGCGGGACAGCCTGCAGTCGAGCGGACTGTGGCAATCGCCGCCAATTGTAATCCACTGGCCCTCACCGCGGATCAGATTCGCCTTATTGCCATCAGGCAACAGACCCGTGACACGGGGCGAAAAGGTCCGAACGGGAGACCGGTCTATTCGAACAGCCTCACAGTGGACACTAAGGAAGCGCCTGGACAAGCAGCGGATTCCGAGGCTCTCAAATCATGCATTCTCGACGCGGTCGACCGCGTCGTATACGGGTTGAATCCTAAATGGTTCAACCCGGACCAGGTGACCCGCATCGACAAAAGCGATCAGTTCCGCTTCGCGGTAGACGTCTGGGGCATAACAACAATCAACGTGTCGGTGTATCTCAAGGGACAAACGTCCCCGATTGTGATCAAGGGCGTCTTCATCGCACAGGACAAGGTGGATCAACTCCTCGTCCAGGGCAGCTGAACCCCATGAAGAACTCATCGCCCAACCCAGCCGCTATTCCGAACTCTTCGAGCTGCAGGCAGCGGGGTATCGGTAGCTCATCGGCTAACGCACAGCTGCTGATGTCTTCTCCCGTGAAACGGGAGAAGAAAGGGGCCCGTCCGGCGTAGCGCAGCGAAGACGGATGGGATAGATGAGGGCACTTCCATTAAGTTCCCCTCACCTCCCCACCGCTTTGCGGGCGAGGACGACGAGCGTGACCTTTGGCTTTAGAAATTAGCCGGCGTGCTGTGCTGATTTCTCAAGCCATTGACCCTGCCACACAAAGGCCACACAACCATGTGCGATTCCGCCCATTCGCTTGGTTTGACGCAACTCGCTGATAATCTTGCGAAATTCGGATGAACTGGGGGCGACGGTCAGTGAGTTCGAGGAGTGTGGGATGAATTTACTTTCGGGACGGAATGAACGGAACACATTTAAACAGATTTTTTTAAGCACCGCCGCGGCCAGCAGCCTGTTGCTTGCGGTTGCCGCAGTTGAGCCCGCAGTTTTTTCCCTGGCAACGAAAGCCCAGGCTGCAACCAATGTTTCAGCCAGCATCAACTTTTATGATGAACTTGCTCCCTATGGGAACTGGCTGTTGTATCATGAGCGCTATGTCTGGATTCCGAAAGATGTGGACGACAGCTGGCGGCCTTACACGAAGGGCCGTTGGGCCTACACGCGCCGCTCTGGCTGGATCTGGATGTCAGATGAAAAGTTTGGCTGGGCAACTTATCACTACGGCCGCTGGGGCCAAGCCCCCGACATCGGCTGGTATTGGCTGCCTGGCAGCACCTGGGCGCCGGCCTGGGTGGCCTGGACCTACGATAACTATGATCTTGCCTGGGCGCCTTTGCCGGCGGACTACTCTGATGATTATGATGATGTAAATATTGATATCTCGTTCAGTGAAATTCCCGATGATCACTGGCAGGCCCTGTCTGTATCGGCTTTCCTCGCGGACGACCTGTCCAGCCACATGTTCCGTGACCGCGACAAGGTGCGCCGTGTGATCCAGCGCGGCAAGCCGTGGACGGTGAGCATTGAGAACAACATTGTTGTGAACAACGTGATCCCGATTGACAACATTGAGAAGCGAACCAAGAAGAAAGTCGTGGCCCTTGAAGAAAAGGCGGTCGACAACCCGGACGCTGCCTCCAAGGCCGACAGCAATTCCGTGGCGATCTTCAAACCGGAGGTGCAGGATGAGCCTGATGCCAAGCCAAAAGAAACCAGGACGGTCGAAGAGGTCGTAAAGGAGCGTGAGGCGAAAGGCATTCCGGAGCAGGAGCAACCCGAGCAGACTGCCACGACAATTGATGAACCTGTGACAAAGCCGAAGGACAAGGCCACCGGTGCCGTTGTCCCGCAGGACGAGCAGCAGAATGTAGACCAGCCGGATATCGAAAAGAGCGTGGAGGCGCCTGCCGGGGAGCAGGCAGCTCTGGTCGAAAGCAAAAAGAAGAAAACGTCTGAAGAACTTGCGAACACGAAGCGGAAAGGCCAGCCTGAATGTGATCCTGCGGTTACGGATTGTCCGCCGTCTCAAACGCTTTCAAAGTTAAAACCCCAAAGTACAAAACGGGTCATCCCAAAGACAAATCTGCCCGACGCCGGGGCTGAAAGCTGGAGATTAAAATGTTCGCCACGGTTCGGGGGTTGGAGCAAAGATTCTGAGACTTGCTGTTCAAGTGCCGGCATGCGCGTGTCATGCACAATGCGTCCGACGAACGCGCGAGGTTGATGCGTACCGCACGGGAGAGGGCGAAACTGTTTGAGGTTATCGCCTTCGCCCGTCCTGCGTAGCGACAACGAAGCGGGATGGGAGAAGGCGGGCGAAGCCCGGATGAGGGCCCTCTGCCAAACAAAATTCAACCGCCAGAAACAGAGCCAACGATGCTGCGGCCGCCCTATCATGTCTAACAGGGTTACTTTTATTTAAATGCTTGAACAAATTTTAGGTTTGATTTTCCATAACGTATTGACCCCTTATGTTAACCAAGCTGCATTAACCGACTGAAGATGGCTTTTTCTTATTGTCAGAATTGACATTGAATGGTCCGCGCCCAATTGCGGATGAAGAACGTTTGATATCTCAAGAGATAAAACAAGGTGACGTCGCTGACTTCGGCAACACAATCGCAGAGCGGCACTGCTGATCAAAGCGATCAGCATGGCGCCGGACAAATCCGCGCTCACCGCATGGCGGAAGCCGAGTATCGGAGCCTCTTTGAAAACGCGGTTTGCGGAATTTACCGCGACCAGCTGGACAGCACGCCGGTGCGCTGCAATCCAGCCCTCGCTGTGCTGAATGGCTACCAGAACGAAGCCGAGTATATCCATGCGGTGACGGGCGCCCACGGCGCCTGGTATGTGGACCCCGGGCGCGGCGACGAGTTCAAGCGTTTGATGCGCGAGGAAGGCCGGGTCAAGGATTTCGTCTCGGAGGTCTATCGCCACCGCACGCGGGAAAAAATCTGGATCACGGAGAATGCCTGGTATGTCAGGGATGCCGAGGGAAATCCGATATTCATCGAAGGAACGATCCAGGATGCAACGGAACGCATCACCACCATGGCCATCATCGAGCGCGAGGCAAATCTGGATGCGCTGACCGGTGCCGCAAGCCGTTTTCGTTTCTTGCGGGAAATCGAAGAGAAAACCGTAGCCGGAGCGGAGCCCTGCACGCTCTATTCCATCGACCTTGACCGCTTCAAGGAGGTGAATGACATTTATGGCCACGCCGCGGGAGACTATGTGCTTGGCGTGACAGCAAGGCGCATTCAAGCGCTGGTCAAGGAGGATGGCTTGCTGGCCCGCCTCGGCGGAGATGAGTTTGCAATCCTGCAGGGAGGTTCGGCAACTTTGGCGGACGCCACGATGCTGGCCGAAAGCATCGTCGAGGCCATGGGCCAGCCGATTTCAGTCAGCGGCCAGAATCTCATCATCGGGGCAAGTGTGGGCGTTGCCATGTTCCCGGACCACGCGGCAAATTCCGAAGAGCTTTTGAGCAATGGCGACATGGCGCTTTACCAGGTGAAATCCAAGGGAAGAGGCGGATACCGGATCTTCGACAGGGATCTGGGCTCGCGCACCCTGCAGCGCAAGGAGATCGAGCGGGAATTGAGCTTGGCGATCGCCCATGAAGAACTGGAATTGCACTATCAGCCCATTGTGGAATGCGGCGCCGGAAAAATCGTGAGCTGTGAAGCGCTGATGCGATGGAGCCATCCACAGCGCGGTTTGCTGCTGCCCGCCCAATTCATTGCAATCGCCGAGGAATCGGGGCTGATGCCTGAGCTCGGCAACTGGGCGATTGCCCAGGCTTGCAGGCACGCCGCTATCCTGCCTGCCCATATCAAGATGGCGGTGAATGTGTCGCCCAACCAGTTTCGTTCCTCAGGCATCCTGTCGGAGTTGCGCCGCGCCCTTGATGAAACGGGGCTCGATCCAAAACGCCTCGTCCTTGAAATAACTGAAACAGCTATCCTTTCAAATGAAGCGACAGCTGAAAAAGTGCTTGATGAACTGGAAGCCATGGGCGTTTTGCTTGCGCTTGACGATTTTGGCACCGGCTATTCCTCGCTCAGCTACCTGCAGCGTTTCGCCTTCAGGGAAGTCAAAATCGACCGGTCATTCGTCGCCGGAATGATCGAACTTCCCGCCAACCTGGCGGTGATCCGCGCCGTCCTCAGCATCGGCCGCGACCTGGGCATAGATGTGGTTGCCGAAGGGGTCGAAACACTGGCCCAGGTCGATGCCTTGGCGCGCGAGGGTTGTTTTTTGATGCAGGGCTATTTCTTTGGAAAGCCCAAACCCTATCTGGAGATCGTGGGTGATCTCGCGGTGCAACACCTGTCACAGCAGCTGCCAGCCAGGGAAACAACAGCGCCTGCCGGCCTGTCCAAAATGGCCCGGGCGTAGCTATTGCCCGGATGAGGGCCCGCGAATGTTTCGGACGATTAACCATGTCTGCCACACATTCGCCACACAACCGTGCCCGATTCGACAAATTCGCGGGGCTTGACGCAAATAGCTGAAAACCTTGCGAAATTCGAATGAAGTCAGGGATGCGACAGTAACTTAGTTCGAGGAGTGTGTGGGATGAGTATTCTACCGAGCAAGAATGAGCGGGACGCCTTTAATGGGGCACTTCCAGAAACCTTAAATGGCGGGACCGAACAGGAACCGGGTGAACTGAGCCTTTCAGGCACCCACACGCAGTCATTGGTGTATCTCAATGCCGCCACCCAGTTTGGCGCAAAAGTGGTGCAATTCGCGGTCAAACCGGTAATCGATTACGACGTCAGGAACCCGGTCATAAGCAAGAAAGTTCTGGCGGCGATGGCGGGCGATCCGGATCCATCCACAACGCTGGCTGACATTCGCAAGCTGCTGGTTGGCCCCACGCACAAGCTGCACGACGCCATGTTTGAGGAAGTCATTACCATTCTCGAGGAATCTGACCGCGAGGTTCAGGATGCCCTGCAATCGCTGGAGAGCAGCTATATAAAGCTTTCCCATGTCACCGATGGACTTGTTTCCGCTTCCCTGGAAAGCAAGGATCAAAACCGCATTCAAACTGAACTTTTGCACAAGGAAATGCTGGAGCAGGCAATCGCCCAGCAGGATATGCTGTCCGAGATGTTTCTCGCGATCGATGCGAAAATCGAAGACCTGACGATACAGGTTAACCAGAAAGTTGAAGACCTCTCGAAAAGAATAGAAGTTGATTTGCGTGAGGCGGCCGAAAATCAGGAGCGGAACCTGTGGAAGCTGGAAGCGAGATGCCTGGCAATCAGCAGGGAAGCGGCCGATCTTCTTGAAAATCGCGTTGGTACCCTGGAAGATAGAGCGAACAGCGCCCAGGATAATCTGCGGGAAGTTTTTGCCGATGGCCTCGCAAGCATGGCCGACCGCGTCAAGGCCCTGCACCAGGGCTAACGTTGGACTAAATTATCAGCTCGCGTTTGGTTTGATCTGCCCCGCTGCCAAGGTCTTCTCCCATGAAACGGGCGAGGACAATAAGCGCGGCAGATTTGAATTGGGTGGTCAGAGCACTAACTTGGTCAATTCCAGCCCAACGCAAATAGCAATTAAGCAGCTCAAGAATGTATAGGCGCTTGCAAAGCCAGTCCTCGCCCGTGCCTGGCAATTTTTGCGTAACACGAGAGTTAAGGGAAAGAGCAAACATAGAATGAGAAAAGCTAATACCGGTGTCATTGCCCACGCCTCCAACAACTTACTGAGTTTTTTAAAAAGCATCGTTACTCGCTGTGCAAAGATTGTCTAGGGGTGTTGGTTCCAAGGGCAGCGTCAGGGAGCGTTTTAATTTTTGATGGAGCAATAACTGAAGGGCCCTGCACCAAGGCTGAGTGGAGCGAAGAACGCTCACCTATCGTCCGTCATCCCGGCGAACGTTCCCCTATCTTCCGTCATCCCGACGAAAGTCGGGATGACGGAACTAACAATGCATTCCACTTTATATTACCCGCGCGCCAAATCATCTGCCCTTTGCGCTGCGCCCCCTTCCCCGCTAGCTTGGCCGCCCATGGACAAGCGCCGCGTGAAAGAAAACACCATCATCACGGACAATTTGCGCGGCATCCTGTTCTTGATCGCGTCGGTCGCCTGCTTTGGAATCGTTGACGGCCTGAGCAAGATGCTCATTGAAACCCAGTCGTTCGGACAGGTTGTCCTGGCGCGATATGCGCTCGCACTTCCCGTGCTGCTGGCCGCAACCCATCCGGGAAAATGGAAAAGCCTGTTTCAAACCCAGATGATGGGCTGGCAGATCATCCGTGGGCTCATCCCTGCCGTGATCGGCGGGTCGATGATCCTGGCTGTCAAATACCTGCCTCTCGCCGAAGCGACGGTCATCCTTTTTGCCGGTCCGTTTCTGGTCCTTGCACTTTCGGGATGGCTCTTGGGCGAACGGGTAAGTGCTGCAAGCTGGATCGGTGTTGCGGTTGGCTTCGCAGCCGTGCTTATCGTTGCAAGGCCAGGTTTCTCGGAACTCTCGCAGTATACAATATTTCCCATTGTCGCCGCCGTTTTCTATGCGGGGTTCCAACTGCTGTCACGCTGGCTCGGCACATCGGGCGAAGCGCCCACCACGACACTCGCATGGACCCTTGCCGTGGGAGCCATCATCGGCCTTCCGCTCGCCGTTGCAAATTGGGCGCCGCAATCGCTGGAAACGTGGTTCCTGTGTATCGGCCTGGGGGTGGTTTTCGGATTTGCGCAGCTCTGGATGGCGAAAACCTTCGCGCTGGCACCAGCGAACCTGCTGACGCCGTTCAGCTACTTCCAGATTCTGTCGGCGGTGGTCTTCGGTTTTTTGGTTTTCAACGACATTCCGGATACCTGGACCTTGACCGGCATCGCGCTCATCGTGGGCGCGGGACTTTACGTATTTGGGCGCAACACGCCGGCAAAAAAGTGAGTTCGTCTTACGCCAGATACTGGTGAACGAAGGCGATCGCCATGCTTCCCTCGCCTACGGCCGAGGCAACACGTTTGACCGGGCTCAGCCGCACATCGCCGCACGCAAGAATGCCGGGCACACTGGTTTCAAGAAGATAGGGATCGCGGCTGTGCGACCAGCGCCCGGCTTTCACCGTATCGTCGCCGGTCAGGACGAAGCCGCGCCCATCGCGCGCGATCTCGGTTGGCAGCCACTCGGTTTCGGCGTCGGCGCCAATGAAGACGAAGAGGCCGCCGCATTCATGCCGGCGCACCTCCTTGCTTGCGTCGCGAATGTCTATGGCGGTCAGGTGAGTCTCACCGTGGACGGCCTGCACCTCCGAGCGCAGGAGGACCTCTATGTTCGGTTTCCCGCGCAACTGCTCGATCAGGTAGTGCGACATGCTCTTCTCCAGGGAGGAGCCCCTGACGATGAGCGTCACTTTGCGGGCATAGCTGGCAAAGTACAGCGCCGCCTGGCCGGCGGAGTTTCCGGCGCCGATGAGGTAGAGATCCAGCCCATTGGCAGCACCCGCCTCGCTGCGCGCTGCGCCAAAGTAGATACCCTTGCCAAGGAGCCGGTCGAAGCCCTCGATCCTGAGGCGGCGCCAATTGACGCCGGTTGCAAGTATGATGGTCCGTGTGCGGATGACTTCACCGCCATCGAGGAAAATCTCATGGGTCTTGGGATCGATGCGGCTGACGGAGCGCGTGACCAGAATCTCCGCCCCAAGTCGCCGTGCCTGCTGCAGCGCGCGGGCCGCAAGCTCGTCGCCCGAGACGCCGTTCGGGAAGCCCAGATAGTTTTCGATCCGCGACGACGTCCCGGCCTGGCCACCCGGCGCCTCGCGCTCGATGCACAGCGTCCGCAGCCCCTCGGACGCGCCGTACACCGCAGCCGCAAGACCGGCTGGCCCGCCTCCGATGATGACGGTGTCATATCCGTCGAGGCGCGCGGTTGTCTGCAGGCCGAGGAGCCGCGCCAGATCGCGCACCTTCGGCCGGCTGAACACCTGGCCGTCGGCCAGACGCAGCACCGGGCAATCCTCGTCCTTCGGGGGAGGCCCCTGCCAATGCGCTGACAACGCGGGCTGGTCCGGTGTTACCCAGTCAAAGGTAATCTGGTTTCGTGAGAGGAACCGGCGCATGTCGGCGCAGGCGGGATCCCAGCGCTGGCCGAACATCGTGACCAGTGGTTTAGGCGGTTCGGCGGAGATGCCCTGCATCCCGCCCAGGCGCTCGCGCGCCAGCGCGCTGACCTTGAGCGAAATCTCGGGCACTGCCGCCGCAACCGCGAAATACTGCCGGGCCTCCACGCGCATGACGCGGGAGGGTTCTGACGCCCGGTAACCTCCGTAGAACGGCAAGCCAATGGCGATCGGAATTTCGCCGAATATGGCGCCGGGCACGCGCCAGCCCAGCGAGCGCTCCACCCCGTCGATCAATCTGACAACCTCCATCTTGCCGGAGAGAACCGCAAACAGCGCCCGCTCCTCCCCGCCCTCATGCACGGCATATTCCCCGGCCCGGAGGTGGATGTCGGCGGATGTTGTAGCCAGCAGCTCGAGTTCCGGCAGCGCAAGCGCGGAAAACAGCGGAATTGCCGCTACGTCGTCAATCGTCAACATGATTTGCGATACCCCCTTTGGCTCCTTTCCTAGTAGCTGTATCAAACTTGTGCGAGCGAGACCATGGGGCGCACAGCTGAGGTTGCACCGGCATACGGGCGCCGGTATGCTCAAGACAGGAAGCATTGTAGCGGGCGCCGGCACAGGAATGTGCAAAAAAGGGCATCTAAATGCAATCGCAGAACAACGACAATCAACCGGGCAGCGGTCCTTGGGCGAACCGGCCCAATCGCATGCCTGACCTTGCGGACCTCATCCGCCAGGCGCAGAGCCAGCTCGGGCAATTTTTGTCTGGCGGCGGCCTTAGTGAGAAAATCCTGATATTCTTTCTCATTCTGGCCGGCTTTATCGCGTGGACATCTTTTTACACCGTGCCCAGCGACTCCGTGGCTGTCCTGCAGCGCTTCGGCAGGTACCTCGATGAGGTCCCGCCCGGGCTGCACTTCAAGCTTCCGTTAGGCGTTGATGCGGCAACAATTGTTCCGGTCAAACGGCAGCTGAAACAGGAATTTGGCTTCACCACTCCGGGCGCCAGCGATCCGTACCAGAGCCCGCGCGGCGGAGAGAAGGAAATACAATTGGAAACACAGATGGTGACAGGCGACCTGAACGCCGCGCTGGTGGAGTGGGTGGTTCAATATCGCATCTCGGAGCCTACGAGGTTTCTTTTCAAGGTTCGCGAGCCGAGCGAAACCCTGAGGTATGTTTCCGAATCCGTGATGCGGGAAGTTGTCGGTGATCGCACGGTAGACGAAGTCATTACGGTTGGCCGCCAGGAAATCGAGTCGGAGGCGCTTACCAAAATGCAGGCGCTCTCCTCAAAGTACGAGATGGGAATCAGCATTGACCAGGTGCAGCTGAAAAACATCAATCCGCCGCGACCCGTGCAGGACTCGTTCAACGAGGTCAATCAGGCTCAGCAGGAGAAGGAGAAGCTGATCAACGAAGCCCGGCGCGACTACAATAAGGTCATCCCGCTGGCTGAAGGCGAAAAAGATCAGCGTATACGTGAAGCAGACGGCTACAGCCTCAAACGGATCAATGAAGCGGAAGGCGATATTGCCCGGTTCAATGCCCTGCTCGCGGAATACACCAAGGCTCCAGAGGTAACCCGGCGCCGTATTTATATTGAGACCCTCCAGGAGGTCATGCCGAACATCCGGTCCAAGATTATTGTTGATGAGCAGACACGCAGCATTTTGCCTCTCCTGAACCTCGACTCCCAGAGAGGAGGCCGGCCATGAACAGATTTATGATTCCCGTTGTCATCGCAGCTATTGCAATCGCAATCGCTGCAAGCTCATTCTACACCGTGAGCGAGGTCGAGCAGGTGATTGTCACCCAGTTCGGCAAGCCTGTCGGCGCTCCCGTGACCACGGCCGGCCTCAAGTTCAAAATTCCCCTCATCCAGGACGTCAATCCGATCGACAAGCGGATTCTTGAATGGGACGGCAATCCGTCGGACATGCCAACCAAAGACAAACTTTACATCGCGGTCGATCTTTTCGCCCGCTGGCGGATTACCGATCCCCTGCAATATTTTCTGCGGCTGCGCGACGAACGCAGTGCCCAGTCCCGCCTCGATGATATTCTCGGCAGCGAGACCCGCAATGCCGTTGCCAAGCATGAGTTGATCGAGATCATCCGTACTACCAGGGACCGCGTGCCGCTGCGCGACGCCCTCCTCACCAATGCGGAACCTGGCCTAGGGTCACTGGTCCCGATCCAGAAAGGACGCAAACTGGTCGAGCAGGAGATCTTTGTCGCGGCAGCTGAGAAAGTCCGGGTGTTTGGCATCGAACTTCTGGACATAAGGTTCAAGCGCATCAACTATAACGAGAGCGTGCGCCCGAAGATCTACGATCGCATGATAAGCGAACGGCGGCAGATCGCGGAACGGTTCCTGTCGGAGGGCCATGGCGAGGCCGCCAGGATCAGCGGCAATCGCCTGCGCGACTTGAATAAAATCCAGTCTGAGGCCTATCGCCAGGTCGAGGAAATCCGCGGCGCGGCCGATGCGAAGGCCACGGAAATTTATGCAAGCGCCTACAACCAGAGCCCGGAAGCTGTGGAATTTTATGAGTTCACCCGGACTCTGCAGGCATATAAATCCATCATCACGGAAAATACGACTTTGGTTCTCTCGACGGACAGCGATCTATTCAAATTCCTGAAAGGCATGGCTCCGGATGGGAAGACGTCCGCTCCGGCTCGATAGTGCCGTTTGCTGACGCCGTAGCGCGTGCCGTGATTTTATTTTCATTTTGGATTTGTCATATTGGCGTTTCTTGATCATTGTACAGAGACGCATTTCGCCGATAGCGAGGAGTTTGCGATGCATCAGGTTGAGATTCTGGACGGCGGCCGGGCCATCCGCCTGGCACTTGACGGCGGGGCGGGGCTTCGCTTTCACGCGATCTGGCTGCGCGACAACGCTTGGGATGCCGGCACGCGTGCGCCCGGAAACGGCCAGAGGCTGATCACCATTGCCGACATTCCCTCGGAGATCCATATTTCATCTGCCCGGGTAGACGGCAATGCGCTTTCATTGACGTTTGCGCCCGAGGGCAAGACCATTGCCTATGACCTCAACTGGCTGCAGGCGCACAGCTATGATCAGGAAAGGCCACGCAAGACGGGCTGGACCGCCCCGGAAATCGAACTTTGGGATGCGGGCCTCGCGCACATTCCGAGTGCCAGTTTCAATGCCATCAGTTCCGATCGCGGCCAGTTGAAGAAATGGCTTTACGGCGTCCGGCGCTTTGGCTTCGGGAAGCTCACCGATGGGCCGGTTGAAAGCGGCGCGCTCATGAAAGTTGCTGGGCTCTTTGGCTATATCCGGGAGACCAATTACGGCAAATGGTTCGAGGTCCGCACCGAGGTGAACCCGAGCAACCTGGCCTATACGGGGCTTGGGCTGCAGGCCCATACGGACAATCCGTACCGCGACCCGGTGCCGACGCTGCAAATCCTCTATTGCCTTGAAAACTCGGCTAAGGGCGGCGAGAACATGGTGGTTGACGGCTTCCGTGCGGCCTCGCGGCTGCGCGCCGAAAATTCGAAGGGCTTTGACCTGCTGGCCAAATACTGCGCGCGGTTCGAATATGCCGGCAGCGAAGGCATTTGCCTGAGGGCACGGCGCCCGATGATCGAACTAGCGCCTGATGGCGAACTGATCGGCATCCGGTTCAACAACCGTTCGGCGGCGGCGTTTACCGACGTGCCCTACGGCGAGATGGAGGCCTACTACGCCGCCTATCGCCGGTTGGGCGAGATCATCGAGGATCCGGCCATGGAGGTGTCGTTCAAGCTGTCGCCGGGTGAAAGTTTCATCGTGGACAACACCCGCGTCTTGCACGCGCGAAAAGGTTATTCCGGCGCGGGCTCGCGCTGGCTCCAGGGGTGTTATGCCGACAAGGACGGATTGCTGTCCACACTTGCCGCGATGGAAGCACCCCGGCAGGAGGCCGCCGAATGAGCAAGCCGGATTTTGCCACGCTTACTCCGGGCAATATCGTCGCATTTCTGGCCGACATATTCGAACGCCGCGGCGGCGAAGAATATCTGGGAGAGCCGGTCACCATGGCCGAGCACATGTTGCAGGGCGCCCATTTTGCCGAAACCGCCGGCGAACCGGAGATCATCATCGTGGCGACCCTGCTCCACGACATCGGACATTTCACCAGCGAGTTCGGCACGTTTTCCATGGACGATGTGGAAGACAGGCATCACGAAGAAGCAGGTGCTGCGGTGCTGGAAAAGTTTTTTCCGACGCTCGTCACGGATTGCGTGCGCTACCATGTGGCGGCCAAGCGATATCTCTGCGCCGCCAGGCCTGAGTATTTCAAACGCCTGTCGGATGCCTCGATCCATTCCCTGAATCTTCAGGGGGGCCCAATGAGCAGCAGCGAGATTGCCGAGTTTGAAAAGAACCCGAACGTGAAAGAGATCGTGAAGGTGCGCCATTACGACGATGCGGGTAAGCGCGCCGACTTGAAGACCAAGCCGTTTTCACACTACGCCCCTATGGTTCAGAGAGTTGTTGATGCCCACTACAAGAAGGCCGCGGAGTGAGTGGTGGCTTCAACAGACCTAGCCGCCGAATGTGAAAGCGTCCTCTGAAAAAGAATAGCCGAATTCACAGAAGGCTCCATCGGCATCCCTGTTGCAATAAAGACCATTGCCGCCTGCTTTCACCATGCCGCCAGTGCATGCTTCTTCTTGCACGGCTTTCGCGCGCATGCCGTCGAAGAGCAGTTTTGTGGCTTTGCCCCTGAGCTGGAATGTCAGAATGCACGTGTCGGACTTCACGCCATCCGCGCAATCCGGATCGCCAACGAAAACGCCAAGGAGAGCACTGCCCTCCAACGGGACTTCAAGATCTGCGGCGGGTGCTGGCGGTCAAGTGCCGGCACTGTCTTTGGCAGCTTCCCAACTTTCCGCAAGCGCTTCAAGGCGGCGCGCAAGCGCCTCGCGGGTAGCGTCGTTGATGACAAGACGGCCAGCGCTGTCACCGTCATCGCGCCATTTTTCCTTTGCCTCAATAGTGGCAAGACTGGAACTTTACTATGGAGCGGCTGGTTGCGCCGGCCCCGCGAGAGGCTTCAGGTTTTTGTTTCCGGGGCAAAGCCCTTTCGTGTCATGGCTCCCCAGCTTTTCTTTTTGCGCAGGAACTCCCACCAGCCGATGACCCGCCAGATATTGTTGAGCTGGCGATAGCCGAAATTCTCGATGACGGCGATGAAGGCCAGCAGCGCCAGGTCGCTGGCGCGCGGCACGCGCCGCAATTCCATTTCCTCGAGAATAAGTCCGCAGACGCTGATGAACACGCCGAAAACGAAATAGAGTGCGGTATAGGCCAGCATGAAATCCGCACTCAGCGCACCGATGAGCCAGAACAGCGGAATGAGCACATAGCCGATGACCTCAACGAGCGGTCCCAGCACATCGATGATCAGGTTGTTGGTAAACCCCAGCATGCCGATCTTGCCATATCGGGGATTGAGCAGCATTTTTCTGTGCTTGAAAAAAACTTCGAGCGCCCCGCGCTGCCAGCGCTTGCGCTGGTTGCCGAGCATCCTCAGAGTTTCCGGCGCCTCGGTCCAGCAGACGGGTTCGGGCACATAGCGCATGGCATAGGGGCGCTTCTGCTCGCGCATGTGCCGGTGCATCTTGATCACCAGGTCATAGTCCTCGCCCACCGTGTTATGGGAGAACCCTCCCACCTCGAGCGTAACGCTGCGGCGGAAAATGCCGAAGGCGCCGGAAATGATGCTAAGCATGCCCCAGCGGCTCCAGGCCAGCCGCGACATGAGGAAAGCCCGGAGATATTCCATGTATTGCACCAGCGGCAGGAAACGCCCGGGCAAAGCCACCGCAATAATTTGCCCATTCTTGACCGTACAGCCGTTCATCACCCGGATGGTGCCGCCTACAGCAACCATGTTTTTCGGATCTTCCATGAACGGCCTGACCGAGCTCAGCAGGGATTCAACTTCCAGGAGGGAGTCGGCGTCCACCACGCAAAACAGCGGGTTGCGCGAGAGATTTATTCCGGCGTTGCTGGCGTCCGCTTTGCCCTTTCCGTTTTCCTTGTCGATCACCAGCAGCCGCTGATAGAGGGGCGAGCCGTAAAGCCCCCGGATGGGCGCGTGATCAACTGCCAGTTCATGGGCGCGCACCACGGGCTTGAGCTGGAACGCCTCCACCAGCACCTGCAGGGTGCGGTCACTGGAACCGTCATTGACGATGATGATTTCCATATCGGGGTAACGCAGCGACAGCATGGAACGCACATTTTCCGCAATCGTTGCTTCCTCATTGTAGGCCGGCACGATGATGCTGATGGCCATGGCAACGTCGGAAATCAGCAATTGCCAGGCCGATTCCGAATCTTCGGCTTGCGAGTGCTGGCGCAATTCGGCCCAGGCCGCGGGCAGCTGAATGGCGTAGACAAAATTCTGGATCAGCCCGACCGAAAGGACAAACCACCCTAAGGCGTGGAAAAAACCCTGGTGTTCCTGAATGAAGGCCGCAATCATTGATGACCCCTCCATCAGGCGGCGCCCGCATGTTCGCCGAGCACTTGCCTGGCTATCTCGCCGGTGCGGTCATTCCTTGCGCCAAAGGCTTTCAAGGTGGCAATTCCCATGTGGCCGAAATGATGCAGCGCCTCGGCGGCGCGAAAACGCATCCACCAATTGTCGTCATCAAGGCAGGCCGCGAGCTTCGGCATGGTTGATGAAATCTGCAATCTTCCCAGGGCCTGGACGGTTTGCAAACGCACCCCGATATCGCTTTCGGCAAGATGGCCAACAATGGCATCGGCGGCGCGGTCATCGCCGATCTTGCCAAGGGCTGCTATGGCGCTGGCGCGAATTTCCGGTGCCTTGTCACCCGACAATGAAATCAAATCATCGACCGCCGCAAGTGAACCAATGGAGCCCAGTGCCTTCAGCGCCGAAACACGCACGTCCAGATTGGCGTCCGATTTTGCAAGCTGCAACAGGGTGGGCACCGCAGGCTCGCCGAAACGGTGGAGGATGTCACTCAGCATCAGCGTGTTGGTCTTCTTGGAACGGCTGATGCTCGCCACGATTTGCCCGATGTGCTGTTTGGCACCGCGAAGGGCCAGGGCGCGGAGCGCCGCAATCTGGATGTAGGTATCGCCGGCGCCGGCATGCTTAAGCAACACGGCAAGCGATTCATCATCTGAAAAATAGCCCAGCAAAGTCAGCGCCTGGATGCGCCTGCCCTTCCTGCCTGATCCCGCAACTTTACGAATGTAAGGCGGCAGGTTCCAGAGTTCGAGCAGCTCAACGATCCGGCGCACGTCTTCGCCGCGAAGACTGCGGAGCCGGTCTAATGAAATTCGTATCACTTCAGGATATTCCGCAGCGGAGATGGCGGGCAGGCTGGCAGCCGTCAGTGCGATGGGCGACTTGAGTGCCGCATACATGCAGTTTGAAATTTCCTTGCGGCGCTCCGCCATTTTCTTTTCCTGGCGCTGTGCTGCCAGGCGCCGGAGTATGAGGCAGGCCATGACGAGGAGCGAAAGCAGGCTCAGCGCGAGTGAGCCTGTCCACATGGCTTGCAACAACTGGGTTTCAGAAACGATAGCTGACACTGGCGCTGACCACCTGGCGGATGTAGGAATTTTCGCGGTTGTCACGGGCATAACCAAGGCGGAGTGTTGTCTCCGGCGTCAGTTCAAGGGTTATGCCGCCAAACCAGGTTTGGGTGTCCACCGTCACGGCCGCCACCGTTTCCGGCACGTCCGCATAGCCCGCATGGAAGCGGAACGTATCAGTCAGCGTGCCGTCCAGCCGAAAATCCTTGCCGTAGAGCCTTCCGGAATCTTCCGGGTCAAGGGCAATAACCCTTGCCGCGATGCTCCAGCCCGCAACCGGCTCGAGGCGCAGGCCAAGCTTGGCGGTCAGGATGCTGGTATCTTCATAGGTGTCATGGCGGGCATCGAGGGTCGCCCAGGCCGGGATGCCGGCGAGTTTCAACGCGCCGCCGCCGGCAACCCAGAAATCGGGGCGAAAATCCGTATCGATGCCCACCGTGCCGGAAGCGTAAAGGCTCAGCTTGTCTGAAACAATGTGATCAATGCCCAACTCATATTCCACATCGGAGGAACTGAACTGGTCGTAGCGGGTGAACTTCCCATGAATTGCGGTTTTCCTTTCATCGAAAAACCGCGTGAGCTGGAGGAATTCCTGGTTCCAACCGGTTTGATCGACGCGGGAAAATTCGTTGAACTCAAATCCGGAATCCACCTGCCAGGCAAGGAAGGGCTCGGCCTCCGGCTCCTTGAATTTTGAAATCTGCGTGTACGCAGCCTGGGCTTTCAGCACGCGTTCAAGACCTGCCTTTGCATCTTCATAGTCCGGTGCCCTGGCCAGCACCTCGCGGTAGAGCGCTATGGCATTGGCGTGGTCCCCGCGATAGGCAGCGAGATTGGCGCGCAGCAAGAGAAGGTCGGCGTTGCCTGCAAATTTTGGATCAAGCGCCAGAATCCTTTTCTCCGCGGCGTCATAATTTCCCTGCCAACTCAGGACGCGGATGATGGCAAACTGAATTTCCCCATCGCCGGGATGTTCGGCCAGCGCATTTTGCAAAAGCACCAGCGCTTCTTCATACTTCTGCCCCGCCGACAGGGTCCGTGACCGGTCAATCGCCTCATTGACAGGCATGGCCCATGCCAGCGTAGCGCTTGCAAGCAGGACGAGCGCAGCAAGTCCCCGTCGCATGATTTGGTCAGGCCTCCTTGCGGTCAAGCAACCGAACGCAACGCGCAACTACCTCATCGGGATCGAAGGGCTTGACTATATAATCAGCAGCACCCGTATTGAGCCCGTCTAGCACATCCGCCCCATAGTGTCTCGCGGTCAGGAAAACCACAGGGGTCGAAGCCAGTTTTTCGGTTTTCCGCATCATGAGAAGCAGTGTCATGCCATCGTAACCGGGCATCATCCGGTCGAGAATTGCCAGCGCAAATTCTTGATCCTGCAACATTTTCCAGGCCTGGGCGCCATCCACTGCGCTCACCACCTTGCAGCCGGCGGCACGAAACTTGTGCTCAAGCAGTTCGCGCACGGCCGCATCATCATCGGCAACCAGGATGGCACTGTGCTGGCGCCTGATTCGGCCCTGCACGAGGGTTACCAGCGTTTCGCGATCGAAGGGCTTGATGATGTAATCCGCAGCACCCGCCATGAGGCCGCGCATGACCTCTTCCGGCTTCCGGCTCGCCGTGATCATGACGACGGGAATGGTCTTGATCTCCGGCATGGATTGAATATCTTCCAGCAGCCGCAGCCCGGAAATGCTTCCGGGCAGCATGTCGTCCAGCAATACGAGATGGGGCTTATGTTTCTTCATCAGTGCCAGGGCCTCGTCGGCATTCTCGGCGGTGCGGACGCGCGCCTCCTGCTGGAAGAGTTCGCACATGAGGTCGCGAATGTTTGCATCATCATCGACAACCAGCAGCTGCGGCAGGGCATGGGCGTGCGCTTCACGGCTTGCGGGCTTCGACGGTTTTGAAACAGGCGGCGCCCCGGGCACGGCGGCAAAGGCCGCGGTGCAGGCATCGATCAGGGCGTGGGCATTGGTGATGAGCTTCTGCACGTCGGCGTCGGGATGTTCGACGAGATCGTCTTCCAGGCTGCGGCCGAGATTGCTGAGATCATGGAAGCCAAAGGTGGCACCCGAACCCGCCAGCTGATGCGCATGGGAAATGAGTTCGGCGCGGTATTCCGGGCGGAAGGAATTTTTTTCGCAGAGCGCCAGCAGTTTCTTGAGCGCATCCTTGCGCTCCTTGAGCCGCTCGAGATAGCGAAGGCTCGCCTTGCGCATGATTTCCGGGTTTACCCGATTGGCCTTATCCTGCATGGGATTTTTCCCACGGTTCCATGGCGCGCACGGCCATGCATGAGCAAGAGCTCATGAAGCGATGATTGACAATACGCGTCATATTTCACGTCCGAACTTGCGCTGGTACCCCATAGAGCGCGCTGCATTCGGGAGTAATCCTAGACGGTGACCACTTTAAATTGCTTTAAGACGTGTAAGGCTTTGAAATGTCTTAAGGATTGTTAAGGATTGTTAAGGATTGAGTCCATTCCGGCGGCCACGTCCCGTGGCCACACTTCGCCCGGTCTGGCGGAAGCCGTCCCTTAGGCGCAAGATCACTCTCACCAAACCGAACCGAACCGAACCAAGGAAAAAATAAATGGCCAAGGGTCAACTCAGAAGCACCGTGAGAAAAAGAACCCGAAACAGGTAAAGGCAAAACCTGCGGGCAACCTATCGCAGTTCTCCGTCATGCAGGCAAAGCCGGCGATCTCTTCCTCATCCGGAAAAAAAACAATAGCGCCCGCGAAGTTCCGGGTTCAGCTTCCGTTTTTTCGGCACACCGCCGGTGTGCGCCCGCCAAGCAGATCATTGAGCGCCAAAGTTTGACGTTTGCCATAAAACTGAACCATGGGTTAATTTTGAGCCCGCCTTTCAAACTGCGCCTAACACCCGCTCAATACCCAGTGAGTGTACGCCATCGACATATCCCGATTATGTGTCGATGAAACCGGAAAATGTGGACATATCGGACGTGCCGGCGATCGATATGTTAAGAAAACGCGATTTTCTTAACACGTCCGCGGAACGTATTAAGCGCGGGGACTTTTCGATAACATATCGCGCCGTTCGTGCCCGGACCGATTTCGGGCGGACGATCACAACTTCACGCGCCAAAAGAAGTTCATTGCTGGCGGTGTGGCTTCAACAGACCTCGCCGCCGAACGTGAAAGCGTCCTCTGAAAAAGAATAGCCGAATTCACAGAGGTGGGTTCCATCCTCATACTTGTGGCAATAAAGACCATTGCTGCCACCTTTCTCCACGCTGCCGGTGCATTCTTCTTGCTGGGCTTCGTCGCGCAGCCCCTCGAAGAGCAGCTTTGCGGCTTTGCCCCTGAGCTGGAATGCCAGAATGCACTTGTCGGACTTCACGCCACCCGCGCAATCCTCATCGCGGAGCAGAGCTTCGCCCTCCAGCGGGGCTTCATCTGCGGCAACTGCCGGAGACAGGAAGAGAAAGATGAGCGCCAGGTGGCGGAGGCGGATCAATGCCTGTCCCGAAGTCCAAAAACCTGCAGCAGTGTGCAATATCAAACTTGGAGTGGCAACCCGCCTTGGTTTCAACCTTCCACACCCACAATGAAGAGAACAGCATAATCCTGTTTATCACAACCGCCGACCGGCGGCATCGCGGCACCTGGCTCTACGGGGAATTGGCTTTGCTCCACTGAGGCTGGCGTGCATGACTTGCCATTTGCTGCAGGCGTGTAGCGCGCGGAACGGCAGCGCAGGTGGGTAACATCATAAAGCGTTGCTCCATCGGCAAGTTCCCAGCGCTGGCTGCCATTGGAGTCTTTTGGGTAAACCGTAAGGGTCGTTTGCACCGTACGGTCACCGGTGACCAGATACTTGCCAGGGGCAAGGGAGAAGTCGGGCTGCTCCATGATCAGCCCATGTTCTTCAAGCCACCAATCCGAATTGTCGAATTTCCATTGTGACGGCGCTACACCGCCATTGGCAACCAATCGCTCATAGTTCCGCAACCGCACGCCACGTGGACCTGGATCCAACCGCCACAAGCCCCACTTTTCTGCACCGGCCCCGCTTGTCGCGCCCGGATCACCGAGTGCAGCCAGGAATTGGGTTGGAATAGGTTTGAAGGTGGTTTCGGCTTGGGCTCTGCTGTGGACGGCAATGCCAAGCGATCCATATGCGAGAACTATTACGATCAACTGCCGGAGGAATTTGCGTTTGGTTGTCATTGGTATTGGCCCCTTGGCGGTCACTGACCATCAGATGGTTGCAATTCCTATTATAACTGGTTCTTCAAGATAGAGTCACGGGTTAAGAGGTCAAAACCGGACTTACACAACTCATCCAAATGCGTTGCGCCTTGGCGTGCTGTTAAACCCGATTTGTGACGAGGACAACATGGTTATCACATGGGACCTGGATCACGCATTTATTGGACGCCCATGTTGAAAGATGTGCAAAAATAAGTGCTTGTTGTATACTGGCTTATGACGTCCAAAAGATAAACCTTCTCACGCCGTTTGACTTGAAAAGAGCTATGAATCTGGCCGGTCGGAAAAATTTCTGCGGGTATTTGAAATGGGGTAGCATTGAAGTTCTCAGCGCCGTCTCGAACAGGAACTTTCGGGTGTGAATAATCCCCTTCTTTTCATTCTAGCGGTAGTGACCGTGCTTGGTACTCCAGGACCAACGAATACGCTGCTGGCCACTTCCGGTGCCACTACAGGCATCCGGGCATCACTTTCACTTCTTGCAGGCGAGTTGGCAGGTTACCTCGTCGCGATCATTGCTTACCGGATTGCACTTGAACCGATGTTAAGCGTTTGGCCTCTATCCAACATCGCTCTCAAAATCGGTGCCGCGGCTTATCTCAGTTGGATGGCTGCCAGGCTATGGTTCCATGGCCCTCTGCTTGACCGGCCCGGCACGTTTGTGAGCCTTCCAAACTTGTTCTTTACAACACTCTTAAATCCAAAGGCGCTCATTTTCTCAGCAATCATCTTACCAAAAGCTGATCCCCATCTTTACTTATACTTCATAGCTTTTTCCGCCTCCGTGATTGCAGTCGGGTTATGCTGGATCATCGCTGGTCGCGCAATCGGCGTCGCAGCCGGTGCAGGATATGGTGTCTTATTGCCGCGTGTAGCAGCCACGGCCTTGGTCGGGTTCGCTGGCGTCATCCTCATGTCGTCCATTCGCTAGCTGCGCCGCGTGTTGCAGGCGGTCCAATCCGGCGCACAGGGACCGCGGCTTAATCTCGCGGTTTTACGCAGCCCGACGCGTATCTGGATTTCTGCGCGGTCCATTTCAAGGTTGCCGTTCTGAGCATGGCCGACGAAGGTGAGCATTGAATCGGGTCAGCGTTCTAAGTGTTTGCATTTTTCGGCCGATGCGATGTTCTGAACAAATACCAGGCAAACAGAACCACCCACAAAAAATCAATGGCAATGGCTATCCCGGTCTGGTTGCCGAGATAGCGTTCACCATTGGTGAGCACCAATGCAACAAACGCGAGCTTGCTAACTAGGGCGACCGCGAGAACCAGCGGGCGCACTGCCGGGTTGAAAGCCCCATAGATGAGCATCGCACCAACCAGTGTAATCAATATTGCCCAATTGCGCACAATAAGTTCCGCCAGGGGGCCATCCAAAGTTTCCCCAAACGTTGACTGAAGCGCTGCCCCCGGCGCAATCGCGGCGTAAACCATCGTACAGGTCAGTGCGCCTGCAACAACCATCAGCCATTTTATTTTCGACTCGATGTAATTCATGGTGATTTTTCCTTCGACGCCAAAAAACTTCCCTTTTAGGCAGTCCTGTTTCGGATCAGGCCCCAGCCAGTTACGATCAACCACAACGTCAGTCCGAGGAATCCTGCGATTGTTGCAATGCTGAAAGCATCGCCGGATTTGCCAAGCGCAAGCGCCAGTCCCTCGCCTGTGCCGAGAGTGATGGTAAGCGAAGTTGCAAAACCGATTGCGCTGGTAAGGCGAGCCCCCTCGCGCCACTGGAGCCATGATAGGAGGAGAACAAACAGCGCCGTCAACAATTGGCCCATGTGCTCGCCAATTGCGACGCCGCCCCAGGCGTTGAGCAGGTCAAATGCCCTTTCCGCCGCGAAACGCGTTTCCGCACTGGCCAGGGGATCAGCATGAGCGGCAGCAATCGCCGGAATGGCAAACACCCAGCGCAGCAAGCCGATGGCCTGAGCGACACCGGCGAGTGAGCCGGCCACGGCTGCGCCAATGGCCAGCGCTGGCTGGTTTTGAATGCGGCCCGGCGTAATGGAGAGCGCAATTGCCAGGGGAACAAGGGCAAGGGCCGCAAGCGCAAACCCGTACCAGGTAAGGACAAGAAACGGCCCGCCTGCTGCAAAGAGATCAAGCGCTTCTCCTGCCGGGCGGCGCAGAATATCAGGATACTCGTAAATGGAAGCGAGGGTGGAGAAAGGAATGTTAAACAGGATTGCAAATGCAATCGCTGCAAGCCCAGTCACCATCCGGTTTGTCATCGCTTCCCCCTTCAGCCCCGCTTCGGGTCCCAATCTTCGCCGGGCTTGTCGCACAACAGCGACGCAATGCGGCGGACGAATGCCTACGCCACGTTTGCGATCTGCAGTATTGGCACGGCCACAACCGTTACTCTAGTGTACTCGCAGAACTGAACTTACAGCTTTGATGGCCAAAGGGGCAAGACTAGCCAAACCGCAGCAAACCACTGACTAGCTTTTTGGCCGCCTGGCATGCCACTTCAGCATAGCGCTGATCGCGGTGAATCAGGGTCAAGGCAATCGCTCCCTCCATGAGAAGCATAACCTCCCGTGCGTGCGTCAATGGCGAGGGAACCCCTGCCCGCTTGAGCAGGCTTTCCCACCATTCTTCCAACGCTGCCTTGTGGCGACGGGCGATCACCAGCGCGGGATGGCCGGGAAGGTCGGCAAGCTCCATCACAAGCCGGGTGAATCCCGCTCCGGTCCACCCCGGTTTTTTCGACCACTTGGCCAGTTCTGAAAATAATACCTCAATGATTTCTTCGGCGCTCCCGGAATAGCGGTCCTCATACTTTTTGATGCGAGCCAAGGCCAGTTCGCTGTGGGTTGAGAGAACTGCTTCAAGAAGGGCATCCTTGCTGGCGAAATGATAATAGAGTGTGCGCTTGGTGATGCCTGCCGCCTCGGCAATCTCGTCAACGCCGACTTTGTAGAAGCCCTTCTTGTAAAAGAGCTCATAGGCGGCGTTGAGAATCAGGCTTTCCGTGGGCTTCTGAGACCTAGGCATATCTTAGGATACTGCCGAAGCATGTATACTGACTAGTGAGTTTACAACACGCCAGACCGCCGTTCTGATAGCGGAACCACCAATGTGAACCATTCAATGCAATTCGGCAACGATTCAGGGTCTTTAAACATGAATTTGCAAAACGTGACCTGCATTGAGGACCTGCACCGCCTTGCACGCCGCCGGGTTCCTCGGGCCTTCTTTGAATACACCAATGGAGGTTCCTATTCTGAACAAACACTCCGGGCCAATCGCGCTGACATGGAGGGCGTCAAGTTTCGCCAGCGGGTGCTGGTTGATGTCTCGGCAAGGGACATGACCGCCAATATTCTTGGTGAGAAAGCCTCTCTTCCAATAGTTCTTTCAACAATTGGCCTGGGTGGGCTGACGCACGGCAATGGTGAAATTCTTGCCTGCCGCGCCGCGCATGCTGCAGGAATTCCCTATGCCTTGAGCACGATGTCAATTTGTTCAATCGAGGATGTGGCGGCAGCTGTCAGCAAGCCGTTCTGGTTCCAGCTTTATGTCATGAAGGACCGCGGCTTCGCGCGTTCACTGATTGAACGCGCCATCGCTGCCAAGTGCAGTGCACTGATTCTTACTGTCGATTTGCAGGTGTTGGGAAAACGTCACGCCGATACTAAGAATGGCCTGTCCGTGCCACCGACCCTCAAGTTCGGCAATCTGATTAACATGGCGAGCAAGCCCCGCTGGGCCTACAGCGTGCTCACAGGCAAGCGCTGGAACTTTGGAAATCTTGCCGGCCACGTCAAGGGCATGGAAGGCGTCAGGCAAGTTGCAGAGTGGGCCACGCATCAATTCGATCCAACATTGAACTGGAAAGATGTGGATTGGATACGCAGCCTGTGGCCAGGCAAACTCATCATAAAAGGGATCCTCGATGTTGAGGATGCCAAGCTCGCGGCCAAGACGGGCGCAGCCGCAATTGTCGTCTCCAATCATGGCGGGCGGCAGCTCGACGGCGCGCCTTCGACAATATCGATGCTCCCCAGAATTGCGGATGCATTGGGCTCGTCGATTGAAATCATGTTCGATGGCGGAATCCGCTCTGGGCAAGACGTGATGCGGGCGCTGGCGCTCGGCGCGCAGAGCTGCCTGATTGGCCGCGCCTACATGTATGGCCTGGGTGCCGGTGGTCAGGCAGGCGTGGCCAAGGCCATTGAAATCATTGGCGATGAGCTGAGTGTAACAATGGCGCTAACAGGTGTGAACACCGTTCATGAGATCGGAAGACACGTCGTTGTCAGTTAGCTTGAACAATTGGAGCTTTAGCCCTTGCCCTTCAAACGCGCCAAACTCCTTGGCGAGTAGTGGCCTTGTAGAGTGGTGGCTTCAACAGTCTTCAGCGCTGAAGGTGAAAGCATCCTCTGAAAAAGAATAGCCGAATTCACAGAGGTAAGTTCCATCCTCATATTTGTGGCAAAAAAGGCCATCGCCGCCAGATTTCTCCATGCTGCCGGTGCATTCTTCCTGCTTGGCTTTGTCGCGCAGGCCGTCGAAGAGCAGCTTTGCGGCTTTGCCCCTGAGCCGGAATGACAGAATGCAGGTGTCGGACTTCACGCCGCCGGCGCAATCCGGATCGCCAACGAAAGCGCCAAGGAGAGCGCTGCCTTCCAACGGAACTTCATCTGCGGCCACTGCGGGAGACAGGAAGAGAAAGATGAGTGCCAGGTGGCGGAAGCCGACCATTGCTTGTCTCCTGAAGTTTAAACCTGCGGCAGTGTGCAATATCAAATATGGAGTGGCAACCCGACTTGGTTTCAGCCTTTCACACCGAGGCCACTTAAGGAGCGAGAAAATCGGCGGCTATCAATCCAACTTGCCAACTGACTTGGCCCACGCTTGCCAGTCTACTTCCTCAGAGTCTTTGATCTCAAGGCCTATACTCATTGCGAGATTGTCGGTAAACAATATCAAGTTCTCGCAGTTCCATCGGGCAGACGGCACAATCAGTCCATCGCAACCGATGAATGCCACGACGGCACCTATATCTTGTGTACGCTTGTAATTGGGGTCTTCATAGTGCTCCGTTTGGACTCCCAGTGTTTCAAGATCTGAGCGGATCAATCTTAGTGAGCGGTCGCTTTGAACTCCCAATCGATGAACAATTGCCGGTTTTGTTGGGCGAGGGTTAAAACTATTCCAATGAAATGCGATCTCTGCTAACGCGCCGTTTCGTTCAAAACTTGTGTAAAGGACAGCAGGTCCATCCTGAGGTGTCTAACGGCCACCCGAGGTGGAAGGAGTAGTGGGATCAAGGCTTCGTCGCGTTGCCCTAAATACATCACCTGTAAAAGTCTGTGTTGGAAGTTTTGCCAAAAGATCAATAAGGCGTGGATCGTGAATCAACAGCAAATTCCTTTAAACGTGAACGCTGTCGCGCAGCTGATTAACCACAGCAACCACCTCCTGAGATCGACCATTCTGAATCAATTCAGCAGGGGATTGATTGTTTAAAGGTCGTTGAGGTGCATAAAGCCACAATCTTGCTTCTTGTGGCTCGTAGATATCTGACAGCTGATCTATAATGAATTCGAGTTGTAATAGAAGCTTTTCGGTGTCTGGGCGAGGAAACGCTTTTCCCTGATTCCAGCGCGAAACAGTTTCAGGACGTGCATTAAGAAGATTAGCAACATCGACGGAACGCATCGCCCCCTTCTCTTGAATAACACTTAGTTTTCTTGCAATCGCATTGGACATTTTTATTTCCCGAGGAGTTAAATTTACTTATAACTTTGATTACCTAGTTCTTGTTTTCACGAGTAATTCGCGTCGATGGTTGCAGCGCGATCGATTTTGGGGGTGCTTGCTCAGCACGAGCGCCAAGTGTAATTCGCAAATCTTCTACATGCTTGCGATGTTTTGTAAAACGACTGCTCAATTTTGCGCCAAGAGCATCACCTTCCTTCCAAGAGATTTTTGTGGCAGCCAGGGCACAGTCAGTCATTGGGCGGACAGTCTTCTCTAAAAAATGCTGAGGTCGCATTGCTTCCGGCACCGAACTTAGCCCAGCAATTTCTTCTGCTCGTTGGACCACGAATGCTCGTACAGGCTGACTTAGCATGTCGTCAACGCCACGCGGACAGGCGATAGTATTGCGATTTCCAAACATCGCTTTTGCACGTGGCGATGACGCAAATAATGCATCCGCCTCTTTGCGGGTTAGTGTAATTCCCAAAGGGGGACAGTAAACTCGCCATCCACCACCTCCTGGAGAAGTTGGAGGAATTCTCCAGGAATAAGATGAGAATTTCTCACCCTGCGCGATTCCATGCGCGATTCCTCCGACGGCACCAAAGGCGAGAAGACCCAATCCGGGAATACCACCGACATGATCAGCTATGATTGGCAAGCCAAGCGCATGAAAATCAGCAATAGCGTCCATTGCGCGGGTAAGCGTTAGAGGTCCGGCATCTGCGCCGAAGTTATCCACCTTTAGCCACAGTGAATCGATCGGAAGTCCAGCAAGTCCGGAAATGATTGCTGCTCGCTGTTCGCGATCTTTAAAGAGCGCGTTTGAGATAGCCAGCGAGTAGATGATCAGGATGGACTTGCCGCCTCTCTTGTCGAGCTCTGACCTGAGCCATCTCACGGACTCAGTGTCTACACCGAACCACTGATCATTCGGTGATGAAATGTAATGAGTTGGAGCAAGTACCTGCGTAAATGAATTTGCGACAATGAATTCAGCAAGTCGTATGATTCGCTGTCTACCAATTAAATCTTTAAAGTCGTCTACTCGGTGTGGCCGATCCTCCCCCCACGGGAGTTTGGACATCGACGGTCGGAATCCATGTTCAAACGCCGCCGGTTGGGTTTTGGGATCGAGGATTACATCGAGTCGGTTCGCAAGCAGTTGGTCACGCAAATCCTTCTGCTTCTCGGTCATTGTTGCGTCAATCACTGCTCCAAAAATTTTTTGCGGTCCGGAAAGAAGGACGTTGGTGAGGTCATGATGGCCCAATTGGCCCGGACGAAGATAAAAACCGAGCGGCTGCGGAGCCACTTTGAGAGGACGAGGAAGCATTGTTACGTTGTCGGACATTCCAATATCCATTCATTGCAATTGACTTTAACATAGCATTTTTTGTTGCGTTTGCAATTGACATTTTCATTGATATTCAAATAGGTTTCAACTATGTGTAGTTTTTAATATCAACAATTTAAAGTTGTAGCACTGGCTCTTCACGGTACGCCAAAATACAAGCACTGCTTAGGCCAAGGACTTTCATATTTTTCGAGCTACCAAAACTCTCTGGCCAAGTTATTGTCCCCCATGGACATCCGTCAAATTCAATACCTCGCGGCGTTGGCCCGCGAGAAGCATTTCACCCGGGCGGCGCAGGCTTGCAATGTCACGCAGCCCACGCTTTCGGGGCGCATCCGGCAGCTTGAGCAGGAACTGGGCGTTCCCATCGTGGAGCGCGGCCAGCGCTATATCGGGCTCACGCCGGAGGGCGAGCGCGTGCTGAAATGGGCCCATCTCATTCTCGACAACTGGCAGTCGCTGAACCAGGAGCTGGCGCAGATCAAGGGCAAGAAGGGCGAGCTCGTGGGCCGCCTGGTGCTGGGCGTGGTGCCCTCGGCGCTGCCCATGGTTTCGCAGCTCACCAAGGCCATGCAGGGACCGCATCCTTCGGTGGATTTTTCCATCCTGTCGCACAGCTCGGAAGAAATCATCCGTTCACTGAGCGATTTTTCCATCGACGCCGGCATCACCTATCTCGACAACGAGCCGGTGGAGGGCCTGTTGCAGGCGGTGTTGTACCGCGAGCGCTATTGCCTGTTCGTGAGCGCGGCGCATGAGCTGGCGAAGGCCAAATCCGTCACCTGGTTCGAGGCGGCGCAGTTGCCGCTGTGCCTGCTCACGCCCAACATGCAGAACCGCCGGATCATCGACCGGGCCTTTCTTGCGGCCAACGCCCAGCCCTCGCCCCGGCTTGAAACCAATTCCATCATGAATCTTTTTTCGTCGGTGCGCACCATGGGGCTGGCCAGCATCATGCCGGAATATTTCCAGAATGCCCTTGGCCCGATGGAGGGGGTGAAAGCCGTGCCTTTGGTTGAGCCCGCGGTGGAACACGCGGTTGGCCTTGTGGCGGTGAACCGCGAGCCGCTGTCGCCGCTGGTCGCCGCGCTCTTTGCGGCGGCAAAGGGAATGAAGACGAGTTAATAGGGCGCGTGTTGCTGGACATGGCAGAACGATGTAGGGTTTGAGCATTGATGCCTGGTTGCGGTGGGCAAGAGACAACGTCATTAGGCCAATCGCTCATTGTCTCGGAACTTCGGATTGCACGTGCCTTGCGGAAATCGTGATTTATTCGAGCTTTGAATCCGGCATCGGAGTAGCGCAATGAAGTGGCTTATTTCAATTGCACGTGCCTTGTCACTCAGTCTCATCAGCCTTGCCATCCTGCCCAATGTGGCGTCGGCACAAACCTGCAATTCCGTTGATCGCTCAATTCTCCTGATCATGGATGCCTCGGGCAGCATGAACGCCAGGCTGCCCAACGGCGAGACGCGAATGGCGGTGGCGCAGCGCGCGGTCAAGGGCGTGGCCTCGTTCATTCCCGCCGAGGCGCAACTGTCGCTCAGGCTCTATGGGGCCCAGTCACCGAAAGCCGAGAAGAATTGCCAGGATACTAACCTCGCCGTGCCGTTCGGCCCGGCAGGCACCGGCGGTGCTGCCATCACGGCGACAGTCGATGCTGCGTTGGCCCAGGGCTATACGCCGATTACCTACTCGCTGGAGCAGGCCGCAAATGATTTCGCCGCTGATGCCAAGGAGCGCGTCATTGTTTTGGTCAGCGACGGCAAGGAAACCTGCGAGGGTGATCCGACGCTTGCCGCCAGGGCGCTCGCCGACAAGGGCATCACCATTCACACCGTGGGTTTCATCGTCGACACGGCGGCGCGTGGGCAGCTTCAGGCAATTGCAAAGGCGACGGGCGGCACCTATTTCGACGCTCCCGTCGGCCCTGAACTGCCCGATACGATCAAATCCGCTTTCAGCGCTTGCAAAAAGACGGTCGTCAAGCTCCCGGCGAAACCGGAGCCAGGCAAGCTCAAGACAACGTCGGCGACTTGGCTTGCCAATCACTATGTGCTGAACGCGCAAACGGGCGAGAAGGTCGGGGCGCTTAACAGCGCAAAGATGGAATTGACACTTCCAGCCGGCATCTACGAGGTGAAGTTCGGGCCGGCAAGCTGGAAGGGCATCGAGGTGCGCCCCGGAGAGACCACCACGATCGAGCCGGGGGTGCTGCAGGTCGAGTCCAGCGTGCAATTCAACGCGAACATCGTCGATTCCGAAACCGGCGAGAAGCATGGAAATTTTACTCCGATGAAAACGTCAGTGACCCTGATGCCTGGGGTCTATGACATGCGCCTGTCCAAGACCGAGTGGCGCTTCATCAAGGTCGACGGCGGCAAGACCACCACGCTGCGGCCAGCCGCGGTTATCCTTGCCGAGGGCCTGAAGTGGAAGAAAGCGCAGGTGACGACGCAGGATGGCAAGCAGGTCGCCGACTTCCACGCGATGCGAACGCAGGCTGCGCTGCCGCCGGGCGATTACGTCGTCGAAGTCGACGGCAACAAGTTCCCCTTCCCGGCGACCGAAGGCGAAGTGTTTGAGGTGACGCCAGAGTGAGCGGCCGCAAGTGGGGAGTTTATGGCATGTCCAGAATCGTTTCACAATTGTGCGCGGCGGTCGTGATGATCGGCTTCGCAACGCCTCCCGCCGTGGCGCAGCAGGCGCAGACTGCCGAAATCGTCACGTTCGACCTTTTTGCAGGAGATGCCGTTGATTTGATTCCGGACGAGGCAAGTAAGCTTTTTGATGCAGTGCGCAAAGCACAAGCGCCCGATGGATGCACCTTGGGGCGGATCACGATGTTCGTGCCGGAAGGCGATCCCCTATTTCAGGAAGCGCTGGGGGCAGCCCGGCGAGACGCCGTGTTGCGGTTCCTGAACGGTCAGGGCATCGATGTCAGCCGTTTTTTCGCCGATGTGCTCATATTCGGCGGAGAAAACATAGGCAACGATGCGCAACTGGAGTACTCGCCGCGCGACAACGATCCACCGAAGCTCACCGTGACTTCGATGCCGGAGAAAGGAAAAAAGTGGTGGCTAACCAGCGGATCACCGTCAAGGCGATCGCAAGCGATAACACTAATCGCTGGCAAACCGGCATCAAGAGTATCGATCTTACGTCCGAGGACGGCAGGCCCTTTGGCTTCCAGGACTATTCGCAGCCTCCCACGACCTGTCAAAGCCCGCCCCCGCCGCGGCCTCTGGAAGGCGTCTACAGGGTGCCGAGCCCCGCCCCGCCGCTGGTGCGCCTGCGCGCTACCGCCAAGGATTTCGCCGGCAACGAAATCGACCTGTGGGCCAATTTTCCCACGGGCGATTGGTATGGCAGCATCATAAAAAAAATGAATGGCGGCGGGCATAACCACACGGTGACCGTCAACTTTGCATTCGACGTCGAAGCAAGCGGGACGATCAACGGCCGCGCCAGTGCTGGGATCACGACCGAGGGGGGCGAGGTTCCGGGCTGCACCTTTTTATGGACCTATGAGCCAAGCCAATTCGACATTCCGCTCAGTGGACGGCGCGATGGTGAAAATTTCGAAATTATGCTGGAGCCGCCTGCCACTGTAAACGCAACCGTTAGCACCTGTCAGGGGTCAGGCAACCCTGCCGTTCTAAACCCGGTGTCGTACGCAACAACCAAATATCACATAGCCGCACAGGAAGGCGCAACCAACACGATCAATCTTAGCGCCGGCGCGTTGCCGTGGGGGATGATCATGAGCGATACGATTACGATCCATCAAGCGCGGGAATAGAAACTTAAGGTGCTGCCACTTTCACGCCTCAAGGAAAAGGCTCTCCTCCGGCCGTTGCGCATCGACCTTGATCGCCACCCGGTCACCCGGCTTAAATCTTTCTGCCAACTCGGCACTCATCGCGCGGCTTTCGCCGGTTAACATCTGACCCTTGCCGTACTCATAGCTATAGACAACGTGAAAGCGCGGCCGGCGATTGATCTTGATGAGGCTCTGGCGAATGTTGGTGATTGTCACCATCGCTTCATGGCCGGTTTCCATCAGGTGGCGATCACGCGCTTTGGTCACGCGAGTCGCATATATGATGGCACCGCCAGCCACAGCTGCTGCGGCCCCGACGGCGGCAAACAGCCACAACGGCGGCGACTCCGTATTCGTGGACGGCGGCGCAAACAGCATCACGCCCAGGCTCGTTGCAAGAAAGGCCGTGCCGACCAGCAACCAAAGGCCGCCGAACAGGAACCAGAAACGAGAGTCACCGCCCATGGCCTGCATGCTAGGCCGTGGCGCGAGATAAAGCACGTTGGAACGTCGGGTTTGGTCCAGAATTTATCGACGACCGCCTTGCGCATCACGCGGTGGAACATGCGGTTGGCCTGGTGGCGGTGAACCGCGAGCCGCTGTCGCCTTTGCCCAAGAAAATTACCCTTTGCGTTCCTTGATCAGGTGATCGAGCGACAAACGCCCTGGGCCCCTTGCCATGATGCCGAGCGCCATGGCAGCCCAGGTCAAGTGCAGCGGCCAGCCATCGGGCACGGTGAGCTGCACGACGAGCGTCATCACCAGCAGCCCAAGGGCAGCAAAGCGCGTCGCCAGACCGAGAACGAGAAGGATAGGCAAAAGAATCTCAGCGGAACCTGCGGCGAATGCCATGACAGCCGGTGCGGGGAAGGGATAGGGGCCGCCAGGCAGATGCAACTGGAATTCCGAACTGAAAAGCAGGATGGCGACATCGTTCAGTTGAAGAAAGCCATCCCATTTGTTAACGCCCGACCGCCAGAACGGAACTGCAAGCCCAAAGCGCAGGACGAGCTGGGTGAGAGACGGTTGGGCAATTGCGCGTATAACAGCGATTCCGCACTCGACGAACCCGCTGAATCCTTTCTGTCTGTCGTTGTCGTCGCGTTGCCGTTCAATGGCCATTTTAATCCGCCCGATGATTTGCCGCAGTGAAGGCTCCGGCTTCGATCATTCCGGCGATGCTTGCGGAAAGATCGAACTGCGGGTTGTCGATAAATGCCGCCGAAGCCGCTGCGCCAAACGTTTCGCCTTCGACGAGGTGCTTCAGGAACGTTGCCCCGCCCGATGGCAGGTGCCGGACTGTCACCTCAAGTCCAGGCCTAGTCACCAGTGCGTCTTCGGGTTCGGTCTCCGTGATGGGACCGACCGGACCTTCACTTCGGTTTGCCGCAAAGATACTGACCGCCGGAAATCGCGAGTGCAAGATCCGCGTCGCGGGATGCGGCGTCAAAATAATATCCGCCAGTTTCCCGGGAGGGATCGAGGCTAAAGCCTGAGGCGCCAGCGGCTCTTCGTCGGCGGCGTGATAGGCATCGAGCCAGGCGCGTTCAATCCGTGCAACATCAGCGAGCCATGGCATCGCCTGGGCGTATTCATAGCGCTCAATGAAATTTGGAAAATCGTGGCCGTATTCGAAGAGAAGCGGTGACGTTGGGGGCGTGGCGCGGGCATGAAACCTGGCCATCGCACGAAAGAAATCCACGCCGGTGATGCGCTGCGTTGCCGGAAATGTAGCCGCCAGCGCGTTGATAAGGCTGACCGTAACATTGTTGCGATAAACGTTGTAGCGCTTGCCTGCGGCCTTGCCGTTTGGCCCTGAGACGATCGCTGGCGGCGCCCGCCCGGGATCGAGCAGCGCGGGAGTGAAATCGGCCGCATAGCCAAGGCGATTTTCGAGATGGTGGATTTGGCGATCAACGGGCGGCATTGGCTTTTCCGAACGTTATTCTTTGCGAATGGCGGTCGAGAATTGACTGGGCGGCAATTGCCTCCGCCTTGAGAATGGGCCAGTCGGGAATTGCGCTATCCCACTCCACAAGTGTGGGGATTGGCCCGCATTGGCCGATCACGATCTCGAATAGTTTCCACACCGCATCAGCAACGGGCCCGTCATGGCTGTCGATGAGCAGCAGGTCACCCTCATCATCCGCCTGTTTGGCGTGTCCGGCGAGATGGATTTCACCGACATGATCGAGCGGAAAATCCGCGAGATATGTCAGGGCGGAATAGCTGTGGTTGGTGGCCGAAACGAAAACATTGTTGACGTCGAGAAGCAGGCCGCAGCCGGCGCGCTGGGTCAGCTTGTGGATGAATTCCGTTTCGCTCATCGTCGATTCGGGAAAGATCACATAGGTCGAAGGATTCTCAAGCAGGATCGGGCGGCCGATCACCTCCTGCACTTCATCGATGTGATCGACAACGCGCGCGAGCGTTGCTGCAGTGTAGGGCAGCGGAAGCAAATCGTTGAAGTAGGTTGTGTTATGGGTCGACCAGGCGAGATGCTCAGACACCAGCACAGGCTCGTAGCGATCAACAAGCGCCTTGAATCGCCCGAGATGCGTCTTATCTAGTGGCTGCGGCCCGCCGATCGACATGCAGACGCCATGCAATGACACCGGGTAGTCGCGGCGAATACGGGTCAGCGCGTCGTGGGGCGGGCCGCCTGCGCCCATATAGTTTTCGGCGTGGACCTCAAAGAAACCACTTGGCATTTCGTCGGCGAGGATCGAAGGCAGATGCTCATGTTTCAGGCTGGTGCCTGCGAGGCCTGCAATGGGGTGTGCCGGAAAGCATGAAGCCGCCAACGTGCGCGCGACTCGAGGAATAGCCAGTTCGTTCATCGTGGTCTCCACTTTCCGGCAAACTGCATGTGATTATGCTGGGACGTCGCGCGTCAGCGGCTCCGGCGAACCGCTACGGTCACCCGGCACCTTGATTGAGGCACAGGTTCCGCCACGCACGAATTTCCAGGAATTGCCCTGGAAGTCGATGGTCGACGTGCCCTGGCAGGTGGTGCCTGGCCCTGCCGCGCAGTCGTTCATGCCGGCCAGGGCAACGCCGTAACACTTCTCCTTGCCGGCTGCCATTGCCGCCTTTCCTTCCGCCTCAGTCATCGGCGATGCGACCGCAAAGGACGCAAGGGCTGCTGTGACGGCACCGGCCAAAATGGCCACACTCACTGTTGATCTTGTTGACATGTTTTTATCTCCCATGGGTTCGGATAGCGCCCGCTCGCCGGGCGCGTAAAAATTAATTCGATCCGAGGGGGCCGATGTTACATCCCTTGACTGACACGATTTCGTGATGTTGGCCTGTGCAGCTTGGACAAAATTTTTCCGGAGATGTAACAATGGGCCGTCCACCGACGTATTTGAAGGAAGACGGATTTGGAACGCAGGGACGAAGCAGAACTTGCCCGGCTTATGCGCGCCGCTATTTCAGGAGATGAAAAAGCCTATGGCGATTTCCTTCAACAGTCAGCTTGTCTGGTGCGCGGATTGGCCCGTCGAAAGATCGTGTCGGGCGGGATCGACCCGGAGGATATCGTGCAGGAAACATTACTAGCAATCCACTTGAAGCGTCATACGTGGCGGCAGGACGCGCCCATCATGCCGTGGCTCTATGCCATAGCGAAATACAAACTCATTGACGCCTTTCGTCACCGCGGGCGCCGCGTCGAAATTGAAATCGGCGAGATCGCTGAAACCTTCCCCGAGCCCGCATCTGAAACCGTCAGCGACCGGGAGATTGGTCACGCGCTGGCTGCGCTCGCGCCTGGCCAGCGCTCCGTCGTGGCGGCGATTTCCGTCGATGGGCGCTCGATCAGCGAGACGGCAAGGTGGCTGGGCATGAGCGAGACGGCGGTGCGGGTCGCACTCCATCGTGGCCTTGCCACGATCACAGAACGGTTTGGCCGGAAGCAAAATGGATACAAGTGAACTTATCAAAACGTTGGCCTCGGACTCACGGAGACCTGCAAGGCTGCTTTCGACCGTGTGGTTGTTGGCCGTCGGCATCTCGATTGCATTTGCCGCAGTTGTTTTCCTTGCAACGCTCGGTCCAAGGCCAGATATCGCGGCGGCTGCCGAAACAGTTCGTTTTCTATTCAAGTTCCTGGTTACAATCACGCTTGCTGTAAGTGCGTTCGGTAGTGTTCGCGCCTTGTCACGGCCGGGCAGACCCCCGCATCAGGCAATTGCCTGTCTTGCCGCCGCGCCTACTCTTGTTTTGCTGGCGGTTATTGCTGAACTCATTGCCCTGCCGTCAGATACGTGGTCGGCAACGATGATCGGCACGAACAGTGTCGCGTGCTTGACCTATATTCTGATGATCGGCTTGGGTCCGCTCGCCATCGTCATTCTGGCGCTGCGCCACGGTGCGCCTAGGAGGCCTGGCACGGCCGGTGCAGTCGCGGGGCTGCTTGCAGGAGGCATCGCTGCAACCTTCTATGCCGCCCATTGCAACAATGACTCGCCGCTTTTTGTCGCTGCCTGGTACACAACGGCAGTCGCGATTCTTGCCATCCTCGGCGCCGTCGGCGCCGATAGGTTTGCGCGCTGGTAACCTGGATCAGGTGACACCAAATATGCTGGAGCAAATCCTTCTTAAGCGAGAACACGCTTCAATTTTTGTCATCCCCGCACTTGTTGCGGGACCCATCGTGCCGCGATTGTTGGTGCTGGTTTGAATCCGCGTTCCACTACAGCAAGTTTTCCTTGCTCTGCGCATGTGAGCCAGTTGAACCATGGGTCCCCGCAACAAATGCACTGCTGTCCGGTTATGCTCTGAGCTTGAAAGTTGCGCGCATTGTCCTCGCTCGTGAAACGGGAGGGGACAGGGGCCCATTGCGGAACGCAATAGGAAAGGTGAGGGCACTTGGCCGGCAAAGCGCCCTCATCTATCCCATCCTGCTTCGCAGGACGGGCCCCTTTCTTCCCCCGCAAGCGGGGGAAGACGTCAGCAGTAATTTCTCATTTCGAGCCATTGTCTTGCCCATGTGCAAACAAAACCAAATAACGCCCAGTTCAATTGTGCATTGCCCAGTTCCTTAACCGGACAGCAGTGCAACAAGTGCGGGGATGACAATTTAAGGCGTGATAAAATGATGGTCTATCGCCTGCCCTACGAGGAGCGTGTTTACGCAGTCTATATTCTTGCCAGTAAACGCAATGGCACGCTCTACATTGGTGTGACGGGAGATTTGATCTCTCGAATTGCGCAGCACATGGCTGGCGATGTTAAAGGGTTCATGCAAAAGTACAGGGTTCATATGCTCGTATGGTATGAGAACTTTGGCGACATCAACCTGGCTATTCAACGAGAGAAAACGATGAAGAAATGGCCTCGCCATTGGAAAATCAATATCATTGAGCGGGACAACCCGCACTGGCAGGACCTCTATCCGCAGCTCGCTATTTGATCCATAGGCGCTAACTTAAGGAAGCTACCCTATAAACTGTCATCCCCGCACTTGTTGCGGGGACCCATGGTTGAGCAAGCTCACATGCGCAGAGTATGAAAAACTCGCTGTTGCAGCATACAAATCCAAACCGGCACCAGCAAGCGCGACACAGTGGGTCCCCGCAACAAGTGCGGGGATGACAAGATTGGATGCATGTTTTCCCTTGAGTTAGCGCCCATGGGACTTGTTCCGGATTGAAACTTCGTTTGGCTGTCACAAAACTGTCATACAGCATTGCCAATGCTGCCCAATTGGGCCAATCTCGGTGTCCATAAGCCGGGCATCCGGTCTGGCTAAAAACAAGAAAAACCAATCAGGGAAAGTTGAACATCATGAAATTACGCACAATGTTGCTGAACTCCACCGTGGCCGCGGCCTTTGCGCTGTCGTCGACGGCGGCTTTGGCCGACGCCATGGACGATCTCGTCGCCGCCGCCAAAGCCGAAGGCGAACTGACCACGATCGCATTGCCCCATGACTGGTGCGGCTATGGCGGCGTGATTGAAGGCTTCAAGGCGAAATACGGCCTGAAGGTCAATGAGCTGAACCCGGATGCGGGTTCGGGCGATGAAATCGAGGCGATCAAGGCCAACAAGGACAACAAGGGCCCGCAGGCGCCGGACGTGATCGACGTTGGCCTGGCTTTTGGCCCGTCGTCCAAGGCCGAAGGCCTGACCCAGCCCTACAAGGTTGCCACCTGGGATACCATTCCCGACAGCGCCAAGGATGCGGAAGGCTACTGGTATGGGGACTATTACGGTGTTCTGGCCTTCCAGGTGAACAAGGACATCATCAAGAATGTTCCGGCCGACTGGGCCGACCTGCAGAAGGATGAGTACAAGAATTCGATCGCGCTTGCCGGTGACCCCCGCGCTTCCAACCAGGCAATTCTCGCCGTCCATGCCTCAGGCATCGCCGGCGGCAAGGCTCCTGGTGCTGATGCCGGTGCCGCAGGCCTCGCGTTCTTCAAGGACCTGAATGCTAAGGGCAATCTTGTGCCAACCATCGGCAAGTCCGGCACGCTCGCGCAGGGCGCCACGCCGATCATCATTGGCTGGGACTATAATGGTCTTGCCACCCGCGACACCCTGGCCGGAAACCCCGGCGTTGAAGTCGTGGTGCCAAAGACCGGCGTTGTTGCCGGCGTCTATGTTCAGGCGATCAGCGCCTATGCGCCGCATCCGAACGCCGCAAAGCTCTGGATGGAATACCTCTATTCGGATGAAGGCCAGATTGGCTGGCTGAAGGGCTATTGCCATCCGATCCGCTTCAATGATCTCGCCAAGAACGGCAAGATTCCCGCGGACATTCTGGCAAAGCTGCCACCGGCGGAAGCCTATGACGCTGCCGTCTTCCCAACGCTTGATGAACAAGGTGCCGCCAAGGAAGCCATCACCAAGCAGTGGGATACCGTTGTTGGTGCCAACGTCAAGTAATTGAACCGGACGCGCCGCGTGGAAACCGCGGCGCGTCAATTCATTCAAGCCGCATCATGATTGACCAGGGGAGCCAAACAAAAGCGACTGCGCCGCAGCGCTTTCGCTTGCCCATGAGCTGGCTCGGGGTTGCGCCGTTTTTCATTTTTGCCCTGATGTTTTTGATCCTGCCGACGTTCCAACTCATCGTCGGCGCGTTTCAGAATCCCGAAGGTCACTTCACGCTTGAAAACATTCGGGCCCTGGCCCAGCCGTCAATCGCCAGCGCCTATGTGATTTCCCTCAAGGTCAGCATCGCGTCAGCCCTTCTAGGGGCGTTTGCCGGTTTTGCCCTTGCCGTGGCCATTGTGCGGGGCGGGTTGCCGGAATGGGTGCGCGCCTCGACGCTGACATTTTCTGGCGTGGCCTCCAACTTTGCCGGCGTGCCGCTGGCCTTCGCCTTTCTTGCAACGCTCGGGCGGCTTGGCCTGGTCACCGTCATCCTGAACAACTGGTTCGGCCTCAGTATCTACAACGCCGGATTCAATCTCCTGTCCTTCTGGGGCCTCACCCTTACCTATCTCTATTTCCAGATTCCGCTGATGGTTCTCATCATCACCCCTGCCCTTGACGGTCTCAAGCGGGAATGGGGAGAAGCGGCGGCAACGCTCGGGGCCAGCAACTGGCAATACTGGCGCATGGTGCTGATCCCGGTGCTCTGGCCAAGCTTCCTCGGCACCGTCATTTTGCTTTTTGCCAATGCCTTTGGCGCCATTGCCACGGCCTATGCCCTCACCGGTTCGTCCCTCAATATCGTGCCCATCCTGCTCTACGCGCAAATCCGCGGTGATGTTCTGCATAATCCAAACCTCGGCTACGCGCTGGCCATGGGAATGATTTTCATCACCGGGGCTTCGAACCTTGCCTACCTCTGGTTCCGCACCCGTTCCGAGAGGTGGCTGAAATGAAGGGCAAGGCCTGGGCCTGGATCACCTTTGCGCTGGGCTGCGCTTACTTCTTTGTGCCGCTGATTGCGACAATCGAGTTCTCGATGCGCATGAAGCGTGGCGTGTATTCGTTCGAGGCTTACCGCGTGGTGTTTGGCGATGAACGGTTTCAGGCGACGTTTGGCTATTCCATATTGATCGCGGTACTCACCATCGTTGTCGGCATCCTCATTGTCGTGCCAACCGCCTATTGGATCCGGCTACGCCTGCCGAACCTTCGGCCCGTCGTCGAATTCATAACACTCCTGCCGCTGATCATCCCGGCCATCGTCATCGTCTTCGGTTACTTGCGGATGTATAATTCATCATCATGGCTTCCCTTCACCGCCACGCGGCGCGGCACCGACATTCTCCTGATGTTTGGCTATGTCACGCTGGCGTTGCCCTACATGTACCGGGCAGTTGATACGGGCCTGCGCACCATCGACGTGCAAACCCTCACCGAGGCCGCGCAAATTCTCGGTGCGAAATGGCCAACCATCATTGCCCGTGTCATCCTGCCCAACGTGCTGATTGCGGTACTCTCCGGCGCCTTCCTGACCTTCGCCATCGTCATCGGCGAATTCACCATGGCGAGCTTGCTCGACCGCCCGGCCTTCGGCCCGTACCTGCAAAACATCGGAGCCAACCGCGCCTATGAACCGGCGGCGCTGGCGATCATTGCGTTCTTTATTACCTGGGGCTGCATGGCGGTCATCCAGATCCTGTCTCGTTATGCGCCGAAATCGGCCAGCCGGCCGAACTGAAAAGAGTGGACACCATGGCCGAGACTTTTCTATCCATCGAAAATGTCACCAAGAGTTTCGGGCCGACCACGGTGGTGCGCAATGTCGATATCGCCATCGACAAGGGCGAATTCGTCTCATTCCTCGGCCCGTCGGGTTGCGGCAAGACAACGACGCTGCGCATGGTTGCCGGTTTTGAAAACCCGACGGCGGGCCGCATCGTGATTGACGGCAAGGATGTGACGGACCTCAAGCCGAACCAGCGCAATATCGGCATGGTGTTCCAATCCTATGCGCTATTTCCGAACATGACGGTGGCCCAGAACATCGCTTTCGGCCTGAAAGTGGCGGGGGCATCAAGTGCTGACATTGCCGCCCGCGTGAAGGAAATGCTCGGCATCATCAAGCTGCCGGAACTCGGCGGGCGCTACCCGTTCCAGCTTTCCGGCGGCCAGCAGCAGCGCGTGGCGCTCGCCCGTGCCCTGGCTGTCAAACCAAGCGTTCTGCTGCTCGACGAACCCCTGTCGGCGCTTGACGCCAAAATCCGCATTTCACTGCGCGCCGAAATCCGCGCCATCCAGCGCGAGCTTGGCATCACCACGATCTATGTGACCCACGACCAGGAAGAGGCGCTGTCCATGTCGGACCGGATCGTGGTCATGAACGAAGGCCAGGTCGAGCAGATCGGCACGCCTGTCGACATCTACAACCAGCCGCGCACCCGCTTCGTTGCGTCTTTCGTTGGTACACTGACGATTCTTGCGGCAAAGGCCGTTGATGCCAAGAAGGGAACAATGAAACTCGACGGTCAGCAGATTCGCGCTGGCAAGCCGTTTGCCGCCAGCGCCGGCAAAGATATCTCTGTCGCACTCCGTCCTGAAGCCATTGCCTTGGGCAAAGGTGGCGACAGTGCCAATCGCCTGACGGCAAAAGTGGTCAGTGTAAATTTTCTCGGATCAATCGTGCGGGTCAAGGTGCGTAGCGGCACCCAGGACATTTCCCTCGACATGTTCAACCAGACCACAAGCCCGCCGCCGGAGCCCGGCGCGTCGGTGACCATCAATTTTAATCCTGATGATCTTGTTGTGCTGGATTGAAATCATTTTTCTTCCGTCATCCCGACGACCTGTCCGCCGAAGCCTTGGCGAAGGCGGAACGCCGGGATGATGAATTAAAAAAGAGAGAGCGTCATTCCTCCGGCAATCGCGCAGGACACCTTCGGGCAGAACATCACAGGTCCATTCCCGGCGACATAGCCGCTTTCGCGGGTTCTGACGTCAGCAACGCCCGGGCTTTTCATTGCGTTCGAATTTCACTTGCTGGTAATTAGCTTGTCCAAGTCTTCTACCGTCACCGTGGCATCATAAATCCCTGATCCGACCTGGTATGTTGTATCTGGAACCGGCCGAACATAGACCATCTTGCGCAGGGCTTTTTTTTGGTTTGGTTTTGGTTGATATGTTTCAAACCAGCCCCCATTTGGTCTTAAACCGTTTTCGCAAAGTGGTTTTGCCAATAGCAGATTCCGGCTATCAGACATTCTTTTGAGCGACGCACCAGCGACCACGAAAATTGGATGCGCCAAAATCTTCCCGTGCTTGCAGTCAATGACGAAAATATATCCATCGGTTTTCCAAAACGATCGCGCGTTCTTGGATTTAAAGGTCGCGATACCCTTCTCACCTTCCTTCGCCAGGTATGCGGCCGCCTCGCGGGTTTTCTGGATAACCTCCGCAGCGGTAGCTGAGCGTTGCTCAACGGCAATGGGTGGTACAGTTGGAAACGGCCCGGTGGCAGCCCCGCATTTTGGAAACTTCTCTTCCCCGAGTTCCTTGTAGCAATAGCCGCGCCGTTCAACGGCATCCCAGCTTTCGTCCCGCATGATGCAAATAAATTTCATCATGGATTCACTGGCGTTCTTCATACCGCCGCGGCAGAGGATGTGGAGTTCCGAGGCGAGTTCCTTGAGCTGCTCGTCTGTGTAGCTCGAAAACGATGACACCTCAGCGAGAGCCACCGCTGGAAACATCAAGAGCGCTCCCATGAACGAGACGAAATTACGCCTCATAATTTTGCTCCATCACAATCAATCTAGCACTTATTTTCGAGGAGAAGTGCAGCCACTTCGATCTATTCTATCGCCCCCGCCTTAGTTTGCAAAACCAGTGCATATCTTGCGGAAGTACGCGGTCCTGTCACGGTTTCAACACAATAGCTGGTGCAGATAAAATTACCGGGGCAACATACGTGTCAATGCCACTTTATCGGTTCTCCCCGAACTGGAGAGACCATTGACCGCGGCGCGGTATATCAAATACCGGTGAGGTGCGTCATGCATGAAAGTAAATTCTCGGAATATTGGGCCCAGGCGCAATTTTGTTATTTTAGAGGTGAAGCAGCAAAAAGTCCGGCAGCCAAACACTTATGGATACAACTGGCTCAAGACTGGATCGCGCTGGCTGAAAACTTGACGCCCCAATCGATTCAGCAAGACGATTACCGCCCAAGGGAACAATTGGAACCATTCTTGGCCGCTTGAATTACTCGGTCATTGGTAGCTTGGAAATTCCCCTTCCAAGTTGATGCATGGCCCTGGCGCGTCAGCAACAATCAATTTCAATCCCGACGACCTCGTCGTGCTGGATGGTCATCTGGAGGCCTGAAATTGTTGTTGATGTCTTGATGGGATAGTTGAGGGCACTTTTACCTTGTTCCCCTCACCTCCCCGCCGCGTCGCGGCGGGTCCCTTCCTCTCCCGTTTCACGCATTGCTGTCCGGGGAATGAGTCGATCAGTCGCGGAGTGCATGCCCGTATATTCAGGAGAATCCTGATACTTTCGTGTTGTCGAGACACAGAAAGGAAAACGGGCATGCGGTTTATCCCTAGCATTATGACGAGCCTCC
>CAZHCO010000011.1:0-8498 GCA_964530965.1 uncultured Aestuariivirga sp. | reverse complement strand
ATGAAAGACTTTCTGTTCAAGCCGGAACAGGCGCGAACGCCCGTCTCCGTTCTGTCAGGTGGCGAACGGGCTCGGCTCATACTAGCGCGGGAATTGGCCAAGCTGTCAAATTTCCTTGTACTGGATGAACCCACCAATGATCTTGATCTCGAAACACTCGACCTCCTGCAGGAGATGCTTGGCGACTATGAAGGCACGATTCTGCTGGTGAGCCATGACCGTGATTTTCTGGACCGGGTGGCCACGAGCATTCTCATGTTTGAAGGCGATGGAAAATGGACGGAATATGCGGGCGGCTATTCGGACATGGTGGCCCAACGCGGCGCGGGCGTCAGCGCACGAGAAATTAAGGCGCCGGAAAGCGAGCGTGTTGTCATTGCACCGCGACAGTCCAAAATACAAAACAAGCGCAAGCTTTCATTCAAAGACAAACATGCGCTTGAAACACTGCCGGGCAAAATGGCAGCGCTTCACGATGAAATCATCACATTGGAATCCAGGCTTGCCGATACGGAGCTGTACTACCGCGATCCCAAGACATTTGAAAAAGCCATGAAGCGGCACGAGAAAGCCAAGGCCGAGATTTCGCAGGCTGAAGAACATTGGCTGGAACTTGAAATGTTGCGCGAAGAACTGGAAGCGAGCTGAGTCTACCAGCCGCCACCGCCACCGCCACCGCCGCCTCCGCCTGATGAACCACCACCGCCGGAACCTGAGCTCGAACCCGGTGCGGTGGAGGCCGAAGCCGCGCTGGAGGCCAGGCTGGAGCCCAGGCTATCAGTGAAACCGCCCATGTTGCCTGAATTCCAATTGCTGCCGGAATACCAAACGGGGGCCGCAGCTCCTGCCAAGGCAGCTGCAGCCAGCACCGCCGTGAACTTGGCGTTCCACTCGTTTTCACAATCGAGCGCCAGGGCATAGGGCAAGTAGCGCTCAAACAATTCTGGTGTTTTTTCCGGCGGGTTCAAGACTTTGAGGCGCCCTTCCTCGGCGGTCTTCATATACATCCGAAAGCCTTGGAGCTGATCCAGGACCCTACGGCCGGAAACAGTTGGCGCGCGCAGCAGGTAGTAAAAAATGATGTTCATGAGGCCGAGGCCAATAGCGGTGCCAACAAGTATCATGATGCCGGGAGACAGGGTCTCCATAAATATTATAAAAAACGGAACGGCTACGCCTGCGATGCCAAAGGGGATCATAAGCAACAGAGGCGCTGCGGAGCCCATCTTTCTCAGGAAGCCGCGGCCACTCATGACGCCTCTGATGGAACTCCAGGCAATTGAGAGAATTACGCCCCACCATATGCCGGACCAGCCTGCCGCAAAAAGTCCCACAAGACCGTCACTCTCCGGAAGCAACAGGGCAGAAAGCAGAAGGCCAGCAATCGAAAGCACGGCACCTGCAATAAACCAGCCAATGTTGCGCACGAAAACTGAACCTTCAAATTCCCTTTCAAGGGCATTTTCCAGGGATTCCTTCATCCTGCCGATGGCCACATGATTGGATTTTTCCAACTCGGTCGTGCCCGAAGGCGTGGCGCTCAGGAGCGCATTTTCCGCAGTGGTCAGGGCAAGCCCCTTTCCCGCCAACTTGGTAATTTGATAATCACCGCCGTCATCGGCAATTTTCAGTCGGCCCTTGACTGCTAGCCCTACGAGAGCTGCAGCAAAGGCTTTGTCGTCGAAATCCTGCTTCCAGATGAACCTCGAACCCGCTGGGCCGAGCGCTTGTGGCGGTGCAAAAAGCGGAATGATAACTCCGGCTGGTGGATCACGCCCGACTTTCGACCAGGCATAGAAGAAAAACACTCCGACACCGACGAGTGTCGCCAAAAGGCCCAAAATCCCCGCATTGTCGCGCAGGAACCAAATATTTTTCTGCGCCCCGCTCGGCTCCGCAACAATGCCCTTCTGCCAGGCGACGGCAATCGTCATGCCTTCGCCCGGGGCAAAATTCCGTGTGGCAACGGCGCGGTACTCGTTGCCTGTGGCATTGAACACTTTGAAATCTCGGCCGTTTTCACCCTGATACCCAGTATAGGCTTCGTGCTGCAGAATTCTCGCCCCCGGCGGCAGGCGCACAATGGCCGTTGTCGCTTCGATGGGGAAGGTCCAGCCATTGCCGGTCACGTTCCAGTAGAATTCGTCATATTGCTCGAAAAAACCGAGCTGGCGCATGGTGCGGTACTGTATCTCGTAGACGTGAATGCCATAGTCCAGAAACACGTCTGCGTCGCCAATTCGGATGCGCTTGCCATTTGCAAGGGCTTCGATGGCATAGGGTTCATCGCGCCTGTCACGCTTCACCGAGATCACTTCGAAGCCGACAACAACCCGCAGGCCGTTCCGGTCCGTATAGGTAGTTGGAAGATCACGAAAGATGCCGCGCCTGATCTGCCTGGATTCAGCATTGACCGATATGGTCTCCGTCACATCAACAGAGCCATCGGCGTTGACGTTGGCGTTGCTGGTGAACTGTTCAATCCGCTCCTCCGCAAGCGCCGCGGAGTTGACGGCAAGGAGCGCCAGCAGTGCAAAGAAAAAAGCGCGCATCCTGGGCGCCTTATTTTTTGAAATCGACTTTTGGCACTTCTCGTGCTGCCGCATCGCCAATTTCAAAAAACTCGGCGAGCGTGAACTTGAAGAAGTTGGCGACGAAGTTGCTGGGGAAGGACTGGATCATCGTATTCAGATTACGCACTGCGCCATTGTAGTAGCGGCGCGACAATTGAATTTCATCTTCAATACCGGAAAGCTTGTCCTGCAGATCGCGGAAATTCGCGTCGGCCTTCAACTCGGGATAGGCCTCCGCCACGGCGAAAAGCTTGCCCAGGGCTGCGGTCATGGCTTGCCCAACAACCGATTGCTCGCCGACCGAGCCGCCTGAAATGCTCTTGGCGCGCAATTCGGCAATGTCGCGAAACAGTTTGTCTTCATGGGCGGCGTAGCCTTTTACGGTTTCAATCAAGTTCGGAATCAGATCCGCGCGGCGGCGCAATTGAACGTCGATCCCGCTCCAGCCCTCGGCAACCAGGTTCTTGTTACTGACGAGCGCGTTATAGGCATAAATCAAGTAACCTGCGATGGCGACGATGAGAGCGATAAGACCATAACCGAATGTCATTGTTGTTTCCCCTGAGTGCCCAAGACGGTTGTTATCGCAGTATTCGCGCTGGTTTGCCAGATGGGTTTTTTCTGCCATAAGGCTGTTCCCGTCTTAGGCTTGAAAAATTCGATGACAACATATCTGCGGGTCTTGCGCCCTGCCCCGAATATTTACGCTTTCTACGATGGCCGCGTTGAAGGCTACCGTTACGCGGAAGGTGAAAATTGGGTGGATGACGGGGCGCTTTCCCTTGGTATTGCCAGCTACGCCATTGTCGATGGTGAAGAAGCGCTGATCTATGACACACTTATTTCAGTTGAACATGGTGCCTTCATTCGGAAGTCTCTCGAGAACGAAGGCGTCAAGAAATTCACGGTTGTGCTCAGCCATTGGCATCTTGATCACGTTGCGGGCACCGCTGCCTTTGACGATTGCCCCATCATTTCAAACAGGCGCACGGCTGATCATCTCAGGACGCACAGGGCTGCAATCGAGAATGGTACTTCTTCCGGACCACCAGCAATCAATCCTCTGATAATGCCGACACAGTTATTTGAAGGAAGCATGCAATTGCAACTGGGCAAAACCCGCGTCGATCTGATCGAAGCAAACATTCACAGCGATGATGCGACGGTTCTTTGGCTGAGTTCCGAACGGATTTTGCTCGCAGGTGACACCATGGAAGACACGGTTACCTATGTGGGTGAGCCTGAACATTTTGACACACATCTCAAGGACCTCGACAGACTTTGGGCATTGAATCCGGAACGCATCCTGCCCAATCACGGTGACCCGGAAATCTTAGCTCTTGGCGGCTATGAAAAGACCCTGATCCGCGCGAACCAGCAATATATTCGCATGCTGAAACGATGCGTTGGCGAACTGGAATTGCGGGAGAAGCCGCTGCGTGAAATCATCAACGGCCCTCTTGAGGCGGGATGGGTCAACTTGTTTGAACCCTATGAAGCCATCCACCGGCAGAATGTTGGCGTGGTTCTGGCCGCAAAGCTCAGCTAGGGCTGGTGCTTGATCTGCTTGCGCAATAATGGCCAATGCTTAATGTGACCGTCCCATACGGAGTCCAGAATGAATACCAAGACACCGCCCTATAAACCATCTTTTCCGGGGCCCGAGGGCCAGGAAGACATGCCCTATCTTCTTACGCCAGGCCCACTTACGACATCGCGCACGGTGAAGCACGTCATGCTGGCTGACTGGGGCTCACGCGACGTGGAGTTCAGGAAAATTGTTGGCGATATCCGCAAGCGCATTCTTCAGCTGGCTAATTGTGACAGCCGCTATGAATGCGTGATCATGCAGGGATCCGGAACCTTTGCCATTGAAGCAGCGCTGGGCAGCCTGTGCCCGGACAAGCGCCGCAAGACACTTGTTGTTGCCAATGGCGCCTATGGGGACCGGGCGGCGCAAATTCTCGAGCGCATCGGAAGGCCCTACTTCAAGATCGACAAGGGTGACAGTTCGGTTCCAACCGTTGAAGAGGTAGTCACCATGCTCGACGCGGACAGGTCCATCAGCCACGTCTGGATGGTGCATTGTGAAACGACATCCGGAATTGTGAACCCGATCGACGAAATTGGGCAGGCTGTCAAACTGCACGACAAGGTATTCATGGTGGATGCGATGTCATCCTTCGGCGCTTTGCCGCTTGATATGGTGGCACAAAACATTGATGTGATGGTCTCTTCCTCAAACAAGTGCCTTGAAGGTGTTCCTGGTTTTTCCTACGTGGTGCTGAAGCGTGACCTGCTGGAAGCCTCGGCGGGTGCCTGTCATTCCATTGTGCTGGATCTGTTTGAGCAGTGGCGCGGCCTGGATGCCAACGGGCAATTCCGTTTCACGCCGCCGACCCATGCGCTGGTTGCCTTCGATCAGGCGCTCAAAGAGCATGAGCAACAGGGTGGCGTGGGCGGGCGCGGGCTCCGTTACACGCGCAATGCCCAGGCGCTTGTCGCCGGCATGACTGAAATAGGGTTCTCAACGCTGTTGGGCGAAGACATGTCAGGGCCCATCATTCAAACGTTTCTCACGCCCAGTGATCCCAATTTCAAGTTTGAACGGTTTTATGAGGCGCTGCGCAAAAGGGGATTTACGATCTACCCTGGAAAACTGACAAAACGCCCAAGCTTTCGCATCGGAACCATTGGCCAGATTGATGAACGCGTCATCGCAGCGGCCCTTCAGGCAATCAAGGATGTGCTGGGCGAGATGGGGGTGAAGGATTTCACCCCACTTGAGAATTAGATACCAAGGTGAACGCTAACTCCATGAAATCAAGCAATAAAACAGTTGCGGTGAATGGCCGGGAATATGGCTGGCCGAAGGCACCGCTCGTGGTCATTTGTTGTGATGGCAGCGAACCCGACTACATGGAAATTGCCATGACCGAGGGACTGATGCCCAACCTCGAAAAGATGATTGCGAAGGGAGAAAACACCCGGGGGCTCTGCGTCATTCCCAGTTTCACCAATCCAAATAATCTTTCCATCGTGACCGGCACGCCGCCGGCAATTCATGGCATCTGCGGAAATTATCTGATTGATCCCGTCACTGGGCTTGAGACGATGATGAATGATCCAAAATGGCTGCGGGCGCCGACGATTTTTGAAAAGTTCCAAAAGGCTGGAGCCAAAATCGCTGTCATCACTGCCAAGGATAAGCTGCGCCTGCTGCTGGGCAAAGGCCTAGTTTTTGACGGAACCGCTGTCGCCTTTTCATCCGAACATGCCGACAAGGCAACTCTGAAAGACAATGGCATTGAAGGTGTTTGTGAAACTGTGGGGATGACCGTTCCGGAAGTTTATTCGGCAGAGCTTTCGGAGTTTGTATTCGCAGCGGGGGTGAAGCTGCTGGCCTCCGTGAAACCTGATCTCATGTACTTATCCACCACCGACTATGTGCAGCACAAGTATGCTCCAGGTTCAAAGGGAGCCAACAGTTTTTACAAAATGATGGATGGATATCTCGGCCAGCTGGATGCGCAAGGGGCGATCGCCGTAATCGTCGCCGATCACGGCATGAAGGCCAAGAATCTGGCCAATGGTGAGCCAGATGTGATCTATCTGCAGGATGCGCTGGACAAAAACTTCGGTGCAGGAACGACGAAAGTAATCCTGCCAATCACAGATCCTTATGTGCAGCATCATGGGGCATTGGGTTCGTTTGCAACGGTCTATGTGAAAGGGACTTCGGTTGAAGACACCTCTGCGTTCATTGCAAAGCAACCAGGTATTGATGTGGTCCTCGACCGGGCACAGGGCTGTGCCCGCTTTGAGCTTCCGGAAGACCGCATGGGCGATATCATTGTGGTATCGGGAGGGAGCACGGGGTCTAAAGTGATTGGCACCAGCCGTGCGAGGCATGACCTTTCAGGATTGAACGAGCCGCTGCGTTCCCATGGCGGCCTTACGGAGCAAACGGTTCCGGTTATCGTAAACCGCAAGGTTCAAAACCTGCCGAAACCGCTGCGCAATTTCGATGCCTTCTTCATCGGCTGCAACTGCATCAACGAGGTCTGACATGACGATCACGGAAAGCATGCGCATTGGCGGCAAGAAAGTTAGCGCTGATGGTGTTTTGCCGGTGCACTACCCCTACACCAATGAAATCATCGGCACGGTTCCGGCGGGTCGGGCTGAACATGCGGCGCGGGCTTTTGATATCGCCGCCGGATTCAAGCCGAAACTCACGCGCTATGAGCGCCAGCAAATATTGTTCAAGACGGCTGAACTCATTCGCCAGCGCCGGGATGCGCTGGCAAATCTGCTCACGCTCGAACTCGGAATTTCAATGAAGGATTCGGCTTACGAATGTGGCCGTGCCTATGACGTGTTCTCGCTTGCGGCACAACTCTGCATTCTCGATGACGGGCAGATTTTTTCCTGTGACCTCACGCCCCAGGGCAAGTCGCGAAAAATATTCACCAAGCGCGATCCGGTTGGGGTGGTTTCCGCCATCACTCCGTTCAATCATCCGCTCAACATGGTGTCGCACAAGGTGGCCCCTGCCATTGCCACGAATAATTGCGTGGTGTGCAAGCCTACGGAACTCACGCCGCTCTCGGCGCTTGCGCTTGCTGACATTCTCTATGAAGCGGGGCTGCCGCCAGAGATGTTCCAGGTCGTAACCGGCTGGCCCGATGATATTGGCGACGAGATGGTGACCAATGCCAACATTGCGGTCATCACATTTACGGGTGGTGTGCGAGTTGGAAAGCTCATTGCGGCCAAGGCTGGTTACAAGCGGGCGGCGCTTGAACTCGGCGGCAATGATCCGCTGATCGTCCTGAATGACCTCAGTGACAGTGATCTCGACAAGGCAGCGGAGCTGGCGGTAGCGGGGGCCACCAAGAATTCCGGCCAGCGCTGCACGGCGGTGAAGCGCATTCTGGTTCAGGAACGGGTGGCGGACAAGTTCGTGGCGATGGTTCTTGAGAAAGCCAAGAAAATCAAGTTCGGTGATCCCATGGATCCCAACACGGATCTGGGTTGCGTGGTTCACGAGGAAGCGGCCAAGGTATTTGAGGCCCGGGTGCACAAGGCCGCCGAGCAAGGGGCCAAAATCCTCTATAACCCGGGCCGCAAGGGTGCTGTGCTGCCGCCCATCACCGTGGATTTTGTGCCTCATAAATCCGAACTCGTTTTCGAGGAAACCTTTGGCCCCATCATCCCCATCGTCCGGGTTCCCGATGATGACGCCGAGGTTATCCGCATTTCAAACTCCACGCCCTTTGGGCTTTCCTCGGGAGTTTGCACCAACAACCTCACCCGCATCACCCGTTTCATCGAGGGGCTCAATGTGGGGACGGTTAACATCTGGGAAGTGCCGGGTTACCGTATTGAGATGTCGCCCTTTGGCGGGATCAAAGACTCAGGTAATGGTGTGAAGGAAGGCGTCATGGAAGCCATGAAGTTCTTCACCAATGTGAAGACGTGGTCTCTGCCATGGCCGGGTTGAGATAAATTGAATCCAGGCACTGCTGTTATCGTTAATCTGCTCGGTGGCGTTGCCCTTCTTCTATGGGGGGTGCGTATGGTGCGCACGGGAGTCCTGCGGGCCTGGGGAGACCGACTCAAACATTTCATCGAAGTGCGGCTGGGTAACAGGCCATCCGCTTTTCTGGCAGGCGCATCGGCAACGGCCATTTTGGGTAGCGGCACGGCAACAACCCTGATCGTGGCGGGCATTGCCGCCAGCGGCGCCATCGGCACCTCCCTTGGGCTGGCCGTGCTCCTCGGTGCTGACGTAGGTTCCGCTGTCGTCTCGGCCCTCTTTGCATCGGGAAGTTCGTTTGCCGTTTGGGCCTCGCCCATCCTGATTTTCGCAGGCTACGTGACCTTCAGCGTGTCGCGTGAATTCCGTCCGCATAGTATCGG
>CAZHCO010000010.1:0-5166 GCA_964530965.1 uncultured Aestuariivirga sp. | reverse complement strand
TAAACTTCCCAAAGGATTTCGCTGTCGACGCGGTCATATGCGTGCCTCAAATGATTGCCAATGTCTGAAACACGCCGCCAAGGTATGTCGGGCCTCATTACTTTCAAGCTATCTGGTATGTGGCGCGATGCCTCGCTCAATATCTCCAGGAATCTTTCAAACGCCGCCTTCACGACCTTGTCCGCTGTTAAATCCTGGTAGGTCTTGTTTTTGAGGAGTGCATGAATTTGATCAATGGCGTCAATGATATCTTTCAGTCTGAAATTCGTCCTGTCTTCCATCAGAAAATCTCAACAATTTCCGAGGATATCGAACGTTTGAATGACGCATCTAGACTGCGTCGCATGAATGCGTTGGCCGGAAGGCCAGTCGAATCCGCAACAATGTGCTCCACGCCAACCAGATTGAGTATGGAAAATTTGCGCGATGGCGCAGCATCAATTAGCAGATCAAGATCGCTTGAATCAGTGTAGTCGCCCCGGGCCCGCGAGCCAAATATTGCCAGATGCTCGACACCTTCAGCCTCAAACTTGGGGCGAAGCGATTCCAGTTTTGCAACGATCTCAACGGTTCTCATAAAGGGCAATCTAATGGAGTTTTGGATAGAATGCTACTCTGCCTTCCTTTGCGCATAGCCAAGGCGCTTGTTCAGCTGCTCAAGAAGCGCCAGGGCCGCATCGGGAATGACAGTTCCCGGCAGAAACACCGCCGCTGCCCCCATGTCCTTCAAGGTCTGCACATCTTCCGGCGGAATGACGCCACCCACCACAATCATGATATCGGCCCGCCCTGCCTTCTCCAGCGCGGCCTTGAGCAGAGGAATATGGCTGAGGTGCCCGGCGGTGAGCGTCGAGATGCCCACCATGTGCACGTTTTCTTTCGCGGCCAGGGCCGCCACTTCTTCCGGTGTAGAAAACAGCGCCCCAATTTTCACATCGAAGCCGATGTCGCTGAAGGCCGAAGCGATAACCTTCTGCCCGCGGTCATGGCCATCCTGTCCCATCTTGGCAACCAATATGCGTGGTGGACCTCCGTCCGCATCCCTGAACGCTTCCACCGCCCGCTTGGCCGTTTCAATTTTCTGCAAGTCGCGCGATGAGGCCACATAAATGCCCTTCGTCACCCGCGTTTGCGCCACATGCCGGTTCCACACCTTTTCGAGGGCGGAAGAAATTTCACCGACTGTGGCTTTGGCCCGCGCCGCATCAACCGCCGCCGCCAGCAAATTGCCTTCGCCGGTTTTAGCAACCGTTGAAAGGCGATCCAGCATGGTCTGGCAGATCGCGGGATCACGCTCCGCTTTCAGGCGTTTAAGCTTTTCAATTTGGCTCACCCGGACCACCGAATTATCCACTCTCAGAATATCAATCTTGGCCTCATCCGAATTGCGGTACTTGTTCACACCGACAACCGTCTGCTCGCCCGCATCAATGCGCGCCTGGGTGCGGGCCGCCGCCTCTTCAATGTGCAGTTTCGGAATCCCGGCTTCAATGGCCTTGGCCATGCCGCCAATCTTTTCAATTTCCGCAATATGCTCCCAGGCTTTTGCGGCGAGATCAGCGGTAAGCTTCTCCATGAAATAACTTCCGCCCCATGGGTCGATCACCTGGCAAATGCCCGCCTCCTGTTGCAGAAACAACTGCGTATTGCGCGCAATTCGCGCCGAAAAATCGGTTGGCAAGGCCAGGGCTTCATCAAGCGAATTGGTGTGCAACGACTGCGTGCCCCCTTGCGTGGCCGCCATCGACTCAATGCAGGTGCGTGTCACATTGTTGAACACATCCTGCGCCGCAAGACTCCACCCCGATGTCTGGCAATGGGTGCGGAGCGAAAGCGAGCGCTCGTCCTTCGGTGAGAAACGTTGCATCAACGTGGCCCAGATCACGCGCGCCGCGCGCATCTTGGCCACTTCCATGAAGAAATTCATGCCAATGGCCCAGAAGAAGGAAAGCCGGGGCGCAAACCGGTCGATGTCCAGACCAGCATCAACGCCCGCCTTCGCATACTCAAAGCCATCAGCCAGAGTATAGGCAAGTTCGAGATCGGCGGTGGCGCCTGCTTCCTGCATGTGATAGCCGGAAATTGAAATTGAATTGAACTTCGGCATGCGCTCGGACGTGTATTTGAAAATATCGGAGACAATCCGCATGGAATGCTGCGGCGGATAAATATAAGTGTTCCGCACCATGAACTCTTTCAGAATGTCATTCTGGATGGTGCCTGAGAGTCTTTCCGGTGGCACCCCTTGCTCTTCGCCCGCAACAATGAAGAGTGCAAGGATAGGCAACACCGCGCCATTCATCGTCATCGACACCGTCATCTTGTCCAATGGAATGCCATCAAAAAGCGTGCGCATGTCATAGATAGAATCAATCGCCACACCCGCCATGCCCACATCACCCGCCACGCGCGGATGATCCGAGTCATAGCCCCGGTGCGTGGCCAGATCGAAAGCAATGGAAAGCCCCATCTGCCCCGCCGCCAAATTGCGGCGGTAGAAGGCGTTTGAATCCTCTGCCGTGGAAAACCCCGCGTACTGCCGGATCGTCCAGGGCTGGGTTGTGTACATGGTGGGGTAGGGACCACGCAGGAATGGCGCGATTCCGGGATAGGAGTCAGTGTAAGACTCATCTTCAAGGTAGCTTGTAGAAACCCGAATCCCTTCCGCAGTTTCCCAATTTTCGTCAGTTGAAAGCCTGGGTCGCGGCATTCGCCGGGATGACAGATTAAGGGGTATGTCCGAGAAGTTTGGAACGCGGCTCATGGGAATGACTCCACCGCCGCTTCAAATTCCTTTGGAAGGTGATGGCTGTTCGTTCCGATGATTGGATCACTGCTTGTATTTTTGGAATCAAACTCCGGCAGTTTACCCGTCTTCTCGATACCTTGAAAAATCTTCCATGCACGCTCGCACAATTCGCGGGTCAGGGATTCAACATAACCTGAACCCGAAGCCGGATCGGCCACGCGCCAGAGATGGGACTCGTCCAGAAGAATGAGCTGGGTATTGCGCGCCATGCGCCGCGCAAATGCATCGGGCAGGCCCTGCGCAATGGAAAAGGGCAGAACCGTAAACGTATCCGTGCCGCCAAGCCCCGCACCAAATACTGCGGCTGTCGCGCGCAGGATATTTGTATGGGGATCAAGCCGTGCCATCATCCGCCGCGATGTTTCCCCATGCAGACGTAAAGATTGGTGCGCAATCCCGCTCGCTTCCAGCACCCGCGCCCACAACAGTCGAATGGCACGGAACTTTGCCAGAGTCAGGAACATATCCTGATTGGCAGTCAGTGTCGCGCCCACGACTGCTTCCGGTGATAGGTGATCAAATTTTCTTAAGCCGCCAACAATCTTGGACAGAACACAAGCCAGTTCCTGCGCCTCGCTTGCCCCTTGCTCATGAACTACGCGGCCATCCGCTTCAAGAAAAGTCCCCTCGAACCCCTGCGCCACGAATTCATTCACAAGGCCAACGTCGCTCAATCCAAAAGAAACACTCAGTCGCGCCGGATCAATCGGCTGCTTCTGCACATAGGCCGCAAAGGCCTTGGCCAGTGCCTCACCGCCTTCAAGCCGCGTATGAATGGCATGGAGTGCCACATCCTTCAGAACCCGCGCGACGTCAGCGTCCTTCTCAACGATGGCAAGTCCACCGGCGCCATTTTCCAGATCTTCCAAAGCCTGGGCATTGGCTTTTATGCCATTGGGATGATCAACCCGCTGCAAAACGGTCCATGGCGCATGATCGGCCCGGTCCGCGCGCGCGCCATGCATCTGCTGATACAGCGGTTCAATGCGAATGCCATCTGCCGTTAGGCTCGCCAGTTTGTCAGCGCTTTCGCCCGTCAGGATTACGGCCACGCGCGCCCGCCACATACCCATTGTAGCTTCCGGAAAATCATTCATCCTGCAATGCTAGTGTCCAATTCTGCCCTGTCAATTGGCCCCTGAATTAGGTAAATGAGAAGCCAAGTCAGGGCTCCATTTCGGGATAAGGATCATCATGAGCGACAACGCAATTTTTCTCGGCAAAAGTGACAAGCGCGAAGAGCTCTTCCTGCCCCTGGCAAATCGCCACGGGTTGGTAACGGGTGCCACGGGCACGGGCAAAACCGTCACGTTGCAGATCATGGCCGAGAGTTTCTGCAAGGCCGGCGTTCCTGTCTTCGCAGCCGACGTGAAAGGCGATCTCTCCGGCATTTCGCAAATAGGCACGCCACTGGATTTCCTCACCGAGCGCGCCAAGAAGATTGACTTCGACGACTATGGCATGGAAGCCACGCCCACAATCTTCTGGGATCTGTTCGGCGAGCAGGGCCATCCCATTCGCACGACGGTCACAGAAATGGGTCCTCTGATGTTGTCGCGCCTCATGGGCCTCTCGGAAGCGCAAGAAGGGGCGTTGAACATTGCCTTCCGCCTTGCCGACAATGAAAACCTCGCCCTGCTTGATCTCAAGGATCTGCGCGCCCTGCTGGCCGATCTCGCCGATCGCGGCAAGGAAATCACCACCCAGTATGGCAATGTGCAATCCGCCACGATCGGCTCCATCCAGCGCCGGCTCGTGGTCATCGAAGAGCAGGGCGGCGACAGGTTTTTTGGCGAGCCCGCCCTCGATATCAAGGACCTGATGCGCACCACGCGTGACGGCAGGGGCTACATGAACATCCTCGCCGCCGACAAGCTCATGTCCTCGCCGCAGCTTTATGCCACATTCCTGCTCTGGCTCCTCTCGGAACTTTTTGAGGAAATGCCGGAAGTGGGCGATCCGGATAAGCCCAAACTGGTTTTCTTCTTCGATGAAGCCCATCTGCTGTTTGATGATGCCCCTCCGGGCCTCCTGCAAAAAATCCAGCAAACCGTGAAACTCATTCGCTCCAAGGGCGTCGGCGTTTATTTCGTCACGCAAAATCCGCTTGATGTTCCCGACAATGTACTGGAGCAGATGGGAAACCGGGTGCAGCACGCCCTTCGTGCCTATACGCCGCGTGACCAGAAGGCCGTGAAAGCCGCGGCCACAACCTTCCGTCCCAATCCGAAATTCAAGACGGAAGAAGTCATAACCGAAATGGGCAAGGGCGAGGCACTGGTCTCGACCCTCGATCTGAAGGGCGTTCCGTCCATGGTGGGCCGCACCCTCATTCGCCCACCGTCCGGCCGCATGGG
>CAZHCO010000009.1:0-5022 GCA_964530965.1 uncultured Aestuariivirga sp. | reverse complement strand
TGCCACCCGAAGCTTTACTGAACCAGTCTCCCTGCGCTCCCGCTTCGCGTGAGCTTCGGGAGATCACCCTACGCAAAATCTCCGGGTGGCGTGCCACCCGAAGCTTTACTGAACCAGTCTCCCTGCGCTCCCGCTTCGCGTGAGCTTCGGGAGATCACCCTACGCAAAATCTCCGGGTGGCGTGCCACCCGAAGCTTTTGCGTAGGGTGGCGGAGAGGGGGGGATTCGAACCCCCGTTACGCTATTAACGTAAACACGCTTTCCAGGCGGGCGCCATAAGCCACTCGGCCACCTCTCCGCAATAAATCAAGGGGCTGCCCCCTTCGAATTGCGGCGCACTATAGCGATGAAACTTTGCCGTTCAAGCTTTGTTGAATGGAAGTTACCGATCTGCCACACTACATAAGTCTCGACGCAAAAGGAGACCTAAACCCATGATTTTCGCCCGCAAAAAAGCTGAAATGACCGATGCAAGCCGCGCGCTTCCCGGTCGCGCCAGCGCCATTGCCACGGCCAGCACCCACTTCGTGAACGGAAATCCGTTGAAGGGGCCATACCCCAAGGGCGCCGAGCAGATCATCGTGGCCATGGGCTGCTATTGGGGGGCCGAGCGCAAGTTCTGGGAGCTTCCCGGCGTTTGGGTGACGGCGGTTGGCAATGCCGGCGGCTTCACGCCCAATCCCACCTATGAGGAGGTCTGCTCCGAGATGACGGGCCATGCGGAGTCGGTGCTGGTGGTGTTTGAACCCGGCAAGGTGAGCCTCAATGATGTTTTGAAAGTCTTCTGGGAATCCCATGACCCGACCCAGGGCATGCGCCAAGGCAACGATGTTGGCACGCAATACCGTTCGGGGGTCTATTGGAATTCGCCCGCGCAGCGCGAAGCGGCGCTGGTTTCAAAGGCCGCCTATCAGAAAGCGCTGACGGCCAAGGGCTATGGCGCCATCACCACGGAAATTGCCGAGGCGGGGCCGTTTTATTTCGCCGAGGCCTATCACCAGCAATATCTCGCCAAGAATCCTCACGGCTATTGCGGCATTGGCGGCACAGGCGTGGTGTGCTCGAACGGCACGGGGTTTGAGGCTTAAGGTTTTCAATTTCTCTTGCCTCTCTACAATCTTCGTCATTCCGGCGAAAGCCGGAACCCAGGCTTTCAACCGGCACACAAGCGGAAAGTCTGGGTCCCGACTTACGTCGGGATGACGGAATGAATTCAACGCGTAGATAGTTGCAATGACGGCAGCAAAGATGTGTGAATCTGATAGCGGCTTTCCCCCTTCGCAAAGCTAGGGCTTTGCTTCGGAGGACAGGTCGCCGGGATGACGAAGGAGAAAGGACATAGCTCCACCATCGGTGGAAACGGTTATGCGGTTCTCCAATCTCGCCTTCGCGTTTGCGTGGGAGAGAGCGACGTCGGTTCCATTCAAAACCAGACATCAGCAACATGGCGTCCGTCCCGCGGCAGATCCTCGAAGCTGTGAAGACCTTCAAAACACTGGAGAGGAACGCCCGCCACATCGCCGGGTTCGGCAAGACGCAAGTTGACCGCTATTCTCGTGCGGCCATCTTCCGCAGGTTTGAGGCCACGCCAGCAAACCAGATTGCCGCAGACCCGGCAGAAGTTGAAGGAAAGCGATCCGGAGCCTCGGACATAGGAGGTGAGTCCATCTTTGGGAGCCGTGACATGAATGCCATGGCCTTCATAGTCATAGGCCCAGAGAGCGCCGTAACGGCGGCAAGCGGTGCAGTTGCAGATCGTGGCATCGGGGATTTCACCATGAAAGGTCCAATGGGCCGCTCCGCAATGGCAGTGACCATGGGTGATCTTCTGCGGTGCTTTTCCTTCCTGCTTTGCATTCATCCGAGACTCCTTCACGCTGTGACCCGCTCCTCGGGCCTGATCCGACTATCCAGACTGAATCACCGGGGTCAAGCCCGGTGATGGAGAGATGTTGGCAATGAGCGTCGGACAATAGGAATCCGGGGAAGAAAGCGGCACTCCGCTTCCAGGGTAGATTTCACAATGTCAATGAGCCTTGGGCACGGCTGCGCCCTTTGTGAAAACGGTTATTCCGTTTCCGGGGAAGATGAGAAGCGAAGGGTTGTGGAAACTTCAAGACGTGTCGGGCTTCATTGCATCCCAGGCGAGCCAATGGCATTCGGCGAGCACTTCATCGACTTCGTGAACTTTCTTCCTCCGGTGGCCAGGCGGAGGACCCGGCCTGAGCGGCGAGGTGAACTTCGGATTTTTCGCGTTCTTGCGCCTGATCCGCCAGCGGGCGAGACGCCGGGCCTGGCGCGGCAGATCGTCGAGCGCCAGCTTGAGGGCCTGGAGCCTGCGGCTGAGGCGCGCGGCACCCACGAGGCCATCGGGCGGCGGAGCGGGATCGGCCGCGGGAGGGCGCGCTGGCCGCAGGGTATCATACGGGTAGAAATGGATGCGCGGGGGATTCCGCGTGAACTTTCTGTGGTGTTGGCGCAGCACTGCGAAGTTTTTCCGCGGATCGAAGAGCTGGAAGGAGGGAGGCCTGCTTCCGCCGCCCTTCCCGATAGTCCCCGCCGGCATGGGACGCGAGGCAGCGGGCTTCAGCTTCACCACAAGGCCGCGCGCCGCGATGACGATAAGGCGGCGCACGGCGGATTCGGCCGGCCAGAGCACGCGCAGCACGGCGCGGTGGAGGGGCGGCGGAATCCGCGAAACCGTGGCTTCGCCTGCAATCCCCAGCATGGCGAAAAGTTCCGCAACTATGCCCTTGAGGGCTTCGCTGTTGCGTTCGATGGCCCTGGCCCAGTCCATGGTGTTTCCTATCCAGCATTAGAACATAACAGGAACATATGAACCCAATAGGAATAGATTGTCAAGGGGATGTGCGAGATAATTTTCGGCCGGTTGACGTGCTGGGCTTACCCCCTGCATCACCCGTAGCATTACGGCCAACTAGGATGGCAGCGCCTATAACATCCGCTGGACGTTTCTCTCCGCGTGGGCCTTTAATCACCGCCGCCTCCACCGTCACCACCACCGCCGCCGGAGTCACAGTCGCCTGTACCGTCAAAGCCGCTACCACCCGAAGCGGATGTACCCGCGTCTCGTGGAAATGAGTATTGACGCATCGTCCAGTAAGTCCTCAGCACCCCTAGTGCAAGGACTATCCCGACAGTCGCTATGAAACCTTGGAAAAACGTCATGCCCGCAACCATACCTGATTTACAGGACGGGCGCGATAGTTGCCTTACTCAAACTGAGACACTACCAATTAATCGCATGTATCCACTTGGCTCGAGCCTCGACTAACTTTTTGTGTAATCGGGCCCGATACATGTCGGCAAATTGTCCGCAAGTTTCAACCAAGGTAGCTTTTCCTCAAAGGCAGCGTGAAGCGTAGGTTCGAATTTTTCTGGTTCTTCCAGCGCCGCCACAAATAGATGCATTACACCCGACATTTTCTCCGACCGAAACGAAAGGGGTGAGCCGCAGTTTCCGCAAAATGTTCTTTCGACCCCGGGAGATGATTTGTAGACCTTGGGTGCCTCTCCAGTCCATCTCCATTGGGTGTCCAGCACGCCAATGTATGTCGTCATCGGTGCCGAACATTGCCGTCGGCAACTTTCGCAATGGCAGTTCACGCAAGTTTGGATAGGGGTATCAATTTCGAATCGGATGGCTCCACATAGGCAACGACCACGCATCATTGACCTCCTTGGTAATATTCCCAGCTTCAAGGCCCGGGCGGTTCGGGTCGCGGCTAAATACGTATCGAAAGTGAACACCGGCGACAATTTTGTCATTCTGTTTTGCATCGTCCGGGCGAACTAAACCAACCCCGCCAATTCACTGAGCGACTCAATCCGCGCTGCAGGCTTCCCCGGTATTCTGTCATCTTGCCCTCCGCTGCGCGCCAGCCTGACAACCTGAAACCCGAATTGCGCGGCGGCCTGCGCGTCCCAGCTGTTGGCAGAGACAAAGCAGATCGACGGCGCATCCTGGATTTGCAGTTTTTGCATGGCGTGGCGGTAAACGCGCCGGCTGGGCTTGTAAATTCCCACATCTTCCACCGACAGAACCATATCAATGGATTTTTCCAAACCAGCGGCGCGCATCGCACTGTCCAGCATGGAAGGACTGCCATTTGAAAGGATTGCCGTGCGTTTGCTCTTGGCCCTGACAGCCTTCAAGGCTTCTGCCACATCTGGATAGGCGTCAAGCTTCAGATAGAGCGTCATCAACTCATCGCGCAGGCCCACATCTTCAATCTTCAATGCTTCCAGTGAATAATCCAGCGCATCACCGGTCACATGCCAGAAATCCGCGTGGACCCCCATGAGGCTCCGCAGCCAGGTATATTCCAGCTGTTTCTGCCGCCACAGCCGCGTGAGTTCGGCAGCTTTCTCGCCAAGCTCCGCGGCCAGTTTCTGCACCGGAGAATTGACGTCAAACAACGTACCATAGGCATCGAAAACGCAGGCCCCTATGCCCTCAAGTGCTGCCATTGCCCTTCTCCGTCCCCCAATTTCCCACTATGCTAGACCAACAATTGGAAAAATAACATGCCACATGACGGCCATGATCACGACGACCATTCGGAACTTTCACCCATCGCCTTGCGGGTCAAGGCGCTGGAGTCGCTGCTCATTGAAAAAGGCTATGTTGATCCCGCCGCACTCGATGTTTTGATCGACACCCATGAAACCAAAATCGGCCCGCGCAATGGCGCAAGGGTTGTGGCCAAGGCCTGGACCGATCCCTCCTATGCAAAGTGGCTGAAAGAGGATGCAACCGCAGCCATCGAAAGCCTGGGCTTCATCGGTCGTCAGGGTGAACACATGATAGCGCTGTTCAATACGCCCGAAACCCACAACATGGTGGTTTGCACCCTGTGCTCCTGTTACCCGTGGCCAGTTCTTGGCCTGCCACCCGTCTGGTATAAATCCATGCCCTATCGCTCTCGCGCGGTGATCGATCCCCGTGGTGTCTTGAAGGAATTTGATGTGACACTTCCCGAAGGGACGGCAGTTCAGGTC
>CAZHCO010000008.1:0-11915 GCA_964530965.1 uncultured Aestuariivirga sp. | reverse complement strand
CCGTCCCAATCCGAAATTCAAGACGGAAGAAGTCATAACCGAAATGGGCAAGGGCGAGGCACTGGTCTCGACCCTCGATCTGAAGGGCGTTCCGTCCATGGTGGGCCGCACCCTCATTCGCCCACCGTCCGGCCGCATGGGGCCAATCACCCCGGAAGAGCGCAAGAATGCGATCAGTAATTCTCCAGTCTTTGGCCAGTATGAAGAGACAGTCGACCGCGACTCCGCCTACGAAAAACTGCAGAAAAAGGCCGGCGTACGCGCCGAGGCTGAGCAACAGGCGGCAGAAGAAAAAACCCAGGCCAAGGCCGAGCGCGCCGCACCCCGCGAACGCGAATCCGCCACCGACCGCTTCATCAAGAACGCCGCCAGCAGCGTTGGCCGCCAGCTGGGAACCAGCGTTGCCCGCTCCATCGGCAACGCCCTGGTGCGTGGAATTTTAGGTGGCCTTACGCGGAGGTAACAATTCTTTTCCCCTCCCCCTTGTGGGCAGGGCTATCGCATATGGCCGATGAGGCCAATGAGGCTGAGAAGGAAATGATCGTCCCATCCAGCGGATTTGACTTTTTGTCTGAGCGACATCTTGACGGGATGAGCCAGCAGGACATCGAGTGCCAGGCGGCGGAGAATGGCGATGATCTCCGGAGCGTTATCCTTCCTGGCCCGATCCTTGTCTTCGTGGAGGACGACGTCGAGCAACCAGTGCAATTGGTTCTCGACCGCCCAGCGGCTGCGGACGGTGTGCAGCAGGTTTTTGGCGGAGAGGTTAGTCGAGAGAAGATAGTAGCGGACGGCAAGCGTCGTCTTGCCGCCGTGAATGCGCCTTCGCGAGGTGATGCGCCCCAAGGCGGCGGCACCGGGGAACTCGTGGTCGAGCCCGATGGACTTGTCGCGGATGACGGTGGCGCGGCGCCCTTCATACCGGTCGTGGGTCCGGGGCTCGATTTGCTTGGCGGAGCTGCGCGGACCGGATCGGGCAAACCTGCGTTCGACGGCACGGAACAATTTGTTCTGGTTGCCCTTGAGCGCCAAGACATAATTACCCCCGCGTTGGAGAATGAGTTTGGCGATCGGACGGCCGCAGAACAAGGCATCGCCGGTGACCGTGTGATGTTTGAGCTGGAGCGAGCGGAGAATCTCCAAGGCTCCTTCCACCTCGTTACGTCCCGGTGCCTTCCGTGCCGCCAGAGCCAGGCGTGCCTGGGTGGCGAAGACGTTGACCATGTGCAGCGGCGTGACGCTCTTTCCCCTGTCATAGGCCCGCCGCAACGACTTGCCGTCGATGGCGAGGACGCCCTTGAGGCTGATCTTGTTGATACGGGCAAAGGCCCGGACGAACTTGCGGAATTGCCGCCCGAAAGCAACCGGCTCAAGCAGGCGGAAGACCCGGCTAAACGTGTCGTGACTGGGGACACCATTTTCCAGAGGCAGAAACTGGCGCAGCAATTCCTCCTTGGCTCGACCGAACCTCGCCATCTCGGCGGCCCCGTCCGCGCCAGCCATGATCGCCAAAAGGGCGATGAACAAGACTTCCAGCAGATCGTGCCGGCGATTCGACGCCCGTGGGTCCTCCAGCTTGCCAAAAATGCTCGCGAACTTGCCCAAAGCCACCTCCCATCAAACAAGGAGTCGTCTTCAGAATCCTGTTCGCGGGCCAGCGCAAGAGGGAGCGTAAATCCATATGCGATTCCCCTACCCACAAGGGGGAGGGGGAAGCATAAGCAGTTAAATTCCCCTCCCTTGTGGGGAGGGGTTAGGGGTGGGGGTCGCGTGATGCCTGACCATCTGGCGAGAAACTTGCGCAACAATGCCACGCCCGCCGAGCGAATTTTGTGGCAGCAGCTGCGCTTGTTAAAAGCCGAGGGCCGCCATTTTCGCCGACAAGTGCGTATTGACAAGTACATTGCCGACTTCGCTTGTCATTATCCGAAGCTTGTTGTTGAACTTGACGGCGGCCAGCACGGCGAAAACTTGGAATATGACGCCCAGAGGACTCGCGTTCTGCAGCACCACGCCTACAAGGTCCTGCGTTTCTGGAACAACGATGTTTTTGAAGCTCTCGAAGGTGTTGTTGATCGCATTCGCCACGAAGTGAGTTTGCCGACAGCCTTTACATACACCTATTTGAAGCAGTCCCAGACCCCCACCCCTAACCCCTCCCCACAAGGGGGAGGGGAAACGAAGAATTGAAATCATGGTTGAATTTGCTCTTCCACAGAACTCGAAAATACAGCCCGGCAAGGTGTGGCCAAAGCCTGCTGGCAAGAAATTGCAGGAATTCAGGATTTATCGGTGGAATCCGGATGACGGGAAAAATCCGCAAGTGGATAGCTACCACGTGGACATGGAGCAATGCGGGCCCATGGTGCTGGACGCCATTATCAAGATCAAGAATGAGCAGGATCCGACGCTGACGTTCCGCCGCTCGTGCCGGGAGGGGATTTGCGGCTCGTGCGCGATGAATATTGACGGCACCAATACGCTGGCGTGTTTGAAGGCTTGTAATGAGGTGAAGGGCGCGGTGAAGATTTATCCGCTGCCGCACTTGCCAGTCGTCAAAGACCTGGTGCCTGATCTTACGCGCTTTTATGCGCAGCATCGCGCCATTGAGCCGTGGCTCAAGACCACAACGCCGGAACCGGAGAAGGAATGGAAACAATCCCACGGCGACCGGGCGCTGCTCGATGGGCTTTATGAATGCATTCTCTGTGCCTGCTGCTCCACGTCGTGCCCGTCCTATTGGTGGAACGGCGACCGCTATCTCGGACCTGCCGTTTTGCTGCAGGCCTATCGCTGGCTGATCGACTCGCGCGACGAAGCCAAGAGCGAGCGGCTCGACAATCTTGAAGATCCGTTCAAGCTCTACCGCTGCCATACCATCATGAATTGCGCGAAGGCCTGCCCCAAGGGACTAAACCCTGCAAAAGCAATCGCCGAAATCAAGAAAATGATGCTGGAGCGGCGGGTTTAGACGATTTGCCCATTGTTGGAATTGTATTGCGATGCAATAACGGATAAAGCCAGCCTCGAAATTTCAGCGCAGGAAAGCCAGCATGAACCCCACCTCCCTCGACAGTTTCAAGTCACGCAAAACCCTCAAGGTAGGTTCCAAGAAATATACCTATTTCAACCTGAAAGCGGCGGAGAAAAACGGGTTGAAGGGCATTTCTAAGCTGCCCTATTCGCTGAAGGTGTTGCTGGAAAATTTGCTCAGGCATGAGGATGGGCGCTCGGTAACCAAGGCTGATATCGAGGGCATTGCGGCGTGGCTGAAGAACCGAGGCAAGGACGAGATGGAAATTGCCTTCCGTCCAGCGCGGGTGCTGATGCAGGATTTTACCGGGGTTCCCGCCGTGGTTGATCTCGCTGCCATGCGCGATGCGATGAAGGCGCTGGGAAAGAATCCAACGCAGATCAATCCGCTGGCGCCTGTCGATCTGGTGATCGACCATTCGGTGATGGTGGATTATTTTGCCTCGACCGGGGCTTTCAAGAAAAACGTTGAGATGGAGTATGGCCGGAATGGTGAGCGTTACACCTTCCTGAAATGGGGGCAGGGGGCTTTCGACAATTTCCGCGTGGTGCCGCCGGGCACCGGCATCTGCCATCAGGTCAACTTGGAATATCTCGCCAAGACCGTGTGGACACGGACGGACAAGGTGAAGGGCAAGACGGTGACCACCGCCTATCCCGATACGCTGGTGGGAACCGACAGCCACACCACCATGATCAATGGTCTCGCGGTTCTGGGCTGGGGCGTTGGCGGCATTGAAGCGGAAGCGGCCATGCTGGGCCAGCCCATTTCCATGCTCATTCCGGAAGTCATCGGCTTCAAGCTAGACGGCAGATTGCCGGAGGGCACGACGGCGACCGATCTTGTTCTGACGGTCACACAGATGTTGCGCAAAAAGGGCGTGGTTGGAAAATTCGTTGAATTCTATGGGCCGGGGCTTAGCACTTTGGCTCTTGAAGATATGGCGACGATTGCCAACATGGCGCCGGAATATGGTGCCACCTGCGGCTTCTTCCCGGTGAACGCGGAAACTATTTCCTATCTCAAGGGTACGGCGCGGCCAGCTGCACAGATTGCCCTCGTCGAGAAATATGCCAAGGCACAGGACATGTTCTGGACACCGAAGGCGCTTGATCCGGATTTCACCGATACACTTTCGCTTGATCTCGCAACGGTGGTTCCTTCGATGGCGGGTCCGAAGCGGCCGCAGGACAAGGTGACGTTGACGGATTCCGCTTCCGGCTTTGCTACGGTCATGGCGGATGAATTCAAGAAAGCTGAACAACTCAGTCTGCGTTACAAGGTTGAGAATGCTAATTTCGATGTGGGCCATGGCGATGTGGTCATCGCCGCAATCACTTCCTGCACCAACACTTCCAACCCTTCCGTGATGATCGGAGCGGGATTGCTGGCGCGCAATGCCCAGAAGAAGGGTCTTACGGTAAAGCCATGGGTCAAGACTTCGCTGGCGCCGGGAAGCCAGGTTGTTACTGAATATTTGAAGTCATCGGGCTTGCAGAAGGATTTGGACAAACTAGGGTTTGACCTCGTGGGCTATGGCTGCACAACCTGTATAGGCAACTCAGGCCCCCTGCCTGAAAACATTTCCGATGCGATCAGGAAGAATGATCTCGTGGCCGCTGCGGTGCTTTCGGGCAATCGCAATTTCGAAGGCCGGGTGAATCCGGATGTGCGGGCGAACTACCTGGCGTCGCCGCCGCTGGTTGTGGCCTATGCGCTGGCGGGCTCCCTCAATGTGAACCTCACTACCGATCCGCTGGGCCATGATAAAAAGGGCAAGCCGGTCTACCTCAAGGACATCTGGCCGAACGCGAAGGATGTGGCAGACTTCGTGCGCAAGAACGTGACCCGCAAGGCTTTTGCCAAGCGCTACAAGGACGTGTTCAAGGGCGATGCGGCCTGGCGCAAGATCAAGGTGACCAAGGGACTTACCTACGCCTGGGACGGGAAGAGCACCTATGTGGCGAGCCCGCCTTACTTTGATGGCATGAGCATGACGCCGGCGCCGGTGACGAATGTTTCAGGGGCGCGGGTGTTGGGGTTGTTCCTCGACTCAATCACGACGGACCATATTTCTCCGGCTGGAGATATTAAGGCTTCGTCTCCCGCGGGCCAGTATTTGAGTGGCCATGGGGTCCAGAAAGTTGATTTCAATTCCTACGGGGCGCGGCGCGGCCACCATGAAGTGATGATGCGCGGCACATTCGCCAATATACGCATCAAGAACCAGATGGTGCCCGGGATTGAAGGCGGTTTCACGAAACATTATCCGTCGGCGGAGCAAATGCCGATCTATGATGCGGCGATGAAGTATCAATCGGCGGGAACCCCGCTGGTAGTCTTCGCGGGCAAGGAATACGGCACGGGATCATCCCGCGACTGGGCCGCCAAGGGCACTAAGCTTCTGGGCGTTCGCGCTGTCATTGCGCAGAGCTTTGAGCGCATTCACCGCTCCAATCTGATTGGCATGGGGGTTGTGCCCTTGCAGTTCAAGGAAGGTGAAGGCTGGCAGGTTTTTGATTTGCGCGGTGACGAAACTGTTAGCATCAGTGGCTTGGCGGAAGGCCTGAAGCCGCGGTCGCAGCTGTCGCTTGAGATTCAACGGGCAGATGGCTCGGCGCTTGTCGTGTCGGTTCAGTGCCGGATCGATACGCTGGACGAGCTCGACTATTTCATGAATGGCGGCATCATGCCTTATGTGTTGCGCAATCTTGCCAACGCGGCTTAATCTATTTGGAACAATTGACCCGCATTCCCGTTACAGATGGTTGCGTCAACAAGAAGCACGATAATGACTTATGTCGATGGGTTTGTGCTTCCCGTTCCCATGAAGAACCTCGCGGCCTACCGCAAGATGGCGGGCAAGGCCGGAAAAGTGTGGATGAAGTATGGAGCGCTGTCCTACTTCGAAGCCGTTGCCGATGATGTGAAGCCTGGAAAGTCCACTTCATTTCCGCAAAGCGTTAAGATGAAAGAGGGTGAGACAGTGATCTTTGCGTGGATCACCTATAAATCCCGAAAACATCGGGACCAGGTGAATGCGAAGGTCATGAAGGACCCTATAGTCACCGGCTATAATCCCAAGACCAGCCCCTTCGATGGGAAACGAATGTTCTGGGGCGGCTTTAAGCAATTGGTAGCCATGTAGGGCGGCTTTTCCGCGTATATTTCAAACAAACAAGTGATCGGGCCTCACTGGCTCGTGAGTGGCTTTAGGCGGTGTTAGCCGTTACATTCTCCTTATGACTTACGCGCTTACCCGTCGAAATGCCTTGGCTCTTGGAGCGGCCGCCATGTTTGCAAAGCCTGGGTTTGCGGCGGCCGCGCGGCCGACTATTGTCGAATTGTTTACCAGTCAGGGCTGCTCGTCGTGCCCGCCGGCGGATGCGTTTTTGGAAACGCTCAAGAGCAAACCCGGTATTGTGGCACTTTCCTACCATGTGGATTACTGGGACTATCTGGGCTGGCGCGATACGCTGGGAAGCCCGGAATATTCACAGCGGCAGTATGATTATGCGAAATCGCGCGGCGACATGAATGTCTATACGCCGCAAATGATTATCAATGGCGGCGGTCATTTTGTGGGAAGCCAGACGTCAAAGATTTCCGCAAGCATTGCCGATGCGCAATCGTCTACTTCGCAATGGGTTGATATCGCGATGTCCGACAATGCGACAGATGTGATGATCAACATTGCTGAGGGTGCGGCCACAAAGAAAGCAACCCTGTGGCTCATGGCGTTCGCGCCGGTTGTTTCCGTTGAAATCACGAAGGGCGAAAACGCTGGAAGCACGATCGCCTACCACAATGTTGTCCGCAAGATAGTGCCCGCCGGCATGTGGCATGGCGAGGCCGCAAAAATTGCCCTGCCCAAGGAGAGCATAATTCCGGCGGACTGCAAAGGCTGGGTGGCGCTGTTGCAGGATGGCAAGGTGGGGCCAATCATCGGTGCTGCCACCGGGGGCGCTGCAAGCGGCACCTGATTATTTTGCTATCTTGAATTTCAAGTGGGTGATGTAGGGCGAATTGACCGCACGGTCGCAGGTGAGTTCTATTGGCGCGACGCCGAGGTGTTCAAACAGGCGGATGCCGCTGCCCAGCAGGACGGGAACAAGCTGGATATAGATTTCGTCGGCAAGCCCTTCCTTCATCAATTGCTGCGCCACGTTTGCCCCCATGACAATAGTGACTTTCCCATTGGCAGCGGCATTGGCTTGCTTCACCGCGCTGGTGATGCCATCGCCCACAAAAGTGAATGAGGCACTTTTCATTTCGGCCTTGTCGCGCGTCTCGTGGGTTACGACAAAGCTCGGCACGGGGTAGGGCGTGTCGTTCCAATGCTGAAGGCCCACGTCAAAGGTCCGCTTTCCCAATATGACGGCGCCGACCTTTGCCAAAAGCTCCCTTGCCATTCCCAAATCGATGCTGCTTTCGGGGCCGCCCTGGAACATCCACTTGTGGAGCCTATCGCCGCCCACACCCATGGCATGTTCCTTGCTGACATCCGGCCCGGCAATGAAACCATCCAGCGACATTGAAAACGCCAATACAACTTTCCCCAAGCCTATCTCCCAAAACTGTCCGGAAAATTATCCCACCTTGTTTGCACGGAGGCAAGAACGAGGTACGCGGTTTATCACGAAATTTTCCGTCCTGATCACGAAAACGTTTTTAACACTTTTGCAACTATGCGCGAAAGGCACCCGTTCCTGTCGGTGTTGGTCAATCAACAAAATCAAACAGGAGATTCCCATGTTTAAATCATCCCTTATTGCACTTGCCATTACCATTGGTGCAGGTTCAGCTCTTGCTTCCAACCCGATGGTTGGCGGCTCTGAAATGTTTCCGGTGAAGAACATCATTGAAAATGCCGTAAATTCCAAGGATCACACAACGCTTGTGGCTGCCGTCAAGGCCGCGGGCCTGGTCGAAACCCTGCAGGGCGCCGGACCTTTCACAGTATTTGCCCCCACCAATGACGCTTTCGGCGCATTGCCTGCCGGCACCGTTGATGGCCTCTTGAAGCCGGAAGCCAAGGCCACATTGACGAAGATTCTCACCTGCCACGTGATCGCGGCGAACGCCATGTCTGACGCGGTCATGAAAATGGTTGATGATGATGGCGGCATGCACAAGGTGAAAACCGTTGGCGGCTGTGAGCTGACCCTGAAGTACAAGGACGGCAAGGTGATGGTTGAAGACGAAACCGGCGGCATTGCCACGGTCACCATCGCCGACGTTGCCCAATCAAATGGCGTGATCCATGTGATCGACAAGGTTCTCTTGCCAAAGATGTAAGTACGGCGACAGGAGAAGCAGGACCGGGATTTGTTTCCGGTCCTGTTTTCTATTGAAGACCGACTTTCCACGTGTGTAACAGCCGCACTTCACCTGCGTTGGCCACTGTGATGTTGCCGACGTATTCACCGGGCGGCCAGCCGCCCGCAGGCCGTTTCTTGCCGGCAAATAGCATGTAGACCGCCTTGTTGCGATCCAGTGTCACGCTGTTGATTGCCTCTATTCCGCCTGGGCCGCGGAGAATTACCGTTACCTTATCCCCGGCTGCAACATTGATGGCCCAGACATAGGCTACCAGGGCAGGCCAGGAAGTATCCGGATTTTTCTGTGGCACCGCGCCAGTTTCCAAATCAGCAAGCTTGATGGGAGCCGAATTGAAGCCTGACTGAATGATTTCGCCTTTGCGGTAAGCAAGGGCTGAAACAGCCGGCGCATTCCAAAGTGAATTCTTGTGTGCTCCACAATCCTCCCCACCATTTGGCGCGCCGCCAAAGGGGTCGACTTCCCTGCCATTGTGGCGGATTGTAAGGTGAACATGGGGATATGCGGCCATGCCGGAATAGCCAACTTCGCCCAGCTTGGTGCCACTCTCAACCCTATCGCCTGTCTTCACGGTGATCGAGCCTTTGCGCAAATGGCAATACTGGGTTTGCCAGCCATCGGCGTGATTGATGACCACACCGTTGCCGCATTCACGATTTCCCACGGCAGCGCGATCTGCCTCGCTGCGCATCAAGTGGTCCGTGACACCATCGCGTACGCCACGGACTGTTCCAGCCGCACTTGCCATCACGCCTGCCTTCGAGGTTGTGTTAGCCACGCGGATATCCGTGCCATCGTGGCCATCATAGGTTTGACCACCACAAGCATAATCCTTCACCGCGCTGGATGGATCGTGATCAACGTAGTTCTGCACCCAGCATGTCTTGCCAATTTCGCAAGCGATGGGAAGGCCTAACTCCAGGGAACCAGCGTAGGAAAGGCTTGCAGAGGCGAACAACAAAACAATCGACGCTGCAATCCGCATTATGCGGCTTTCTTCAGCAATCCGCGGTTGATCAGGCATTCGGCGATCTGCACTGTGTTCAAGGCAGCACCCTTGCGCAGATTGTCGGAGACGACCCAGAGATTGATGCCGTTCTCGATGGTTGAATCCTCGCGGATGCGACTGATGAAGGTGGCGAAATCGCCGACGCATTCAACGGGGGTGACGTAGCCGCCATCTTCGCGCTTGTCGACCACCATGCAGCCCGGCGCCTCGCGCAGAATTTCGCGGGCCTCTTCGGCCGAGATCGGCGTTTCGAACTCAATGTTCACAGCTTCCGAGTGTCCCACGAATACCGGCACGCGCACGCATGTTGCGGTAAGCTTGATCTTGGGATCGAGAATCTTCTTGGTTTCGACCACCATCTTCCATTCTTCCTTGGTCTCGCCTGAGTCCATGAACACATCGATATGGGGGATGACGTTGAAGGCGATCTGCTTGGTGAACTTCTTGGGCGTTGGCGAATCGGTGACGAAGATGCCCTTGGTCTGGGTCCATAGTTCATCGAGGCCTTCCTTGCCGGCGCCGGAGACGGATTGATAGGTGGCAACCACCACGCGCTTGATCCTGGCCACATCATGCAGGGGCTTCAGGGCCACGACGAGCTGGGCGGTGGAGCAATTGGGATTGGCGATAATGTTGCGGCGCTTGTTGCGGCTCATGTATTCTACGAGTGCATGGGCGTTCACTTCCGGAACGATGAGGGGCACTTCGGCGTCATAGCGCCAGCAGGAGGAATTATCGATGACGATGGGGCCGAGCGCGCCGATCTTCGGAGACCATTCCTTGGAGACGGCGGAACCCGCCGACATCAGCACGAAATCGACCTGCGAAAAATCAAACTGCTCCAGGTCCTTGCACTTCAGGGTCTTGTCACCGAAGGAGACTTCCACGCCCATGGATCGGCGCGAGGCGATGGCGAAGCACTCATCGACCGGGAACTCGCGCTCGGCGAGGATATTCAGCATTTCGCGGCCCACATTGCCCGTGGCACCTACGACTGCAACCTTGTAACCCATGGAAATCTCCTTGAAGCATTCTCTGATCCCCCCGCTCTGAAACCTTTAGGTTTCGCTTTCGGCAAAAGGGGGTTTCGGCCACCACCCCCCGAGAGCGATGAGGCCGGGGGATGAGGCTATACGGTTTTTTTAGTCGGTTTTGTGAAAGTGGCGAAAAGGCAGCCGAATCCGGCGATTGCAGGGGCAATCCGGTCTGAAATCATCGCTATGTGCGGGAACTTCATGATGGGCCTTTGTTTTCAAGTCTGGGCGGTTTCTAGCAGGTCGCTGCGCCCTGTCAACCGTTAGCGCGTGATCAGGTTAAGTGGGCACCGGTTAACCGTCCGATCACGCGCCAACATTGACTCTTGCCGAATTGGGGGTTGGCAGTGAGCCCAGTCTTGGCTATTCAGCAGCAGCGACCACAGGCTTTCAAGCATGCGGAGAGGTGGCAGAGTGGTCGATCGCGTCGCACTCGAAATGCGAAGTACGCGCAAGCGTACCGGGGGTTCGAATCCCTCCCTCTCCGCCATTGTTTTGTCGTAACATATTGAAATTACTTGATAATATGATTTTAGTTAGCTGTGTGCCCTACCATCTGTCCTACCAATTGGCGTAGCCATGAGCCGTTGCAGACAAGAATCTCCTGAGTTGTCAAAGTGACCTGACTGGCATTTTCTGAATCAGGCGATGCGAGAGTAACAACCCTGTTAGCCTACCCAGCCACAGCAGCCTTCCGCCTGCGCCAGCCGAGTAGACCTTGGAATGCGCAGCATGGGGGGAGCATCGCATAAACTTCAGATGAACGGCAAGTTCAGGCTTGGCTCATATAGCGTCAGATACACTCTTGGTACCGTATTTTGAAACAGACCCAAGACAATGTCATGAGAGGATTTACCATGAGAACCATTGCCATCACAGTGACCGTAATCATTGCTATCGCCGCTCCTGGTTTTGCGGCACAGAGAACCAGTCCCGCCAGTGTGGGGACGAATAGCAGTAGCGAGCCTCCGCACGCTCCATATGTTAAGATCCTCCCAAAAAAACTGAAGTTCAATGTTGGTGACGCTACATCCCAGTACGGCAGTAGTGAATCATACGCATCTGAGGGGAGCAAAAAATCTGACAGATGTGCCACTTGCCAGAAAATCAATTGAAAGCTGGTGATGTGATCGGCTTTTTTTCTGAAGTTGGGCTGGTGCCAGTTGGCCCGAAGCCGACCTCAAGGTCGCTTTGTATAATGTCCGCTTAGCCCGGTAGACCAGACATTGAGTCTGCGATGTCGGCATTTTCCGGGAATTAGTCCGCTTATGGAGGCCAAGCCGACATGGTTTGCTAGCTGCACTTGGTCTCCTGTTGACCCGCATGTATGGACTGGCTGCTTTTCGCAAGAGGGAATTTGCACGGTATCGGAAGTCGCAGATATGTATCCGGCCTGTTTGGTCAGCACGCGGGCTGTGGCCTTGATGGGAATACGCACGCACCAGTGGTCTCATTAGCGGACAGGTTTAGAGGAACCATTCGGGTCATCAGACTTTGG
>CAZHCO010000007.1:0-2609 GCA_964530965.1 uncultured Aestuariivirga sp. | reverse complement strand
AAGCACGAGCTGATACAGCAACGTGATCACGGTCCAGAGAAAATCCGTAGCTTGCTTGAGCATGACAACAGGAATGCGAAGGCGGCTTAAGTGCCGCCTCCGCGCCTTGATTTACTTGCGCGCGACTGCAGTGCCGCGGTTCGAGAACAGCCACATGATCATGCCCAGAACGATAAGGCCCACGAGGCCATTCGAACCAAGTTTGCCAACGAGGTCTGTCAGGTTGGTGACGACATTGCCGAAGAACGGCATTGTACCGCCGACCAGGATCGACAGCACGATAGCCAAAGCAATAAGCACGAGACTGATGTCGATTAACTCACGCACAACGTTTTTTACGTGTCCGAACATGTCCATGTTACCCTCCATTCGCGGAATGCGAATCAGTTGTGCAACTTGCCAGATTTTTGTGCATAATTCGTTAACGCCCGTTAAGGGAGTGTCCCAGTTTGAAATTCCGCTGCGGCCAATGGAATTTTGAGCACTCCTAGAGGTATCGTAAGATATTGATATAAAACGATTATTTATTGAATGCGTTTCTATCCATCAAAATTAACAGTATTTGGAACTTTAACGGCCGGCGCGCGTTTCAAGTCTTAACACGTCAGTATCAGTGTTGCCTGTGTGAACCGCTTTGGCACCCCAACACTGGTTGCCACGGCAGAAAGAATTTGATGGCCGTAATCCTGATTGTCGACGACGAAGTGTTTATCCGCGGGGTGACCGAGATGATGGTTCAGGACATGGGCCACAAAACGCTTGGCGCCAGTGACATGGACGAGGCGCTCGTGCACCTCAAATCTCCGCAGCCTATCGACGCGCTCTTTACTGATATCCGCCTCAAGTCAGTCGTTTTTGGCGGTTTTGAACTTGCCCACCAGGCGATCTCGCTTCGCCCGGAACTGCGTGTGCTCTACACCACTGGCAGTTCCTTGACCGACAAGATGAGAGCCTTGTTTGTTGAAGGCGCCCACTTCATGCAGAAGCCCTATACGCCGGTTCAGCTCCAGACCTCGATGAAAGAGCTGCTCGCAGCGTCACTTTGAAGTCTCCCAACATCTTCACCAAGCTCCTCTCCGAGGGCGCCGACAAGGCAGGCGCCCTGCAGAGCGCCATTTTCAACAGCGCCAACTTCTCAAGTATCGCCACCGACGCGAAGGGCGTCATTCAGATCTTCAACGTCGGCGCGGAGCGGATGCTGGGTTACACAGCTGCGGAAGTGATGAACAAGATCACACCAGCCGACATTTCCGATCCGCAGGAACTGATCGCCCGCGCCAAAGCGCTGAGCGCTGAGTTTGCAACCCCTATCACGCAGGGCTTCGAAGCCCTGGTGTTCAAGGCCTCTCGCGCGATCGAAGACATTTACGAGCTGACCTACATCCGCAAGGATGGCAGCCGGTTTCCGGCGGTGGTGTCCGTCACCGCGCTGCGCGATGCGCAAGGCGCCATCATAGGCTATCTGCTGATTGGCACCGACAATACGGCGCGCAAGCAGGCAGAAGAGGCGTTGCTCAAGGCGGGAGCACTGCAGAGCGCTATTTTCAACAGCGCCAACTTCTCAAGCATCGCCACCGATGCGAAAGGCGTCATTCAAATCTTCAACGTGGGCGCCGAGCGGATGCTGGGCTACACGGCCGCCGAAGTGATGAACAAGATCACGCCAGCCGATATTTCCGATCCGCAGGAACTGATCGCGCGCGCCAAGGCACTGAGCGTCGAGCTCGCAACCCCGATCACGCCAGGTTTCGAAGCACTGGTATTCAAGGCATCGCGGGAAATTGAAGACATTTACGAGCTGACCTACATCCGCAAGGATGGCAGCCGGTTTCCGGCGGTGGTATCGGTCACGGCACTGCGCGAAGCGCAAGGCTCCATCATCGGCTATCTGTTAATTGGCACCGACAATACGGCGCGCAAACTGGTCGAAGAAGAGCAAAAAAAGTCCGACCAGCGCCTGCGAGACCAGCAGTTCTACACCCGCTCGCTGATTGAATCCAACATCGACGCGCTCATGACCACCGACCCCTCCGGCATCATTTCGGATGTCAACAAGCAGATGGAGGCGCTGACCGGCTGCACCCGTGACGAACTGATCGGAGCACCCTTCAAGGACTATTTCACCGATCCGGAGCGGGCCGAAGCGGGAATCAAGCGTGTGCTCCGCGAAAAATCGGTCACTGACTATGAGCTGACGGCCCGCGCCCGGGACGGCAAGCAAACCGTGGTGTCCTACAACGCCACCACCTTTTACGACCGGAACCGCAAGCTGCAGGGTGTCTTCGCTGCGGCACGCGACGTCACCGAGCGCAAGCGGGTGGAGATGGAACTGAAACAGGCCAAGGCCGTGGCCGAAAGTGCGAACCGGACCAAGTCAGACTTTTTGGCGAGCATGAGCCATGAAATCCGGACACCGATGAATGCGATCATGGGCATCGCGGACCTGCTCGCGAAGACCACGCTCTCAGCCGAACAAGACAAGTATGTACAAGTCTTTCGCCGCGCCGGCGACAACCTGCTCAACCTCATCAATGACATCCTCGATCTCTCCAAGGTCGAAGCCTCGCAACTTGAGCTCGAACGGACCGGTTTCTCGTTGATCGACCACT
>CAZHCO010000006.1:0-3772 GCA_964530965.1 uncultured Aestuariivirga sp. | reverse complement strand
CGCTTGATCTTGCGCCTCAGAACAATCTGGCCGGTGTGATCAAAACCAACAAGGTGCAATACATCCTTGCCGATATCGATGCCAATGGACGTAAATCGTAGCTGTTCAGTTTGAGTTGTCTTGGTCATGGGAGCTGCTCCTATTGTTTGCAGGTACAGTCTTGACCGACCAACCTGCCAGTTTTGAGGCAGCAGCCAGTCCATCCCATTATCGGACCTCCATAGTGGCCGCTAATGAGAGCGGTTATCAGACCGCTGCCGGAAACTAACTGAGTCCAGCTGCACGTAAGCCTTCGATGTAAATGGCACGGTCTTTCGTTTGCACAATGGGATGATGCTTTTCTACCCATTCGACCGAGAGACTTGGATGAAGCCGCTTGGCTTCCGAAAGTGCATGAGATGCCGTCTCAAGATCATTTGCCATACCGGCGGAAGCCGCAAGGGTTCTCCACGCCGTGCCAAAGTGCGGGCGCAGGAGGATGGCACGGCGTTCCATATCTACAGCTTGAGCGTATCGGCCAGCCATAAAATGGCAGAGCCCTTGGGTTGATAAATTACCAGCCTGAGCGAAGTCGCGCGGACTAAGCCTAGTCGCGATTGCGAGATGATGCAGGCCGTCTGCGGGCATTCCGCCATATCCAAAAGTCGAACCCAACAACGTATGCGCAACCGCCATACTGGGGTTCAGCTCGATTGCCTCGCTCAATTCCGCAACGGCCGAGTTGAAGCCACGCCCGACCATGTGAACGTAACCTGCAGCAAAATGAGCCCAAGGGTCTTCGGAATCGCGCTGGATTGCCGTTTGGGCAAGAGCTCTTGCATTAGGCAAAGTATTTTGGCCATCATCCCACCCCAACTGCACACGTGCAGCTTGTGTGTAAGCCATTAAACTGTTTGCCCGCGGATAGTTGGGGTCGATATCGATTGCCTTCTTCAGCAGCGTCTGGGCGGTATCGATGTCCTGTTCACTCCCCCACGTCCACACATAGGGCATCGCCTTCATCACGAAACCCCAGGCGTCAAGATTGTTGCTGGGCCGGGTCTGAAACCTTTGCTGCTCGGCGGCAAAGAGCCGGGGTTCGATGGCCGCTATGACGCTTTCGGCAATTTGGTCCTGCAGCGCGAAGAAATCTGTGAGCTCAAGATCATAGCGTTCGGCCCAAACCTGAAGGCCGGTAGACACGTCGCTTAGCTGGGCACCGACCCGCACACGCTGTCCCAAGCTCCGCACGCTGCCGTCCAGCACGTAACGCACGCCAAGCTCACGCCCAACCTGCTTGCCGTCCACTGCCTTGCCCCTATAGGTGAAAGAGGAATTGCGGGCAGACACCAGAAGCCAGCGTAGGCGCCCTAGGCGGGTGATGATGTCCTCCGCAAGGCCATCGGCAAAGTACTGCCTTTCAGCCTCGCCGCTCAGGTTATCGAAAGGCAGGACAGCAATAGATGGGCCCGGCTCAGACGCTGGCCCTGCCGGGGTTTCGGCTCCGGAAAGTTTTTCAACCGGCCCGGAGAAGCGATAGCCTACCCTCGGGACGGTCGCTATCCATTCGCCCCCCTCAGTGGACGGGCCGAGCAGTTTTCGGAGCGACGTGATTTGAACTGAGAGATTGCCCTCTTCAACCGCTACGCCGGGCCAGGCCGCATCCATCATATCCGACTTCTTCAGAACTTCGCCAGGACGCCTGACCAGCAATGTAAGGAGGAGCAGACCCCGGTAGCCGACGGGAACTGGCACCCCTTGCCGGACGAGCGTTCCGTCCTCCGGGTTGAGGACAAACGGACCAAAAAGGAAGCGCTCCCTGACCATTTAGGCGATTTACAGCATTTTTAGAAGTTTTCGAAACTTTTTAGATTGGCTTCGATACCCAGGCAACCGCCTCCGCCAGAGTGCCAAACATTCGCCGTACGCAAGTGTGCAGCGCGACATTTCAAGGAGAATTCCATGAATGCGTTCGACCTAACCCCCGCCGATAAAGATGACCTTTCAAAAGCCAAGCACGAAGCTTATCAAGCGACTTTCAAAAAGCTGGCCCAACCAACATTTTCGACGTTTTCCGAAGAGCGCCAGCACCGTAAAGAGCGTCTGGCCGGAGGATTTCGCATCTTTGCCTCGCTGGGATTTTGTGAAGGCGTGGCCGGCCATATCACAGCACGCGATCCGGAATTCCGTGACACCTTTTGGGTCAATCCGTTTGGAATGCACTTTGGTCACATTAGGGCGTCCAATCTGATCCGGGTCGATAGCCAAGGCAAGGTGGTGGAAGGGAATAGTGCCGTGAACGTCTCCGCCTTTGCTATCCATTATCAGATTCACGAAGCTCGGCCCGATGTTATTGCAGTGGCGCATGCCCATTCGGTTTACGGCAAGGCGTGGTCCGCGGTGGGCCGCACACTTGACCCAATCACGCAAGATGCGTGCGCCTTCTACCATGATCACGTCTTTTTCGACGACACCCGTGTACTTGTTACCGAAGCCAGCGAAGGTGCGGCCATTGCGACAGGGCTTGGCCCAAACAAGGCGGTGATCCTACGCAACCACGGCTTGCTCACCGTCGGGCAGACCGTTGAGGAAGCTGTATGGTGGTTTGTTTCAATGGAGCGCTGCTGCCAGACGCAATTCCTCGCCGGCTCAATAGGCAAGCCATTGGAGATTGATCCGGTGAACGCGCTGGCTGCCCGTGCAGTCAATGGCACGCCATTCACCGGCTGGTTTCAATGCCAGCCTCTCTGGGACTTGATCGTGAGGGAGCAGCCAGACCTGCGCGACTGAACTGTACTGTTGTGGAATGAATAAGAGAGAATGGAACCCCATGGACTTGCTGCCGACGCAAATGCAAAAACCGAATGTCCAACCCAATTGCGATGCGAGTGACTTATTTCAAAAGGAATGGAGCACTTATCGAAAAATGGTGGACAACAACTATCTCTTCCATGCGGAGGCCTGCCATTGGTTGCACGGAATTCTTGCGGAACGTGCTTCTCCATTTCATATGCTCGACATAGCTTGTGGGGACGCGGGTACCACCGTAAAGGCCTTGGAAGGAACATCAATCGCCAAATACACCGGCATGGATCTTTCACTCCCGGCCTTGGAAATTGCGCGCAATAATTTGCATGTTCTAAACTGCCCGGTGGAATTGCTCCATGCTGAATTCAGTCAAGCTTTGGAAAACTGGAACGACCCGATCGACATCGTCTGGATCGGCTTGTCTCTCCACCACTTCCGTTCGCCGCAGAAGCTGTCCGTGATGCGTGAGGTGCGGCGACTTTTGAACAGAGACGGTCTTTTCCTCGTCTACGAGAATGCGAGCCCAGATGGAGAAGAGCGCGAGGCCTGGTTGAATCGGTGGGACAGGCAAAAACCTCTCTGGCGGGCATTCTCGCCCAGCGAATGGCAGGCAATGGCCACGCATGTTCATGAAAACGATTTCCCAGAGACTGCAACGCGATGGCATGAGCTCGGACGCGAGGCTGGCTTTAACGACATACATGAGGTGTTTACTGCGCCGTCAAATTTGTTCAGAATGTACAGCTTTCGCACTTAATCAATAGAGTGAAGTGCTCCTGTCCAAAATCAGACATTGACCAGCCCTCAGACTATCTGGAGCGAACGGAATTTTTTGTCGGTTGATGGCCGAGGCTGTGTGAAAACGCCAGAGAACGGACCGAACCAAGATTAAAGCCGAACCTCCCAAATTTCCGCTTCAATGAATTCAATGCTTTAGCAAATTGTAATTTTCTGAAATCAAGTAGATTTGCTCCAAATCTAGATT
>CAZHCO010000005.1:0-8970 GCA_964530965.1 uncultured Aestuariivirga sp. | reverse complement strand
TGCATGGCGTTACGGGAAGGCTTGTAGATGCGTGCGACCATGGCGTCCTGCCCTCAAACTCAAAAATTTCTGAATGGTCGGGGCGGCGGGATTCGAACTCGCGACCCCCTGCGCCCAAGGCAGGTGCGCTACCAGACTGCGCTACGCCCCGACATTTCAGACTCAACCTGGATCATGTTGTTATCGGCAAAGACGTAGAACCCCGGATCAAGTCCGGGGCAGGCTTTTTGCCGCAACATGCTCTGAAGCGCTGCTTATAGAGAAAAGTTCCGGGAGAGCAAGCTAGTCCTCAATGGTTTTGAAAATACGGTGATAAACCCTGTCATTTGGCCGTAATCCCAAGCGTTTTACCGTGCCGGCCGCCATTTCCAGCACGCCCCTAACAGGTTCCTGCACACTGATTGTATCAAGGGACTGGGGGACCGTATTTTCGGCAATGGCAGCTATGGTGCCGTCTTCCCTGATAAAGAGCATATCAAGTGAAATATTGGTGTTTTTCATCCACATAGCGACGGGGCGCGGGTTGCCGTAATCAAAGAGCATGGCTTTGTCTTCCGGCAGGAGATGCCTGAACATGAGTCCGCGCTTGCGCAGTTCTTCTGTATCGGCAATTTCAGCAGTGAACATGGTTACCGATGCGTCGCTTGCAACAGTGACAGGCTCAAGCTTTGATATTTGCGCATTTTCAGGCAGGGCCGCCGACGAACCGGTCAACCAGAGAAAGCAGGCCAATACTACCACGATGACCTGTTTCATCGACTCTCCTCTTACGCAACAGATTTGGGAGAATCTAGCCTAGTTCGTATGGGGCGGTCCACCCTCAAGACTCAGGCGAATTTCGGCGGCCATATTGCCCTTGGGACCTTCGCCAAATTTTACATAAACCCATTGGTCGGGAACAAGCTCAGCAATTGCCGTCTTGCGCAGCGTTTCCATGTGCACAAACACATCGGGCTTGCCTTCGCCTTCCGAGACAAAGCCGAAGCCGCGGGCCCGGTTGAACCATTTCACCCTGGCTTTCACCCAGCCCGTTGACGCAACAACGCTGTTGTGGGTTCGCGCCTTGCGTTCAACGGGATGGATAGCGGTTGAAAGATCAACGGAGAGAACGCGCAGGCATTGATAGCCCTTCTGGCGGGCCACCACTTCGCAAGTGACGCGCGCACCTTCGAGCGGCGCTTCAAAACCATCACGCTTCAGGCAGCTCAAGTGCAGCAGAATATCCGGCATGCCATTGTTCGGAATGATGAAGCCGTAACCGCGGCCAACGTCGAACCACTTCACCAAGCCGTCGATCTGGATGATCTGCACATTGGGCTCTGCGCCTTGTTCATGCACAACTACCGCCCCAGTAGTAGAGGTGATACTCACCGCCATGTTTCACCCACCCCATTTTCGCGTGGCCGCCTTGCCTCTGCATGCCACAGTACCGAGTTTTGATCATAACTTATTCATTTGTACAGTACGATTCACGTTGTGACCGGCGGAAATCGCCGAGTGTGGCATTGCTGCATCTGCTCGACTCACTATTCACGGCAAAAAAAATCATTTTCGCTTTGAGTTTCAAAGAGTAGCGCTCATTTTTCCCATGCAAGCATGTTTGCCAGCATAGAATTTTGTTTTGGACATGCTTGCCGGGAAGAAAACACTGGATTTCGCCGGAGAATCATAAAATTGGCAAATTGCTTCATTCGAGTGCAAGTGATTCGTTGCGGACAACCACTGCGATGGACGCTAAACTCCCTCACTTAAGTTCATTCAATCAACGAGGTAGCCATGAAATATCTGCATACGATGATCCGAGTCGCCAACCTGGACGCATCACTGGACTTTTTCATTAACAAGCTGGGTTTTGTGGAGCAGCGCCGACATGTGAATGACAAGGGCCGCTACACATTGGTGTTCGTGGCCGCACCTGAAAGCCTCGATGCTCCTGTCGAACTCACTTACAACTGGGATCCGGAAGTCTACACGGGCGGGCGGAACTTCGGGCATCTGGCGATTGAAGTTGCCAATATATATGAGTACTGCGCCGACCTGCAAAAGAAGGGCATCACCATCAATCGGCCTCCACGCGACGGAAATATGGCGTTTATCAAGACGCCGGACGGGATTTCAATTGAGCTTCTGCAGAAGGGCAAGGCTTTGGCCATTGCGGAGCCCTGGGCCAGCATGGCGAATACGGGAACGTGGTGAGTTAGACCACGGGTTTCCATATTCCAGTCACAGCAAAGGCTTCGTCGCTGCCGGGCCATGGCGGCATGGTAACGCCAATTGCCTGCAGGGATTCTGGGCTATAGCAGCGGAATTGGAAATGAGTTCCTACTGGAATTGAAATCGAAACGCCGGGGTGAACGTCAATCGTTTCCTCGGCGTTTTTTGATTTGCGCCAGAGCTTCCCGCTTCCACTGGTGAAGTACCAGAGTTCTTCGACTGTACGGTGGCAGACGGCGACTGAAATCCTGCCTGCTGGCAAACTGAATTGCGCCATTGAGCCCCGCTGTGCGGTCGCAAGGAGGCGAACCTCCGAACCATCGGGGGCAATGGCATCTGGCTGCTCTGCCAGTTGGCGGGTGATGAAGTCATTTGGCATGGGAGGTCTCCGGCATGGAGAAAATGGCGCGCCCTACGGGAGTCGAACCCGTCTTTACAACGTGAAAGGCTGTCGTCCTAACCGATAGACGAAGGGCGCACTGTGCGGGCGTCTATAAAGAGGTTATTTCAGTCTGGCAAGCCTTACAAAACGGTTGCGATATCCTCAATTTGGAGCGATGGAACGCGCTTTGCGCCCCATTCATCAATGGTTAAACGGCCGGCGAAATGCAGGGGTAATTTGCGCTCGGTGAGAAGCTTTTCGCCAAGTTCGGTTCCCATGGCGCGGAAGGCGATGGCCTTGATTCGTGTGCCATCGGCGGAAGCCAAAGTGCAGCGGATGTGATCGCTCCCTGCGGGGTCCGCATAGACGACCTTGTGGGCTGGAAAGGCAAAGACAGGGGCTGGATGGGCAGAACCATAGGGGCCTGCCTGTTCCAGCAATTCAATGAGATCGAGAGTTGCGCCGGAGGCGGACAGCGCGCCATCAATTTTGAGGGAATTTTCAGCGGCATTTGCGACGGAGGACGAGAGTTTTTCTTCAAGGAAATTTCTGAGTTCGGCGAGTTTGGCAATTTCAATTGTGAGGCCCGCGGCCATGGCATGACCGCCACCTTTCACAATCACTCCGGCTTCGAGAGCGGCACGGATGGCGCTGCCGATATCGACGCCGGCAATTGAGCGGCCGGAGCCGCTGGCGAGACCAGTTTTTGGATTGCTGGCGAGAACGAAGCTTGGCAACTGATAGCGTTCTTTGAGGCGCGCTGCAGCTAGACCTACCACGCCGGGATGCCAGCCCTCGCTTGCAACGATAACAACTGATGCACGGCGTTCCTTTCCGAGCGACGCTTCGGCCTGAATGGCGGCTGCATCGACTACACGCATTTCAATGGCCTGACGCTGGCGGTTCAGCTGCTCCAGCTCCTGGGCCAGCTGATTGGCCCTGCCCTTCTCGCGCGTGGTGAGAAGCTCGAGCGCCAGATCGGCATGACCGATGCGCCCGGCTGCATTGAGCCTTGGACCCAGCACAAAGCCCAGGGCGTAAACATCGGGGCTGCGCTTGAGGCGGGCGATATCGCTCAACATCGCGAGTCCCATGTTCTCGCGCCGTGACATGATCTTGAGGCCTTGGGTGACGTAAGCGCGATTCAGCCCTTTCAAGGGTACGACATCACAGACGGTGGCAAGTGCTACGAGCTCAAGCCATTGCAGCATGTTGGGTTCAGGCCGCGATTCAGAGTACCAGCTCTTCGCACGCAGCAGTTTGTTGACGGTGGCCACGAGAATCATCACGACGCCTGCGGCACAGAGATAGCCAAAGCCTGAGACATCATCCTGCCGGTTGGGATTGATTACCGCATAAGCTTCGGGAAGAATTTCACCCGCCTGGTGATGGTCAACGATGATGGTTTCCATGCCGAGTTCTGCCGCATGGGCCAGGGGATCATGGGCGAGTACGCCGCAATCCAAGGTGAGCAGCAATGCGCAGCCCTGCTCTTTCAAAAGTTTCACCGCGTGTTCGCTGGGGCCATAGCCTTCCGTCAAACGGTCCGGCACATGGATGATTGCATCTGATCCCACGGCACGAAGAAACAATTGAAAGATCGCCGCGGAGGAAACGCCATCGACATCATAGTCGCTGATGATGCCGATGCGGGTTTGGACGGTGATAGCTTCGGTAAGACGTATTGCCCCCTTCTCCATATCTTTCAGGACGGAGGGTTGCGGCATGAGGCTTCGGATTGTCGGATTCAGAAAATCTTCGGCTTCATCAAGACCAACACCGCGCGCGGCCATGACGCGGCCCAAAATTTCCGGCAGTTCGTGGCGCTCGGCAATGGCCTGGGCGAGGCGTTCGTCCTGAAGGCGTGGCGTCCAGCGCCTTCCGCTTATTGAGCGCTCGACATCAAGAAAGTTGCGAGCCTTCACAGCCGCTCAATGCGGATCAGGCGCGGCTTCGAGGCAACGTGACCATCCTTTTCTATTTGCGAGATCGCGGCACGGATGGATGTTTCAAGCGTATCATGGGTGATAAGAATGAAGGTCGCAGTTGCGCGCGGCGTTTCCTGTCCCTGCCGTCCGCGCTGCACGATGCTTTCGATGGAGATTTTTTCATCGGCCAGCACACGGGCAATGGCGGCAACGGCGCCGGGGCGGTCGACAAGCTCAAGTGCCACATAGTAACCACCCTCGTGGGCCTTCTTTGGCGCTTGCTGGTAGGGTTTGAGTTTAGTTGCCGGAACACCGAAGGCGGGCCTTCTGTTGCCACGGGCTATATCTACAATGTCCGAGAGAACTGCGGATGCGGTGGGGTGAGCGCCAGCACCCCTGCCTTCCAGCATGAGATCGCCGACAAAATCGCCCTTCACGACGATAGCGTTGAAGACACCATCCGTATCAGACACGGGCGAACCTTTGGGAACGAGGGTTGGATTAACGCGCTGCTCAATGCCTTCGGCATGGGCGATGGCGACGCCGAGCAGCTTGATCTTGTAACCCATGTCGCTCGCATTACGTATGTCGTCCAGGGTGATGGCTTCGATGCCCTCGATCTCGATGGCGTTCAGGTTTACTTCGGTGCCGAAGGCCAGTGAAGTTACGACGGCAAGTTTATGTGCGGTATCAAAACCGCCGATATCAAAGGTGGGATCTGCCTCGGCATAACCGAGGTTCTGCGCTTCCTTTAAAACTGCAGTGAAGCTCCGGCCTTCATTGGCCATTTTGGTGAGGATATAGTTGCAGGTGCCGTTCATGATGCCGAAGAGCTTGCTGACGCGGTTGCCTATCAGGCCTTCGCGCAGAGCCTTAATGATGGGGATGCCGCCGGCAACCGAGGCTTCAAAATTTAGTGCCACGCCCTTGGCTTCGGCTGCCCGCGCCAGCGCTGCGCCGTGATGGGCCAGAAGGGCCTTGTTGGCGGTAATGACGTGCTTGCCAGCGGCAATAGCGGCTTCGACGGATGATTTGGCGGGGTCGCCCTCTCCACCCATCAATTCAACGAAGACATCGATATCGGGTGATTTGGCAAGGGCAACCGGGTCGCTAAACCAGGTTATGCCTGTAAGGTCGTGGCCACGGTCCTTGGCCTTGTTGCGGGCTGCAACGGCTGTCACCTTGATCGGAACCCCGGCCCTATCGGCCAGCAGGGCGCCGTGCTTCTTTACTATATCCAGCACACCAACGCCCACGTTGCCGAGGCCAGCTATGCCGATGCGCAATTGGTTAGTCATATTATCCGCCAGGACTTTCAAATTAACTGTGGGCTGTCTTATGCCTAGGCAGACATGATTTTGCAAGAAAGGCCATTTATTGTTGGCGTTCGACGCCCGCGCCCCTAAAATGGCGGGAAGAGATGGGAAGACAAAGTTAATGAGCGATTCCAGCCCACAAAAACCGGGCGATTTTAAACTGGCGGACCCCGTCCAGCTCGCTCAAAATATGGCCAAGGTGTTCGAGCACGCCGCCCAGATTGCCAGGCACATAGCGGAGCGTCCCGAGCTGGCAAAAAAACAGGCGGAAACCCAGATCACCCCCATTGATCAGGTGACCAAGACTCTCGGCGCCGTTGCCCAGTCCTATATGGCTGACCCACAGAAGCTCATGGAAGCCCAAACCCGGCTATGGAACAGCTACAGCCAGCTTTGGCAGAACGCCTGGTCAAAGGCGCTTGGGACGCCGACAGAGCCAATGGCAGCACCTGCCCGCAATGACAAGCGCTTCAAGGACAGGGACTGGCAGGAAAATACGGTTTTTGATTTTCTGAAGCAGTTCTATTTGATTTCGACCAATTGGGCGCAGGATTTTGTGAAAAACGCGGATGGCCTTGATGAGCATACGCGCCTCAAGGCCAGGTTCTATGTAGAGCAAATTGCCAACGCTTTTTCGCCGTCAAATTTTCCGGTTTCAAATCCAGAAATCCTACGCGCTACGCTGGCCACCAATGGGGCAAACCTGATTGAGGGCCTGAAGCATCTTGAACAAGACATGAGTTCGCCGGACGGGCGGCTGCGTATCAAGCAGAGTGATACAAGCGCCTTTGAAATTGGCAAGAACATTGCCATGACACCGGGCAAGGTGGTGTTCCGCAACGACACCTTTGAGCTGATCCAGTATTCACCGGCGGTTGCACGCACATACGAAATTCCCCTCCTCATAGTTCCGCCGTGGATCAACAAGTTCTACATCCTTGACCTCAATCCAAAAAAGTCTTTCGTGCGCTGGGCAACTGAACAAGGATTGACGGTGTTTGTTGTTTCCTGGGTCAATGCCACGGAAGCCCAGGGCCGCAAGAGCTTCTCCAACTATATGCGCGAAGGTTTCCTGGAGGCGGTGCAGGCGGTGCAGGACGCCACGGGTGCCGAGAAGGTTAATACCATCGGCTATTGCATTGGCGGCACGCTGGTGGCGGCTGGCTTGGGTTACATGGCGGCGAAGGATGACACCCGCATCAACGCAGCGACCTTTTTCACCACGCAGATTGATTTTGAAAAGGCGGGTGACCTTCTTGTTTACGTTGATGACGAACAGGTTAAGTGGATTGAAGAGCGAATGGAGGAGAAGGGCTATCTCGCGGGCTCGCGGATGGCCGATGCCTTCAACCTGCTGCGCTCCAATGATTTGATCTGGTCGTATGTGATCAACAATTACATGCTCGGCAAGGAACCGATGCCTTTTGACCTGCTCTACTGGAACTCCGATTCAACCCGGATGCCTGCCGGCGTCCATTCCTTCTATTTGCGCGAGTGTTACCTCGGCAACAAGTTGGCCCAGGGCAAGATGGTATTGGACAATGTGCGTATCGATCTTAAGAAGGTGAAGGTCCCGGTTTATAATCTGGCCGCGCGGGAAGATCATATTGCGCCGCTGCCTTCGGTGTTTAAGGTCGGCCAGTTCCTCGGCGGGGAAACCAAACTGGTGGTTTCCGGTTCGGGCCATATTGCCGGAGTTGTGAATCCGCCGGAGCAACGGAAATACAAGCATTGGACGAATGATGCGCCTGCCGACAACCTGGAAAACTGGCTCAAAACAGCCAAAGAACATGAAGGTTCCTGGTGGCCGGATTGGGCGGACTGGATCACGACGCGGTCTGGTGCCAAGGTTTCCGCACCGGTTCCAGGCGATGGAAAACTGGAAGCCCTTGAGGATGCACCGGGCAGCTATGTGCGCGTGAGATCGGAATAACTTCTCAACTCTCTTCATCCAAGGTGCACGGCGCAGCAGTGCCTCGAAGGATAGCCAAGCGACCGACCAGCGACCCTTCGAGGCCTTGGCTAACGCCAAGGCACCTCAGGGTGAGGGATCGGGTAATCACAAAAATGTGGTCGGAGGTGACTCGTAATCTGCTTTTTAATACCTATCTTAAAAGCAGAAGCGAGCCTGTTTCCCCCTCCCCCGCAATGGCGGGCTTGCTCGGAAAGTCCGGTCTCCCCTGCCCGGGCTTTCTTTTTTTGGGCTTGCCGCAACAAAAAAGGCCGGAGTTTCTTCCGGCCTTTTGCGTTCGGTAAATGATGGATTAGCGCTTCGAGAATTGGAAGCTGCGGCGGGCTTTGGCCTTGCCGTATTTCTTGCGCTCGACGGCGCGGCTGTCGCGCGTGAGGAAGCCACCTTTCTTAAGAGCTGGACGAAGGTCTGGCTCAAAATAGGTAAGGGCGCGCGAAATGCCGTGGCGCACAGCACCAGCCTGACCTGAAAGTCCGCCGCCGACGACGGTGCATTCGACGTCCATTTGGGTATTGCGATTAACAGCTATCATAGGCTGCTGAACCAGCATCCGCAGAACGGGACGGGCGAAATAGGCTTCGATAATCTTGCCATTGACGGTCACTTTGCCGGTACCGCGCTTGATCCAGACGCGGGCAATCGCATTCTTGCGACGGCCAGTGGCGTAGGCACGGCCCTTGGTGTCAATCTTTGGCTTGGCGGGAGCTGTGGTTGCAGCGGCATTTGCTGCTGTTGCCAGTCCCATGGCCTCACCGAGGTTTGAGAGTGTCGTTTGTTCAACCATGACGATTAGCCTCTCAGGACGTTCTTGGGGTTCATTGCTTTAATGTCGAGCTTGACCGGGTTCTGGGCCTCGTGGGGATGGGCCGAACCGCTGTAAATCCGCAGATTGGTCATTTGCTGGCGCTTGAGGGAAGCACCCGGAAGCATGCGCTTCACGGCAGCTTCAAGCACGCGCTCGGGGAACTTGCCGTCGAGGATTTGGTGCGCCTTGCGCTCCTTGATGCCGCCGGGGAAGCCCGTGTGCCAGTAATAGGTCTTGTCCTTGCGCTTGGCGCCGCTAAAGGCGATCTTTTCGCAATTGATGACGATGATGTTGTCGCCACAGTCCATGGAAGGAGTGAAGGTTGGCTTGTGCTTGCCGCGCAGGCGATTGGC
>CAZHCO010000004.1:0-1941 GCA_964530965.1 uncultured Aestuariivirga sp. | reverse complement strand
CGCCGCGATGATAATGAGGCGCCTGACGGCGGATTCGGCGGGCCAGAGCACGCGCAGCACGGCGCGGTGGAGGGGCTGCGGAATCCGCGAAACCGTGGCTTCACCTGCAAGCCCCAGCATGGCGAAAAGTTCCGCAACGATACCTTTGAGGGCTTCGCTGTTGCGTTCGATGGCCCTGGCCCAGTCCATAGTGTTTCCTATCCAGCATTAGAACATAACAGGAACATATGAACCCAATAGGAATAGATTGTCAAGGGGATTTATTCACATAAATTGGTTTTTAAAGACATATTCAAATTAGGCGCCAAGAGCAACAGTTAAGCTGTTACGCATTTTCAGAAAATGGTCTTCAACTTAAGATCCCCATGGCCATCTGGATTTCGGTTCGCGAAACATTATGCAATAACGCTGTCTCACCTTCTTGACGCAACCTTTCAAGCGTCCACTTATCCGGGTGGACGGCAAGGTGAACAAATGCTCGAAGAGTGCGCCGTACGATATCCCTGAGTGGTTCATTCTCTCGCAGCTGAGTTTCTTGCTCTGATTTCAGTACACTGCCATGCACCACTTTACTTCTGATCGCATAGTACCCTTTCAGCATTTTGTAAGTCGATACGCGCGTATCATCGGATGTTTCTAATAACATCGAAGTGTAGTTGGCAAGCCTGTAAGATAATTCCTGGTCTATTCCCCAAACCGCTTCAAGAGCGGTAACCGCATCGACAACTTTGTCCTCTGCTTGGTGAGTGAGGCGGTCATAAATTGCATTGAAAGACCGCAAAGCGAGCAGTAGAGACCGACTAAACATGTCTGTTAATTTCTCTAGAGCTGCAATGTCCAGGTACAACTCGCTAATTTTTGGAGCCAACTCTGATGTCAAGACATAGGGACTACCAAATCTACGAGTAGTTGTTCCATTTGATGAGAATCCCCCAATTCCAACATTGAAAGAAGCAGGTCTTGCAATGAAAAGCCTACCCATGTTTATGTCACCGGGAGCGAGCAATCTCATAGCCAATAACGTTCTCGTGGCGCGTTGATATGATGAGCCATCCTCTTCAAGTAGAAAATTTTCTGGTGTTTTAGGAAATTCTGTTTCTACGAGAAATACAAAGCTGCTGCCGCCTCCTTCTTGCCAATCATTGCCAATTCTCTCAAGTTCATTTTGTTGCCAATTCAGTAAGGATGAAAGCTGAGAAAATGATCTTCCCATGACTGTGATGCCATCCGAAAGATGTATTGGAACCTGCGAACATTGGAGGTTTTGGATGTTTGCGACACAGCGGCAGGTCCTGTGGGCAGTATTCAATTCTTTCAGAAATCCTGACCACACCTCAGCAAATGCGTCTTCGCGCGCCGATCCATTGGCTTCAAACTTGCAAGCATTGAACACGAACTGAGTTGCAATTCTGGTTGCTTCGTCGTGACCATACAATTCAACGACTCGAGGTGATTGTTGCAAAGCCTCTACTGTATTTTTGAAACTAGTCTGATTCTCAACTAGCCCATCCTTTTCGGGATCAAATCTTGCAATAGCTGCTCTGCAGCCTTCAATTCCGAAGGAACTATCCGCAATCGATTCCAGACCTTCAAGCGTTAGCAGTCTTAGGTGTTCTTTGAGATCGGCGTTTCCTGTTTCATCCAAGCTCACGCTCAAAGTTCCATGTGGTCAAAAACAATCCTAAGTTGTCCGCGCCATCGACGCATCAATCAATTGAATACCTACACATCCAAATTCGCCACGTTCAGGGCGTTTTCGCGGATGAAGTCGCGTCTTGGTTCGACGACGTCGCCCATCAGCTTGGTGAAGATGTCGTCGGCTTCGTCGAGTTCGGAGACTTTTACGCGGAGCAGCGAGCGGACGTTGGAGTCGAGGGTGGTTTCCCAGAGCTGTTCGGGGTTCATTTCGCCGAGGCCCTTGTAGCGCTGCATGGAGATGCC
>CAZHCO010000003.1:0-1387 GCA_964530965.1 uncultured Aestuariivirga sp. | reverse complement strand
ACGGAGCGGCTTCCGGGATGCTGGGGGCTACGATCCTCTTGTGGAGGAAGTCGGAAACTTGGGCCCAATTCACCACCCACATAGTCCCGGCAATTTCGGTTCTAGGGGTAGCTGGCGGGGTGACCGGATTTCTTCTGAGTTGGCTGATCGGGGGCCCGAGATAATTCAAATTAGGATATACTCCGTTCACGTCACAACCCGAAAATCCTTGGGGTTGATGATACGGAAATTGTCGGTGACCGAATCACAGAGGTCCGCCCAATTCCGGGGCACTGTTTCACGCAGGAAACCGAGCGTCGCATCGGCGAATTGGGCGCAAGTTGCGTAGCACTTGTTGTGCGTGACGTTTCTGTGCATCAGGCCCCATAACCGCTCGATCGGGTTCAAGTGCGGGCAATAGGTTGGGATGAAGTGAAGCTTGATCCGGCGCCCTGGCTGGGCGAGCCATTCCTGGACGAGCCTGGCGTGATGATAACGCGCGTTGTCCAGAAAAACATGGATGAGCGCCAGCATCGGATAGAACGCCTCGATCGATTCCAGCAGCCTGATCGTCGAGGCGGCGTCGATGGTCAGCGCCTCGATCATCCGGGTTTGGCCGGTCTCCAGATCGATCGCGCCGTGAATGTTGATGCGCTGACGCCCGCTCGTCTGCTCGATCGCGAGCTTGTCTTGGTTCGGCGCCCAGCAGCCGGCGGGTCGCGCCGCATGGGTCGGATGCACGGCGTCCGCAAACAGCACGGCTTCGTTGTCGCCCAAGGAATTCAAGAGATTATCGTAGCTCTCGATGAACGCCTTCTGCTTCTCTTTGTCGAGCTTGCGCGGAATGACACTCGGCTTGTGATACTCCAGCCCCAGACGATGCAAGAGCGCGATCAATCCCGAGCGGCCTTCGTAAACGAGCCCGAATTCATTCTCGATCCAGGCGCCGACCTGGCGCGTTGTGCGCGGTAAGGCCGCAGCGACCCAGGCTTTCAGCTTGTCCTGTTGCTCGCCGCTCAACTGGCAAGCGCTGCCCTCGTAGCCGAAATTCGTCAGGCCCTCGATCCCATCCTCTTCATACAGGCGATACCAAGCGCGGATGGTGTCGTCGTCCAGCAACAGGACCTTCGCAATCGCCTCGCAGCTCATCCCGTCGTCTAGCAACACCAGCGCGTTCGCACGTCGGGCCAGACGATGAGCGGCCGACCCGTTCCGAGCCAACTCGATCAGGTCTTGCCGCGATTCTCTGTCCAGAAACCCAGGCCGTATCATCCGTTCGGTAGAATCCGGATCGCGCCGTTTGGCAAGGGGGTTCTTCGGATTCTCGGGGAGTCGGGGTATACTCAAGAAAGCACGCGGCGGATTGCCTTTTGCCGACACCAGAGATTTTGACGAGCAGAAGAAGGGG
>CAZHCO010000002.1:0-5432 GCA_964530965.1 uncultured Aestuariivirga sp. | reverse complement strand
CTGCTCGTGCTGGTCGGCACCAAAGTATTTCTTGTGCCAATGGGGATCAAAATCCCGACAGCTCTTTCGCTTGGCATAACTGTCACAGTTCTGGCGGCAGGCATCCTCTATTCCCTGTGGAAGACACGAGGGCAGAACCTTTCAGTTAAGCATGAGTACTGATATTCGAATTTCGCTACCACTCTTCCCCTTATTTGCCTTGACCTTGGCGCCATCGACTTCTTCAACTCGTGCAAGAAGCAGCGCTAACTGCTTTCGTCATGAACCAATACATTTCTTGTTGTAGCCAATGATACAGGACAAATTTGTTCTTACTTCTTACCAGGCAACTTCGGCTCCAGACCAGTCGAAGAAGCGTCCTGTGTCGGATGGCGTCAATCCGTCAATAACTGAAAGCAAGTTCCTGGCGGCCTCATCGGCAGGGACAGCGACGTGAGACTGAAATTTTCGTGTAAATGCGGTGGCGACTGTACCGGGGTGTAGTGTTACGCAGATCGCTTGCTTATGACTGCGCGATACTTCTATCGCTGCGGTATGAACTAGTTGGTTTAAGGCTGCCTTAGCCGCCCGGTAGGAATACCAACCCCCGAGTCGATTGTCGCCGATGGAGCCGACTCTTGCAGACAATGCCGCAAAAACCGATCTCCGGTCGCGTGGAATATGTCGTAGCGCATGCTTGAGTACCAAAGCTGGCCCAGTTGCATTAATTGCAAATTGCGCGGCGATTGCACTTGGGTTGAGTGCCATTATTGACTTTTCTGGACCATGAGCTCCAATTTCCAAAGCGCCCGTTGCAATGACAATCAGTTCGAATGGACCTTTTATGCGTCCCAATATCTCGCGGATACTTATTTCGTCCGTAAGGTCGAGGCCATCTACGCTGCGTGACAATTCGGTGACGTGTTCGCCACGTTTTATGAGTTCCCGGACGAGAGACCGACCAATTCCACCAGATGCACCAACCACTAGAGCTCGCGCCATGCCAGAACCTCCTGTTTTTTTATGCAGACCAATGGGCCGTCAGCCGCATGAAATCCACAGATGCCAAAAAAATATGCCAGTTCTACCCACCACGTGGCATATCCAGATCCTGCAGTGAGACATTCAGGACTGTATCAGAGCCTACAACCGACTTCGTACTTCAGAACTTTCCCCGGCAATTGAGTTCCTCGCTGTCCATAGAATTTGCCTGATAACGTCGTACTGCTTGTTCAAATTGTACGCTTTTGAATTTGTTCCTTCGGAAAACCTAAACACAAGCTGTTGAGGTGAAATTGAGCGCTCTTTACGCGCCGGTGCCCAAGTCGTTGGCCGTCAGGCTTTCTCCGTCTCATGAGCTTCCAGGAACCAGAGCGCCTTATCGAGCGAGCGCGAGAAGACGGTCAAGATATCGGCTGTGCCAGCATCTCCGGCTTCAGCTGCCACCCCAATTGCCGCGCGGGTCGCATTTGCAAGATCCCCATAACGCGCTCCTAGCTCAGCGACATGGTCATCCACGGTAACGAGATCGGTCGGATAGGCCTTTAACATGGAAGCACGTGCGACCGTTTGGGTCGTACCAAGCGCAACACCGCCAAGCTGCACAATGCGCTCAGCCAAAGTGTCTGCATGCCCATCAATCTCGATCCGAAAGCCATCAAGCATTTCATGCACGGCTATGAACTGGCGACCCCGCAAATTCCAATGCGCTTGTTTAGTCATCAAGGCGAGATCAATAGCATCGACCAAGCGAGCGTTCAGCAGCGCAGCCACGGTAATCTTGGTGTTAGATTTGAGATCGTTGCGAGTATTGTGATGATTCATTTGTCATCTCCTTCCAAGGCCGGTTAGTAACAGTAACTGGCATTATCGTTTCGTCGCACAGTTTTAGCGTTCGATTTTTTCAGGGCGCCAGCGTTTTGCCGCCGCAAGCATCACTGCCAGTGCTGGCCGCGCGGGAAGGAACAGCCGGCAGCTCAGCTCAAGCAACACCAACACGCCAGGAAGCGTTGCAATCCGAGCCACCATCCGCCACCGTGGCAGCTGCCTCCAGACGTTGACGAAAGCGGCAGCACCGGAAACGAGCCGCCCATCGCTGCGTCGAACATGAAAACGTGACATCGCGCTTTCCTTCGCAAGGTCGGGTTCAAGAGGTTGGTCGTCTTGCGATACATCACGAAAACAGAGCTTGTCGGCTCCAACTTGTCTGCGATAGTGGGAGATTTCCGCCCGGCAGAGCGGACAAGATCCATCAAAGTAAACTGTCAAGGCAGGATTTTCATAAGACACGTTTCACTCCTGCTTCTGCAGATTGGCGTTATAGATCTCTGCAATGCCATCCCACACCGAATTGAACCTCCGGCTTCAAAGTACTTTAACGATAAGCAGAACCAACACAGCGTAAAACATCATGCCGGCGATCAAAATGGTAGTTTGTGATGCGCTGCCTTGGAAAGTTCCTCGCGTCTTTCCTGCAATAAGACCCAGCAAGTCGGGCCACGTGTACGATACAAAGTCGCCTTGCGACATCATGTTTATAAGCCGGCCCTGTTCATCAACGATCGGTAAATGCCGAAAACGCTCGTTTGACATTTGACGCAACCAATCTATGACCTCATCGCTCTCACGTCCCGTCCTCACTTCACCGGTCATGATAGCAGAGAGCAAAGTCGTTTGGGGGTCGAGACGTTTGTCCAGCAGTCGCCGCATAAGGTCACGTTCGGTAACAATTCCCTTGACCTCCTTCCCGTCGTCAACGATCACAACAGCACCGATATTCCTGTTAGACATCGTTTCCACTGCCAGTGAGACCTTATCGTTGCCACTTAATGCAAACGGTGCAGGTTTACTGCGATACTCGGGCCTATCTTTGATTTTCATATGTATTGTCCGTCCTTGATTTTAACCGCCACCAATTTTGAACATCGCAGTGTCATCAGTGATTCCATCGAACAAATGATGCTATGTTCGATAGTCCGTTCCATTTGCCAGAGTTAGCCCAATTACTAAAAAGCCATTTGGGTACGTGTTGTGTTCTACGGGTTGGGTCGCCGACCATTCAGAGGTTGGCGACCCTGGTGTTTTACTCGCGCAAGAGACTAAGCAGCCTTTGGCAAGATCACTGTATCAATGACGTGAATGACGCCATTGGTGCAGGCGATATCTGCACTCGTGACCTTTGCGCCATTCACGGTGACGCCGTTGGTGCCGTCAACATGCAAGGCCTCGCCATTTACTGATGCTGGCGATACCTTCTTGCCCTTCACGTCGACAGCCATAACCTTACCCGGCATAACATGGAGGGTCAGGATTGCTGTGAGTTTGGCCTTATTTTCCGGCTTCACCAGATCGGCCACTGTTCCTGCTGGCAATTTTGCAAAAGCAGCGTCACTTGGTGCGAATACAGTGAAGGGCCCGGCACTCTTCAGTGTCTCGATGAGGCCCGCTGCTGTCACTGCAGCTGCGAGCGTTTTGAACGAGCCGGCTGCTACGGCGGTATCTACGATGTCTTTCATGATTTAGATCCTTTTTTCGTTTGTTGGTGGGAGTTGAAATCGCAGTTCAGTATGGCCACATTCAGTTACTTCCTGGGTGTGGTCCGAGAGAACTGCAGTGGTAATCGGGGTGTGAGAGGCAGGCGTCCAGGAAGCAAAGCGCCCACCCCTCAAACGAGAGCCGAAGGGCTGCTCGTTACATTTTTGGCATGATTACTGCGTCGATCACATGGATCACGCCATTGTCGGCAGCGATGTCAGCGGTCACCACTTTGGCACCGTCAACCATTACGCCGTCCATACCATTCACCTTTATCTCAGAACCCTGGACTGACTTGGCCATGGTCTCTTTGCCCGCCACGTCAGCTGCCATAACCTTGCCAGCCACTACATGATAGGTGAGGATGGCGGCAAGCTTTGCCTTGTTTTCAGGCTTCAGAAGGTCATCGACCGTACCGGCCGGAAGTTTTGCAAAGGCCTCATCAGTCGGTGCAAACACGGTAAAAGGGCCAGCCCCCTTAAGTGTGTCCACAAGGCCCGCTGCCTGAACAGCAGCGACGAGGGTTTTAAAGTTACCGGCGGCGATAGCCGTGTCAACGATGTCTGCTGCAAAAGCCTGAGACGTTGCGATGAAGCCAGACACAGCAATAGCGGTGGCTGCCAGTAGATTTTGAACGGGGCGCATAGACTTACTCCTTGGTTATTGTTTGAACACGGCGGAAACGTGCGCTCAGCGCTCATGGATCATGTACTCTGTCCAAAATAATTTTTTATTTTTGGTGATCTAATTCAAGAGTCGATTGTGTCGGGCGAATTATCGGGAGTTGCACTTTGATCACGAAAAAGTGAAGCTGATCCCATACCATCGGCCAATCCGATTTGCCGCTCCAGACGTTTCGCCTCGCGCTAGACCATATCGGATCTAGCGTCCAGGTGGCGGGAGAAGAAGTCCTGCATCGGATAAACCAATTTAGCAGGAGCATAAGATGAACAAGTATATACTTGGCGCAGCGATAGCGCTTGGACTGTCGGCGGGAGCCGCGTCTGCCGCAAACATCGTTGAGACGGCGAAAGGTGCCGGCACTTTCAACACGCTTTTGGCGGCTGCCCAAGCCGCAGGCCTTGCGGATGCGCTGGCGACGGGCGAGAATCTCACAGTTTTCGCACCAAGCGATGAGGCTTTTGCAAAACTTCCGGCCGGTACGGTCGAAAGCCTCCTCAAACCAGAGAACAAGGACAAACTTGTAGCGATCCTTTCCTACCATGTACTGCCACGGGAACTTATGTCTAACCAGCTTCCCGAGGGTCCGATCCATGTTCGCACGCTGAAGGCGAACGGCGACCGCACGCTCGCTATTACCAAGAATATGGGCGGCGTCATGGTGGATAGCGCCCAGGTTGTGAAGGCCGACATTATGGCTGACAATGGCTTGATCCACGTCATCGATACCGTGATGTTGCCTTCCAACTAGCCAAACCTGTCTGGAAGCAGCCGCAGTTTTGAAGGAGCGCAAATAGATTTGCGCTCCTTCGATGTTTTCCAGGATAGTAGTGTTAAGAGGCGTTGTGCTGGGTGAGAATGCGGTATCACGCCATTGACGGCCAATAGGGACAGGATAGGCTTATGAAACTGTGCGGAGCGAAGCCATGCACCTATCCTCGAATGTAATCGATGACCTAAGCCGGAACCCGCCGCTCGCCACGATCGGCACCACGTGGCAGGTCGTAACCGACGAGGTGATGGGTGGCATCTCCAGTGGCGCCTTGGTCCGCGAGATAGTCGGTGGTCGCCCGGCCATCCACATGCGCGGGAGCGTACGCCTTGAAAACAACGGTGGCTTTGTTCAGATAGGACTAGACCTCGCGCCTGATGGCAAATCAGTTGATGCTAGTTCATGGATCGGGATTGAACTCGACGTTTTGGGCAATGGAGAGGAATACAACATGCATCTCCGTACA
>CAZHCO010000001.1:0-1261 GCA_964530965.1 uncultured Aestuariivirga sp. | reverse complement strand
ACGATGGCGTGGATGCCCCAATTGCCGTCCACCACCTGGGTGACGCCGAAATCGACGGCCACGGACATCAGCGACACCGCTTCGTCCTCGGTCAGGTTCCGAGCCGCGATCAGGAAGCGCCGCATCTTGCGGAAGGCGTCCTGCATGGCCAGGTCGACCGACGACTTCGAATAGATGTCCGACTGCGCCTTGGCCCCCAGCGCCTCGAGATAGTTGGCGAAGGTGAAGCCGTGGACCACCCACTCGTCCTTGGTTTCCAGCAGTGGGAAATCCAGCCCCTGGAGCAGCGTGCCCCGGGTGGTGGCGCCCTTGTGCAGGATCACCTGGAAGGTGCCGGTGAGCGAGCATTCGATGGCCGTGCCGCACAGTTCGGAATCGCCCTGGGACGCATGCGGGTCGCCCACCGAAAGCAGCGCGCCCTCCACCGCCACCGGGATGTAGAGCGTCGCCCCCTTGCCCATGCGCCAATTGTCCATGTTGCCGCCGAAATAGCCGGGCGGAATGGAATCGACGATGTCCGCTTCCTTGGGCGCCAGGCCGATGACGCCGAAATGCGGCCGGATCGGCACCCGGATGTCCTTCAGGATGCCGTGGTTCTCCTTGATGGTCTTGTGGTCCACCGGCACGCCGGGATAATCGATCGTCGGGTGCATGACGCCGAACGGGTCCTTCTGCGGCGTCCAGCGGAAATTATAGACCGCCTTGGCCCAGTTCTTGTCGCCCCTGGCGTCGATCTCGTAGATGGTGATGACTTCGCGCGGCTTCGGGTCCTCGATCAGCTCCTTGTAGTGATAGCCCCACCAGGCGGCGGCGTTGCTGCCGAAGGTCTTGCCGGCGAAACTCGGATTGGCGCAGGGCCGCGGCTTGACGTCGAGGATGCGGAGTTCCACCACGTCGCCAGGCATGGCGCCCTTGACCGCCACTGGCCCGGTGAGGATGTGGACGCCGAAGCCCTCGCCCGCGCCGCGCTTCATGATCGAGGCGTCCATGGGGCCGGCGCCGCGCCGGTTGACGTTCTTCTTCTGCGCGTCCCAGTGATAGACGGACTCGGCGCCGGGATCGCCCTTGACCATGCGTTCGGCGTCGTCATTGGCGTGGTGGGTCAGCGTCTCGAAGGTGATGTAGTCGCCCGAATCCGCCACCAGCAGCGGTTTCAGCGACTTGCTGAAATAGCCCCAGTGAATGGTTTTGTCGGTGGCGGGAATGAAATGGTGCTTGCGCGTATCGGTCGAAACCATCGCCGTCTGCGCCATGGCCGGCC